>JASJDD010000221.1 GCA_030065735.1 Crocosphaera sp.
CAAACTCAACCACTCTACTACATAACACCTATGATTGAATGCCCTGAAACAGGATGTAATATGTTTTATCATTTACCCTTATGTGGTGCAACAGGGGGATGTACTTATGTTGGTTATATAGAAGAAAAGGGTAAATATCGACAAGTATTTAATAAGCTTTTTTGGTTACAAGGAAAAGGGACTCCGAGAGTGTCTGAGCCAAATTTTGAAGGAGTACCAGCTTGCTTTGAAATACCTGGATATGATTTTGAATCGAGAGAAAAAGGCTTACCTGAACTTTCAGAACAGGAAATTTTGATGAGTCGCTATTGTTATGATGGAACCGAGTATACTCTAAATAAATTATATAGAGTCCCCATTGAAAAAGGTCTTGATTAAGACTTAATAATACCTTGTCTTTTGAGAAAATTATAGTTATAATATTAATAACTTCTCTTCTCAACATAAAAACCGAAATCCATCAAAGTCTGCTAGGGACGAAAAAGCCGATAAGACTGCGGTTAAGCAAAGTCAAAGAACCGTAACCCTTAGAGTTTTTAAAAATCAGAAAAATGACACAACAAATAATGGAACAACTCCCTTATGGAGTTGACCCTAGACAAGTATTAACAACTGAACAATTTAGGCATTTTTCTCCTGATATTAATCTAGAAAAAGCCTTAAGAGAAAACAGGAATTTACCCCCATTGCCAGCCACAACTGATATCTGTGAAATACGGACGTATTTAGATGGAAGACTGGGGAGAATCTGGAAAGAAGGGGAAGTCATCTTTCAATTGTATTTGCCCTCAGATTATCCCTTAGAAACCACAATCTGGGAAGTGAATGGGGAAATTGCCACCATCCAAACCGTCAATCAAATGTTACTAGATCGGACTCAGGATCTAGATAGGGAAATTATTGAGAAAAAAAACAATTCAGCAAGAGAAAGGCTTAGAAAATAGGGGCAACCCTTCAATAAAAAAAGAGAGAAATTGAGGAGGCAAAACATTGAAAGTCCAAGAATTTTCACGAAAGTTTTTAGAACCACAATGGTCAGACAGACATCAACAATATATAACAACTGGGTTTGAGCAAGAAATTGGGTTTGAAACGCAGGCCGTTCCTGAAGAAATTCGGAAGGCTGTGTCTAACAATGAACTGAGGAGTGATGACAATTATGGGCCCCCAGAAGGTCAAATAAGTTTGGTGGCTAAAGAATTAAACAACTATTCAGTGCTAGTTGTAGCCAATAAACTAATGGACGACGGGGCGCGTCCTCTGGTTGGTAATCGTTATTTTTGGGTAGAAAAAAATGAATCGAATCCAGAAATAGATGGAATAAAAACTTTACTAAATTGGTGGGAAGAAAAAGGAAAACCACAATTAGACTTAAAACCTAATGTAGAGCAAGAAAAAGAATTAAAACAACGTCAACAATCAGATTATTATGAAGCTAAACCTTTAACCTCTCAGAAAAGTAGGTTGAAAATTAAGCCCCCCAAAAATAACGAACCTCTAGTAATAGAAAATCCCACAACTATTGAAGAAGTTCATTCTGTGTCTTTACAAATAAAAAATGCAGGACAAAGTGAATCCATAGCTTGGGCATGGAATGCCAGAAACGTAGAAAAGCCCAAGTCATTTACTGTGATTAGTCCAGTGGGACTTGCTACAGAAAAAATCCTAACTCCTCCAACTATTGAAGAGTTAAAAAAAAAAGAGACAGAAATCTCGAAAGAAAATACACCGACTCATGAACTCAATATAGGGGATAAAGTCAAACTGGGTTATGTTCCTGGGGCGGTAAAAAACCTTCAAACAGGGATGGAAGTGACAGTAAATGCTCCTTCTCATCTCAGAGGAGGTCAAGAAATGATTGAGTTAAAAAAAGAAGATCATTCAACTTTTCTTTGGTCAGTAGAAAACTTAGAAAAAGTTGAGGTGATTGAATCTGAGGCGAGACAAGACACTGAATCCTCAGTCATAACAAAAGATGGAAAAGCCGAAAAAGAGGAGACAGAAGTAACGACATCTTCTGTACAGAACCCCCCTCGTTCAAAAACTTCTAAAAAGCCACAAAAACCCGACAATCAAGACAAAGGAAAAGACGAAATGTTAACTGATTCAGCTAAACCAGAAATCAAAGCTACAGGAGATAACGTTCAAGAAATTCAAGGAAAAACCGTTCTTCTAGCGGCTCAATTAACTCAACTAATTTTGAAAAAGATTAAAGAGAATCCCTCGTTGAAAAAAGACTTGAAAATTGAATTAGATGAACCAGCTAATGTCAATATTTATGTGGGGGATGAGCTTAAATATCAAAGTAGAGAAGGGGCTAATCCAGAAGTCAATCAGTTGAAAAAAGAGCAACTTGAGCTTATTAACCAAGCTCTACAAATGAAAGTAGGAGATTCAATCAACTCTCAATCAAATATTACCATTACAGTGAATAATAAACCGATATTAGAAGTGAGAAATGGTGTAGTAGAGAAAAATGATTTACAAGCTGAATTGGTAGGTCAATTAAGTCAAGGAAGTTCTCAAGAGAAAGAAACTGCTGATAGGAAACCCAAAGAGATTCCTATAGAAAATATGGATGAGTCTCAAGAGAAAGAAACTGCTAATAGAGAACCCAAAGAGATTCCTATAGAAAATATGGATGAGTCCCAAGAGAAAGAAACTGCTAATAGAGAACCCAAAGAGATTCCTATAGAAAATATGGATGAGTCCCAAGAGAAAGAGACGATTAATAGAGAACCCAAAGAGATTCCTATAGAAAATATGGATGAGTCTCAAGAGAAAGAGACTATTAATAGGAAACCCAAAGAAATCACCCTAGAAAATCCTGAGCAGTCTCAAGAGAAAGACAATAATCAAAAAGAAGTTCAAGTTACCCAGATAGAAGTGGCTAATGAACCATTACAAATTGAGCCAAAAACGGCGGCTCACGAGAAACAAACCTCACCCGACCTTGAGCCAGAAACTCTCTCAAAACAAGGCATTGAGCCTAACTTAGTCAGGGAAGCTCTAGAACAAGTCCCTAATAAAAATAGTCCAGTGATTATTATTGTTAATAATAATCAAGACAAAAATAAACTAGCAGAAGCCACGAAAAATGCGCCGAGGAATACGAAAGTTGGGTTATTACAAAGAGTTAAAGATTTTGTGAGACAAAAAACGCCTGAACCAATTTCTAGAGCCGTCAATACCTTCGTTCGTCCTTTTCGGAATGAACAAGCTAGACAAAGAGATTTAAACGGTTTAAATACCTTAATAACCAGTAAAAAGCTACTTCAAGAATTTGGAGCTAAAAATCAAGAAAATCAGAAATTCACAACGGGTACTTATCAATTCCAACAAGAGAAAGATGCCAGTATAAAAGTAACTGATGCTCAAAGGGGTGTGTTATTTAACTATGATGCTAACACGGGACGGATCATAACTAATAATCTTGAAAAAGGAGACATTAACGCTTTAAATGAGATGAAAGAAGAGTTAAATAACTATCAACAAAATAGGAGGGGAAGACAACAGGAACGAACTCAAGAAAAAGAAGTATTAGAAGTTGCTTGATTGGAGAAAGTGTGAGGAATCAGAAATGTTAGAAAAAAACAACCAGTCTTATTATTTTATACAAACACAGACCCCATCCAACACCACATCTTCAACAGAAACAGTTATTAACAATCTGTTTTCTTCACCAGCAGCTTATGCCTTATTAGCTTGTGGTTTAGGGTTAGCCGCGTTAACCTTCTTTGAAAATAAAGGAGGAGGGAAAAAAAAGAATAAGTTAGCCAAAGGGCGATGGGGAACGGAAAAAGACCGAAAACGAGCGATGAATCAAGCTCTTAAGCAAATAGAAAGGAAGAAACATAATGAAGTTGCCGTTTGTTTATCCCGTCCAGGGGAAATCTCTAAAAAACAGACCCCCTTATTCTTAACCGATTTACAACGGGGTTGTGCCATTATGGGCGGTCCTGGTACCGGAAAGACTTATGTGGGTATTCTTCCCCTCATATACTCTTTGTTAGATCAAGGACTTCCCATCATCTGCTATGACTTTAAATACCCTGATCTGACCTCACAAATAGCAGGTTTAGCAGCTAAGCGAGGCTATGAGTTATTCGTTTTTGCCCCTGGTTTTGATGAGTCTCATGTCTGCAACCCTTTGTCCTTTATTCCACGAGATGACCCCTCGATGATGGCGGCTCAATTTGCCGAAGTTCTCAATCGGAATTTTAAGAAAGCAGGGCAAAAAGAGTCAGATCAGTTCTTTAGTGTGGCGGCGGAGCAATTAGTACAGGGTATCCTCATGCTGGCATTAGAAACGGAATATCCTGACTTGATTATGTGCCAAGCTCTGCTATCGTTACCGAAACTGCCTGAACGGATTAAACATAATCGAGATAAGATTAATTTCCTCACCTACACCACCTTTAGTACCCTACTAGCCTCAGCTTCTTCTGAGAAGACGGTGGCGAGTATCATTGCGGTGGCTTCTAACAATTTTACCTCTTTGATGAAGCCGAAAATCCTCAGTGCTTTTTGTGGTCAGAGTACCCTCCCCACCAAACTGGGCCGCAAGCAAATGATTGTGGTGGGATTAGATTCAGAATTGAGAGATGTTCTGGTTCCCCCTTGTGCCACCCTCATCGATCTCATCGTCACCCGTAATGTCTCCTTTAAACGGAATGAAGGGATTGCATTGGTGGTTGATGAAGCTCCCACTATTAACTTACCCCGTATTGTCAACTGGCTCAATGAGATGCGCTCTCGTGGCTTATGTACTACCATAGCTTTTCAAAATATTGTTCAACTCGAACAGATGTATGGAAAAGAGCTAACAAAGTCCATTTGGGGTGGCTGTGCTACAAAAATGATTTATAACCCTCAAGAATACGATTCCGCTAAGCTATTCTCGGATTATCTTGGACAAGAAGAGATTGAGTTTAAACAGAAGTCCCGTAGTAAAGGCAAGGGGGGCGGTTCTACCAATATTTCTGACCAAAATCAAGCCCGCAATCTGTTAGACCCGGCTGATTTACTGAAATTCGACCAGGGGGAACGCATTACCATTTCGCCTGGGTTTAAGAGTCGAGGTCAAGCTTATGTCCCTATTAAAGAAAAAGTAGAGGCCACAGAATACTTTAAGGCAACGGTAACTGAATCGGAACGTCTTTGGTCTGAGCATATCCGTCGGCGTTTGATTGAACAAACCTCTCAATGTCAGATTACCGCCTCAGACATGAAACGGCGTAGTGAAGCGGCGGCCGCTTTTCTCCCCTTACCTGGGGATGAACACCCTGAAACGTCCGAACCCCCACCGTCTTCTCAGAAACCGTTTACTTGGCTGCCCAATCCCGTAGAAACAGCAGGGGGTGCGTCGTGATAGCCACTGCCGTTCAACCACCTGTGATTCAGTTACGTCCTTACCAACAACAGTTTATTACAGATGTTTATCGGAAAATCAAGGAAAGGCATGGGCGTATTTTAGGGGTCGCTCCCACGGGGGCCGGTAAAACGATTATTTCTTCTCAAATTGTTTCGGATGCGGTTAGCCGTATTCGTCGAGTCTTGTTTGTGGTGCATCGAGACATCCTTGTACAGCAAACCTACGATAAATTTGCCAAGTTTGGTTTAGAATGCGGGTTCATCAAATCAGGATGGGAAGAAAATAAACAAGCATTAGTTCAAATTGCTTCAGTGCAGACGATGGAATCCCGTGACTGGTGGCAAGAATGGCCAGTGGATGTGACCATTCTCGATGAATGTCATATTACCGCATTTTCATCGGTTATTCGCAAAATGATCACTAAAATTCACCCCTCTGCTCTCTATTTGGGCATTACAGCCACACCTTGGCGATTAAACCCTAAAGAGAATATGGGTGACATCTTTTCCTCCTTGGTTTGCGCTCCTATGCCCAATGAGTTGATCAATCAAGGATATTTAGTTAAACCGTCCTATTTTGGAGCCGACTTAGCCCAAAATACCACCATTACCATTGATGAGGATGGGGACTACAACAACAAAGCACTGGCGATCGCTTATGACCACCCTGAGATGATAGCCGAAGGGTTACGGAATTGGCAACGGTTAGCGAACGGTCGCCGTACCATTGTTTTTGCGGTTAATGTTGCCCATTCTCAGCATATTTGTGAAGCCTTTAATCAAGCTGGTATTCCGGCGGCCCATGTCGATGGCCGCACGTCCCTGAAAAAACGACGCAAGATTTACCAACAATTAGCTGATGGTGAGATTTTGGTTTTGTGTTCCTGCATGGCTTTAACCGAAGGGTTTGATGTCGGTGCGGTTGAGGTGGCGGTGTTATGGCGTAAAACTCTCTCACAATCCTTGTACACACAAATGGTGGGTCGTATCCTGAGATTATCCCCTGAAACGGGCAAAACGGATTGTCTGGTCATTGATTTAGTGGGGAATGTGGAAAAACACGGCTTTATCGAGGATATCGACCATGATTCGATACAACTCTTTCAGGAACCGAGACGGAAACGAGATGCACCGTCACCTTCTAAAAACTGTCCTGTCTCTGAAGGGGGTTGTGGTGCTATTCTCTATGGCTTTCAGATGGTTTGTCCTCATTGTAAATATAACTTTGAGGTCAACCGCATCGTTAAAACCCTGAACCTCAAACACAAACTAAGACCGGAAGATGCCGAACGGTTCCAAAAATATCGGGATCTTCTCCAACGAGCTTACCATCTACAACGTGCGCCTACTTGGGCTGCGATGACCTTCAAGGATCAATACGGTCATTTTCCACCGATGGCTTGGGGTCGTCATGCTGTTTTTGGGAAACCGCCTCCCGACAACGCTAAGCAGGATTACTCTCGTCATCTACAGGCGATCGCTAACCGACTTAACAAAGATGATCAGTGGATCGAACGCTATTTATCAATGGAATTTTAACATTTTTTGAGGAGTTAACTATGTATCAACCTAAGCTTTTCATAACCCTTACTTCAAGCTTAATTCTGATTACATTGGTTATGGTATTAATCAATTTAGAGCAAGGCCAAGCTGAAAAATTTGAGTCAAACAAAATTAAGACATTAAACCAAGGATTGGCTCAATTAAGTCCGCCGTTAATAACTCAGATTAAAAATCAACATAATCTAGGATGTAGTTGTCCTAGTTGTCTGAGTTTTTAATTAATTAATTGCCAATTCTATTCTCTTCATTGTCTTAAACCAATTTCTAGAAAGCAATTCATTAATAAAAGGAATTAAATATCATGAACACATCAAAAACTAATTTAGAGAAAATCTCAGTCTTTGAGCCTCTCATTGTCCCTGAACATCCTAGAGTTAAGCAACTGATTGATGATTTAAAACAAGGTAACCGTAATTTCAAAAACAGAGATTGGGCTGAATTAGACCTCAGTGGACTCGACTTATCCTATACTGATTTAAGAGACTGTAATTTCTTTAATTGTGAGCTTAGATGTGTTAATTTTACTGGTGCGGATCTACAAGGGGCTAACTTCAAAGGAGCTAATCTCAGAACAGCTAATTTGACTGATGCTGACTTAACCAATGCTAATCTCATGGATGCTGATTTCTGTCATGTTTCTTTAAAGGGAGCTATTTTAAAAGATGCTAAATTGATGAGAGTCAAATGTTATAAAACTCTCTTAGAAAAAACCCAGTTATCCGATGGAAGGATTACTGTGGGTAAGATTCGTATGGCTGGTGATAATATTTCCTCTGAGGAATTAGAAGAAAAAGCCAAGATTAGTTATCAACGGTATAAAAAGATGGCCATCGTTTTTATATCGACTGGATTATTTTTGAGCTTGAAACTGTTGCAAGCTAGTTTATTGTGGACTTGTCAATATTTCTATCGCATTTGATAGACA
>JASJDD010000222.1 GCA_030065735.1 Crocosphaera sp.
AGAACTTGTTGGGAGTCGAGATCGTAAGGAATTTTAACCACAGCTTTAAACACTGTGTCAGGTAAAACAGATTGAGGAATTTCTACTTCAGCAGGTTTTTCTGCTAAGTGACAGTTAGCGCAAACAATGCGTCCTGTGGCTTCTCTAGGGGTTTCTGGGGCGGTTTCTTGAGCCCAGAAAGGATAAGCTGAGGCAGCTTGGCTAAAAGTGAAACCATTGCCAATGGATAAAGTCACCGTTGCTAGAGCGATCAAGAAAAATCGCAGTAACATTTGCTTACCCTTAGACCAAATTGCCGAAAAATCGGATATTCTCATTGCTCAGTCAAAATTATGTAATTCTTAAACAGTGAAGGGGGTCATCAGTGATCAAAAATTTAGAATTTAGAATTTAGAATTTATTAAACATTCTTAATTCTGCATTCTACATTCTTAATTCTGTTCTAAGCCCACCAGGGATCTTGTTCAGTGCGGAAGTCAGTTTCAGTCCATTCGCTGAATACCACTTTATCACCCTCAGTCACATTAACATGAGCTAAGGCCAAAGACAGAGGCGCAGGACCTCTTACGACTTTACCCTGAGCATTGTATTGAGAACCATGACAGGGACACATAAACTTGTCTTCACTGGCATTCCAGGGAACGACACAGCCTAAGTGAGTACAAACAGCATTGATGCCGTAGTCCGCAATAGCATTATCTCCTTCAACAACGAGATAAGTGGGATCACCTTTTAACCCTTGAGCTAAAACGCGATCGCCTGTATTGTGACTGGCAATAAATTCACTGGCAATGACATCATTACCTAAGGCATCTTTGGCAGTAACACCACCACCAGCACCACCACTAGAGGGAGGGATAAAATACTTTACCACAGGATACAAAGCACCAGCAGCAACGCCAGTGATGGTTCCAAAGGTGAGTAAGTTCATAAATTGGCGACGCCCCATATCGGGGACATCAGAGGAACCAGATACTTGTGTCATAACGATTTATGGATGGATCTAGGTTGAGTTGACAGGTTGAGAATTCAATCTCAGCGATAATTACAGGTTGTACGTTGTTTAAGAGAATATGATGGCAACCATGTTTTAGACAAGCAGATGACCAAAATTTTCGTCTCTTCTCATAGACGAAGGTTAGCAGTCTACAGAGTCCAACTTAAATTATTGCAGAAATTCGTTAATAATTTATAAGAACTTTAATTGAAATCCTTTCAACTAATGTCTAGGTGGCCGCAAAGCAGGAGAAGGGGTAATCGGCCCTAAAATTTGATTGAGTTGTCGTAATTGTTCGGGGGTTCCCATACAAATTAACAAGTCTCCAGCCATCAATTGAGTTTCTCCCGTTGGACCTCCTAATAAAGTGCCATCAGAGCGACGAATGGCTAAAACTAAAGCCCCTGACTGTAATCTTAATCTCGCTTCGCTGAGGGTTTGACCCACACAAGGACAAAACTTGGGATCCAGCAAAAATTCCTCCATATAAAAAGTGCGATCGCTTCCGGTTAAGATCCCATCCACAAAGTCCATCACTTGGGGTCTTAAAGCAGCAGCAGCCAGTCGTTTACCCCCTGTAATGTAGGGGGATACCACCGCATCAGCCCCCGCCCTTTGTAGCTTTAATACTGCTTCTTCGGTGCTAGCGCGGGCGATGGCTCGGATTTTGGGGTTGAGGGTTTTGGCAGAGAGAACGGTGTAGAGATTTTCTGCATCGGAGGTTAAAGCAGAGACTAAACACACTGCTTTATCAATTTTGGCATTAATCAAACATTCATCTAGGGTTGCGTCCCCTTGAATAACAATATAACCCAATTGTTTGGCTTCTTCGACTTGTTCGGGTCGAGAGTCAATAATGACAAAAGGAACCTCCTCGGCTTTGAATTCCAGAGCGATTTGTCGGGCGGTACGGCCATAACCGCAGACAATACAATGATGTTCTAGGGTGTCTATCAAGCGTCTCTCCTGTCGTTGTCGAATTCCATCTTGAAAATAACCTTGAATTAAGGCTTCTGTTAAGCGATTTACAATATAACCAATGGTAATCACGCCCATCAAAATTAAAACAATGGTGAACAGTCGGGAGTTATCATCGAGAGGGCGAACTTCTGAAAATCCAACAGTAGATAGGGTAATCGTGGTCATATAAGCCGCTTCGGTTAATGACCATTTTTCGATGACATAATACCAAAGGGTTCCCAGACAAAAAACACCCCCTAAAGCCATCGCCCCACCGAGTAATTCTTGTCGTAAACGTCGATATTTTTCTTCAAAAGAATATAAAGTCATAGAAATGGTTCAATGGGTTCGACGTTAAATCTATGCAATAAATTTTTTAAAGGTATGAATCCCCTTAATTATACTGAGATTTTTTTACTTTTTTTGACTATTTTATAGACATTTAAGTTGATCATTAAAATGATTTATATAACTAATATCCCCGATACATCGTTTCAATAGAGTAATTTCCATGACTAAAAATCCTTAATATTATCTAAATAAATTCCCACAAACCTGTAAGATTATTTTAATACTTGCCGTTATGTAAATATAGGAAGAACTCACACATGACAGTTGCCAGTGCAATCCCCGCATTTTGTCAAGGAATTCAACATTTTGGTGAAAATTTACCTAACTACGAACAATACACCGCAGAAGCAGCCATAGAATCAGGCAATACAGCCATTTCCTCTCCCAATGACCCCAAAGCCGTCTTTCAAACCCTTCTCGCTGCCGACGCATTACGTTATTTAACCCTACAAACTGCTGCGACCAAACAATCAGGCCATCCTGGAGGGTTTGCAAGTATCGCTGACACCATTGCAGCTTTAGTGATGCTAGGCCACAAAAACATTATTACTGAAGTAGGTCATCACGCTCCAGGCTTCTACAGTAATATGTTTTTAGACCGTTCCCTGGAAAATATGGGTATTACCACTGTGCAACAGATGGGAGAACGGTTTAGGGAGATGCACGGACTGTTAGGCCATCTTTCTGGACAAATACCCGGACTTCTCAACCCAGCAGGACCCTTAGGACAAGGACAACATTTTGCCATGGCTGGGGCTAAATTACATCCTGGGGTACTCTTTCCTGTCACCATTGGTGATGGTGGCTTAGGGGAACCCTATATTATCAGTAGCTTTGCCCACTTTAACACTTCTTTCCCACAAGTCACTAATTTCTTACCCATCCTGGTTTGGAACGGTTATTCCCAGGAACATCATAGTATGGTTTCCACCAAAACTAATGAAGAAATGATCGCTTATTGGCAGGGAAACGGCTTTGCTAAGGTGATTTTAGTCAACGCCAAAGACTATGACGATAGCAACCAAGCAGGAGAATATGTCGATAGTACCCAGTTCTCTCTAGCCAAACGTCTCGCCTTTACCCAAGCCATATTAGAAGCAACCGATAAAGCGGCTAAGTCTGCCTTAAGTGGAACCTTAACCGTTCTTATTGTTAAACAACTCAAAGGGGCCGGGGTTCATAAACGGGGCGCAAAATCCCATAATTTATATCCTGGGGATAGTTTAGAAAAAGACTACATTGTTAACGCTTTAAAAGAACGAGCTTTATCTCCCGAAGCTTGGCAACTGGTCCGTACTAACTTTGAACGCTCAGCAGGTGGTCCAGCCTCTCATCATGTGGTAACAGAAAAAGTGTTACCCTTGCCAGAGTTGGGAGAGTTGCCCTTAACTGAATATGAAGTTCATGGAGAGAAAAAAGTTGCCACAACCGCTATGGGTGAATTAGTGGTTCATGTCGGCAAAAAAGACCCTAACTTTGTGATTGCCAATGCTGATGGTAATGCGGCCTCTGGCGTTAATAATATCAATATTGGTTTAAAAATTGTTCACCCTACCGTTGATGACCTTTATTTTCAAGGGCCAGGAGGTCAAGTGTATGAACCCTTAAGCGAAGACGCTTGTGCAGGGTTGGCTGCGGGGTTAGCTTTATTTGGGGCGAGAACCTTATGGTGTTCTTATGAGTCCTTTGCTATTAATGGTTTACCGATATGGCAAACTGTCACCCAAGCAATGGCCGAGTTACGTCGTCCCACTCCTTCTACCATTACCTTATTCACTGCCGGTGCCTTAGAACAAGGCCGCAACGGTTGGACTCATCAACGGCCCGAAATTGAGAATTATTTTGCCGGAATGATGCGTAATGGTAACATTTTTCCTCTGTTTCCTTGCGATGCAAATAGTATTCAGGTTTGTTATCAATGGGCGGTAAAAACCAGTAATAAAGGGATAACCATTACTGCTAGTAAATCACCCTTACCTGTACGAACAAGCTTAGAACAAACCCGTCAAGCCCTGCAAGATGGAGGCATCATTTTACATAACAGTGAAGGCAAGAAAAAAGTTGTTTTTGCTGTCATTGGAGACATGACTTTAATTCCAGTATTTGATGCAGCTTTACACCTAGAAAGTGAAGGCATTGGGGTTAAAATTGTTTCGGTTATTAGTCCCCGTCGTTTATATCGTCCCCATGACGTTGCTTGGGAAACTTGCAGCGAAAAAGATAGCCATTTCTTAGATGATGAAGGCTTTGAAAACTTATTCGGCGGTGATGCCTTAATTGGGGTAACAGGTGGTACGTCTGCTATGTTAGAACCTGTTATGTTACGTAGTCATAGTAAGCGAGATACCTTTGCCTGGAAACGAGGAGAAACCGCCTCTAGTGCCGGACAAATTATGGAATTTAATGGTTTAACCGCAGACGCTTTAAGCAAACGAGCAAGCGAGTTATTAGGCTAATATTTTAGGGTGGGTAATTCCCACCTTACCTACATCCTTCTGATAACTCAAGCTGATAATTTCCCCTAAAAATTATGTCTTTAATTTTTATGACTTTTTGTCTTTTCATCTTTCCTTTTTTGATAAGCTAAGATATTAAACCAAATCCGATTTAGATACCCTCTTTTAAAAATAAGATTTTTAGTCTTTCTCGTTCTTTGCTTTAACCACTAAGATAATTCTACTCCAGTCAATTTTCTGTCTCCTAAAATTAACAATTCAACGACACATTTTCCGTATATTCATCCTTGCTAACCGTATAGTTCACTGATGAATGAATCGATTTACATGAATATACGGTTTCCTCAGCCTAATCGTTTCAAGTACAAATAAGGAGGTAACCAACAACATTTCCTTCCTGATACATTGGAGAAAAATTGATGAAAATACTGGAAAATTCTAGTAGAAATAAGGTCGAGAAATTATCAACATTAGTAGATTTACTTAGTTATCAAGCTAACCAAAAACCTGAACAGACTGCTTATCTCTTTTTACAAGATGGAGAATCTGAATCAAGTCGTTTGACATACCAACAATTAGAACATAAAGTACAGAGTATTGCGGCTTCTCTTCAGTCTATAACACAGCCTGGAGACCGAGCCTTAATGTTATATCCACCTGGTGAAGAATTTCTGACAGCATTTTTTGGCTGTTTGTCAGCTGGAGTCATTGCAGTCCCAGCTTATCCACCTCGTTCAAATCATAATTTTAAAAGATTAAAGTCAATCATCTCAGATTCTCAAGCTAACGTAGTGTTAACCACCAATGAGTTGCTAGAGAAAATCCAAAGTCGCTTTGCTGAAGAATCTCAATTAAAAAATGTTCAATGTTTAGCCACCGAGGATGTTCCCAGCCAACTTAGGGCAAACTGGAAAAAACCAGAACTGACCAAAGATACGATTGCTTTCCTCCAATATACCTCAGGGTCAACTGGAAATCCTAAAGGGGTAATGGTCAGCCATCAAAATTTGTTACACAATGAACGTTTAATTCAGATGGCGATGGGACATTCTCAAAAGACAGTTTTTGTCGGTTGGTTGCCATTATTTCATGATATGGGATTAGTCGGAAATATCATTCAACCTCTATATTTAGGAATTCCCTCAATTCTCATGCCTCCTGTTGCTTTCTTACAAAAGCCGATTCGTTGGTTACAAGCGATTACTCGTTATCAAGCAACCACCAGTGGTGGGCCTAATTTTGCCTACGATTTATGTGTGCGTAAAATTACTCCTGAACAATGTTCAGATATTGATCTTAAAAGTTGGACAGTCGCCTTTGATGGTGCTGAACCCATTCGAGCAGAAACCCTAGAAGCGTTTACTGAAAAATTTGCTCCCTATGGTTTCCGTCGAGAAGCATTTTATCCTTGTTATGGTATGGCTGAAACCACCTTATTTGTCTCTGGTGGATTAAAAACAGCCCCTCCTGTATTTCATAAAATTAATCTCAAAGCCTTAGGACAACATAGAATCGAATCAACAGAAGCGGACAATACGGATAGTCAAACCTTAGTGGGGTGCGGACAAAGCTTTTTTGATAAAATTATTATTGTTGATCCCCAATCAAAAACCCGTTGTCAACCCAACCAAGTGGGAGAAATCTGGGTAGCAGGGGCAAGCGTTGCACAAGGATATTGGAATCGTCCCGAGTTAACCCAAGAAACCTTTCATGCTTATTTAGCGGATAGTCACGAAGGCCCATTTTTGAGGACTGGAGACTTAGGATTTTTCCATTTGGGAGAACTTTATATTACCGGTCGCATCAAAGATGTAATTATTATTCGGGGTCGTAATCACTATCCTCAAGATATTGAATTAACTGTTGAAAAAAGTCATCCTGCTTTACGGGCCGGTTGTGGGGCTGCTTTTTCAGTTACAACCAACCAAGGGGAACAATTAGTGATTGCCCAAGAGGTAGAAAGAAGCTATTTACGAAAACTGAATAGGGAAGAAATTGTTAGTACCGTTCGTCAAGCTGTTTTTAATAACCACGAATTACAAGTTTATGGCATTTTACTTCTAAAAACCGCTAGTATTCCTAAAACCTCTAGTGGAAAAATTCAGCGTCACGCTTGTAAGCAAGGTTTCTTAGATGATAGTTTAAACACGGTGGGAGTCTGGAAAGCAATAGAAACGGAATCTCAACCCCAACTGTCTCATCAGTCCTCTAAAAATTCCCAGAGTTTAACGCCAGCCACAGCTAAGGAAATTCAACAATGGATGATGAATTGGCTGACTCAAAACCTAACCTTAGCCCCACAAACCATTAATCCCAAAAAACCTTTAGCTGATTATGGACTAGATTCCGTCAATGCGGTGGAATTAGCCCAAGCCCTCGGTCAATGGTTAGGAGAGGAAATCGACCCTACCTTAGCCTGGAATTTCCCTTCTATTGAAGCAGTCGCTAATCACTTAGGCAAGGGAGAAATGAGCTTATCCAATGGAGAAGAAACTCTAAGGCCATCTCAACCCCTTGAAACCATTAATATAATTAACAATTTCCATAATGATTCTCATGAATTAATTAAAGAAGCAACCTCTTTAGGAGAACTTTCTGAAGAAGATATGGCTCAACTACTCGCTCAAGAACTGGCCATTATTAAAACTGAATGAGCAGATTTGCTATAAATTTCCAATTTTCAAAAAAGAATGATTATTTTAATTGAGTTTTTGGGAAACCTATTAGTACCAGAACATCCATAAATTCTTCTTTTTTAAATCTTTGGATCAGGGGATTAAGTACCTGGACAAAAATAAACGTTACTCGTTTAAGTTAAGTAGAGGAGGCAGAGGGTGCAGAGGAAGCAGAGGAGGAGGTGCTATGGAGTAATTTACATTTCTTAAGACAGTTCACTTTATTTATGTCCGACTACTTATCGAAAATAATTGGGTCTAAAACCCCGCCTTTGAAGGCGAACAGTTTTTGAGACGGAGCGTAAATGTTTGTCTCAAAAACAACTTCTGTGCGATAGCGCCGGAACGTAGTGAGGAACTTCTGACTTCTGACTTCTGACTTCTGACTTCGTTAA
>JASJDD010000223.1 GCA_030065735.1 Crocosphaera sp.
AACCGCAATTAAGACACAAAAAACGTTCTTTATGGCGATTTTCCTGATGAATCTGTCCACAATGGGAGCATTTTTGAGACGTAAATTTAGGGTCAACATCATTTTTCTGTATGGATTCCCTTCGGTCAATTTATTTATTGGTCGCCATTCATCCCTAAGTTGTGGAACTTTAGGGATGAATGGCGACATTAGGATAAATATTTCACAGCTAAGGCAAATATTTTTGTACAACACCCCAACCCGTTAAACTCACCATAGCAAAGCTAAGAAATAAGATAATATTTGTTCCAATATGTAGCAAGCGCATTCTCGGTTTTTCTGGACTAATTTGTGTCGCAGCAGTAGCAGAAATTAACACTAAAATAACAGTTAATAATCCAGCAATTAAATGAGAAGAATGGCCTAAACTACCGTAATGTCCTAATGTTCCTACTAAACCAATTACCAATAATAATAACACTAACACCACCATAATCGCCCCAATAATATAATGGATAGGACGTAACCATAACGGAGGAGAATCTTGAGTATTTCGGCGATAAAACATCCATCCCCCTGATATCCCTAATAAGAAGTAGGCAAATAAAGATAAACCCATTGACCAAGCAGCTATTTTCCATAGCCATAAAAAAGATGGTAAATTCATAGTTAATAGTTAATTTTTCTTAACTCTTTTATTTTCTGTCATCCCCTAACATTTTACCCGATAACTGATAACTGATGACTGCTCGCTGATAACTAAAAAAAAAAGCCCCAATGGGGCAAACTCAGCTAGAATTTTTCAATGATGAATTGTCATTATTCGATCTTCTAAACTAATGCAGCTTTTAAATTAGAGAGTGGATAATTGTGTTTATCACTTGCTTGTATGGTTTGTTTTTTATCAGTAGAAGCAGTAACAGAAACAAATTCTTCCTCTATTTCGTCATCACTTCCATCACTTATACAAAGACGTTCACACGGAATGGTATCCGAGAGAATAGCACTAGCCATCATTCCTGTATGAATTTCCAGTTGTGCCTTGGGTAAAGCTTCAAAAACAAGGCGTTGTCCTGGAAAAACAACCCGCTCAAAATACCAATTTTCTATGTTGGTAATACGAGCAACTTGAATGTGATTCGTCGCGTTTACATAGCAGCAAAGTAGTACATTTCTTTGCCCAGTTGGAATGGGATCAAGGATCTGAGCCATAATAATTGAGGCAATTTAGTTTCTGATTGTTCATTTCCCCTTTACCCTAGCACTCCGTGATCCCCGTTAGCTGTAATCAATATTACATTCAATATTTTTCTTACAGACTACGGCATATTACTACAGTATTATGGTATAATATACTCGACTTTAATGAAGCCATTTTTCAAGTATTCTCACCTAAGTAAAAAGCCCTATTTAAGCCAGTATTAGCCGATCGCCTCTTCAAAAATCGACTTGCTGACTGGTAAAAATATGGTTAAAGTTAAGATATATTACAACTTCTCAGTTATTTGAGCAAGGACAAATAACTTTACAAAAGCGGGGATCGCCCAACTGGACTGCAACAGGAACAATGGCGATCGCTGCTAAAGCCAACCCATAACAAAGCGAAATTTTAAGATAACCATGACCAAGACACAGCGCATCCTTTACTGTCGCCTACCCTGTAACCCCATCTTTCCTATTGGCGTTGTTTACTTATCGGATCACGTTCATAAGTTATTTCCTGAAATTGAGCAAAAAATCTTCGATTTAGGAACTGTTCCCCCCTTAGACTTCAAAAAAGCCCTAGATAATTGTATTGATGAATTTCAGCCTACTTTACTCGTATTCTCCTGGCGAGATATTCAAATTTATGCCCCAGTAGGAGGAAGAGGAGGTAACCCCTTACAAAACGCCTTTGAATTTTACTATGCTCAGAACCCTTTTATCCGTCTGCGAGGGGCGTTAGGGGGGTTAAAGGTGACAACTGCCTATTACGGCGAACTTTGGCGTAATTTAGGGCTAATTAAGCGGGGTTTAAAGCGGGCGCAACAATACCATCCTGAAGCAAGGTTAGTGGTTGGAGGTGGGGCAGTTAGTGTGTTCTATGAACAGTTAAAAACTCAGCTACCTTTAAGGACAATTGTTTCGGTTGGAGAGGGAGAAACTTTATTACAAAAATTACTCAGTGGTCAAGATTTTTCTGATGAAAGATGTTATGTTGTCGGGGAAAAAGAACCCCGCGATCGCTTAATTCACGAGTCCCCAACTCCCCTAGAAAAAACAGCTTGTAACTACGACTATATTGAAACAATTTGGCCAGAATTTAACTACTATTTCCAAGAAAATGACTTTTATATTGGGGTACAAACCAAGCGCGGTTGTCCCCATAATTGTTGTTATTGTGTTTATACAGTAGTGGAAGGTAAACAAGTTAGAATCAACCCGGCTGATGAAGTAGTCAAAGAAATGCGCCAACTTTATGATCGGGGAATTCGTAATTTTTGGTTTACCGATGCACAATTTATTCCGGCCCGTCGTTTCATGAAAGATACTGAAGAATTATTAGAAAAAATCTTAGCCTCTGGGATGACAGATATTCATTGGGCTGCGTATATTCGTGCTGATAATTTAAACCCAAAATTATGTAAATTGATGGCAGATACTGGGATGAATTATTTTGAAATTGGCATTACTAGCGGTTCCCAAGAATTAGTGCGTAAAATGCGTATGGGTTACAATTTACGCACTGTCTTGCAAAATTGTCGAGATTTAAAAGCAGCAGGCTTTAATGATTTAGTTTCCGTTAATTACTCCTTTAATGTCATCGATGAAACCTTTGATACTATTCGTCAAACCATTGCCTATCATCGAGAGTTAGAAGCTATTTTTGGGGTAGATAAAGTCGAACCAGCTATCTTTTTCATTGGCTTACAACCTCACACCCATTTAGAACAATATGCCTTTGATAATAACATCCTTAAACCCGATTATAATCCCATGAGTTTAATGCCTTGGACAGCGAAAAAGTTGTTATGGAACCCTGAACCCTTGGGGTCATTTTTTGGGGAAGTTTGCTTACAAGCTTGGCAACGAAACCCCAACGATTTTGGTAGAGAAGTGATGAAAATTTTAGAAGAAAGGTTAGGGAAAGCTGACTTAGAAGAGGCTTTATCTGCACCTATTGAAGACAAGAAACAACAGTTAGTCTTAGCTTAATTCGTCGGGTGGGCAATGCCCACCATAAATCCTTAATAATTCATAACTATTTATGCTATTCTTTATTCTAAATTACTTTATCGTTGGGCTTGAAAAACTTGTTTTGCTGTTAAGTTTAGTTCAGGAAAAACGAGAGATTGATTGATTAACTTTTCTCCTCTAAACTGTTGCACTTGATATTCCCCATCAATTAATTGATAGATAGAAATGGTTGGTTGTTTTGGCTGTCCAATAAAACGAACTCCTCCTATGCCTAAATAATCCACAATCCAATATTCACCAATACCCATCGCTTCATAATCAATGAGTTTATAACCATAATCATCACGCCAGTTTGTACTAACCACTTCAACCACTAAAGGAATTGATTTTCCATCAATGAGAGTTGATTTTTTTTCCCATAAGGGTTCCGACTTTAACTGTCGGCGATCAATAATTAATAAATCTGGATTATAACCCGTTTCTTTATTATTTAATTTGATTAATGCTTTAGGTGGAATACGATAAGGTAAATTCATTCTTGTGTATTCCAAGGTTAATTCTTCGGTTAAAAATGCCGTAATTTCTTCATGTTTTCCCGTCGGCTGCATTTCAATAATGTTTCCTTCATGTAATTCGTAGCGTCTATCTTCTGGTAGCCATTCAATAAACTCATCAAAGGTTATTAGTTTTTGTAATAGTTTACTCATCAGAACATTTCCTTCATAAACTTGATTGCTACACTTTCTTAACTTAATTCCATGATCACCTTTGAGTTAATAAGTTAATAGTTGATAGTTGACAGTATATCCTTGATTAATTATTTTTATTTTGTCAAGCTTAATTTACAAATATTTATATATAGTATTTTTGTATTAACTGCCTTTTTCAGTAGGGTAAAAGCGTTTTTTGGGAAAAATAAAAAATAAAAGTACCTATTTATAAGGGTTTCAGGAATTATTACGTAAATTTTAGACACAATTTAGCTATCCTACTTTAAGATAGCACATTCTGAAAATTTACATAACTTCAAGGTCTCATTTTTGGGCAAATTTTAGGAAAATTAGGAAAAAGCTAGTTTTTGTAACGAGATATTAAGCAAAAAAAAACAATTAAAATAAATCATAATTTATAAGTTTAGAATAAGTTTTAGTAATATTTTAAGGGATTGCGCTATAATCAAATTAATTACATTCAAAAAAACCATTTTTATTTTGGCTAGAAATGAGCATAATGAAGAATTACAAATTGTGATTTTTCCTAATGCAATTTGGAGGCTTATTGATGATGAAACCCAACTATAAAAATATGAATCGTGCTGAACTCAAAGAGTACCTTTTATCTAACAGAAATGATCAAGAAGCTTGAAATAGTTTTTTTGAAAAGCTAGGTCATTTAGATACCAATATGGGCTACTCATCTGATCTATCTCCGGAGGAAATGGAGGAATTTTTTAGAACAAAACTAAACAAAGAGCATTCAGAGTAGTTTTATACTGTATCTTGCTTTTACTCAACCTAAAACTTATGAAAATACAAAAAAAATACTCTAATTTGATTCAACAAAGACTTAAACTTTCAGGAACAGACATTGCTAATATTTGTGAACAGTGGAACATTAAAAAACTATCTTTATTTGGTTCAATTTTACGAGATGATTTTGATGAAAACAGTGACATTGATATTTTAATTAAATTTAATCCTAATGCTAGACAAGGTTTACTAACGTTAGCAAGATTGAAACATCACTTAGAAGATATGACTCAAAGATCAGTGGATGTTGTTGTACAAGAATCAGTCGAAAATAGTGAAAATTGGATTCGTAAACAGGAAATTTTGAACACTGTACAAGTTATTTATGAGCAGAGATAAAGCCTCATTACTTGATATCATTAAAGCGGGAAAAAAGGTTTTAAAATTTTCTGAAAGAATCGATCAAAAAACCTTAGCTATCAATTAAGAAAAACAATCAGCTATCCTCTATCAAGTTATTATCATCGGAGAAGCTGTTAAAAGATTATCACCAGAGTTTAGAAAACAATACTCTCATATTCCTTGGCGAGATATTGCTGGAATGAGAGACATCTTAACTCATCAATATGATCGAGTTAATCTAAATACTTTATGGGATGTTATTCAACAGGATATACCTAAGTTACTAGAATTAATTGAACCTATAATGACTAATGATAGTCAGCATTATTAGTAAATAAAATGTTTAAATGGTAGGGTGGGCAAATTAAAAACTTAATTATTTTGTAACTGATGACTGATGTATAATTATAGAAATTGCAGTGGATTATTTTAACTAAAATGGTTGGTTACGATGGATTGTTATATTATAGTCATAATCTAAATTATACTCGTCTAACCCACCCACTCAACTAAACTTAAAATGAATTATCCAGAATTACGTCAAAAAATTGCTAAGCAGTTAGAACAATTATCTAATGAAAAGCTTGTTTTAGTCAGTGATTTTCTTGATACGCTTAAACAAGATAAATCTATTACCAAAGAAGAATTTCCTGTTAATCCTTTAACAAACATGAAACCTTATGCTTATTTAGCTAATCGGAGTGAATCGGCTATTTCTCCTGATGATTGGGAAATGAATCAAAATCATGTTTAATTTTTAAGCAATTTCTAATGGTTTTGTTGGTAATATTCTAGCTTCTGGTAAAGGTTGATTTTCTTCTATCAGCATTTCTACAAAAGTCTCAATAACTTCTTGTCCATTTCTAGCAGCTTCTTTATACGTTTTTTCATGTGTATGAAATTGTTGCCAAGGAAACTCAGGTAAATGAACTAAAAATAGTTGATCTTCTTCTGACCATTGAATGATCATGCTGTAATGATATTTCATGATTCACCTTCTTTATGTTCTTGTAACTGATGACTGATGTATAATTATAAAAATTGTAGTGGATTATTTTAACTAAAATGGTGGGTTACAACGGATTTTTATATCCTAACTATAACCTAAATGATACCCGTCTAACCCACCCTACTAAACTGATGACCGATGACTGACAACTGGTAACTGATATGACAGAAGAAGAATTATTACAGGTTATTGAAGAAGCAGCAAGGGATAAAATAACATCCTTGGATCTTTCATTTAAAAGGGTAAAGTATCTACCTCCTGAAATTGGTAAACTAACTGATCTCACTTCACTTTCTCTATCTGATAACCAACTAACAAATCTACCTCCTGAAATTGGTAAACTAACTAATCTTACTTCACTTTCTTTATCTGATAACCAACTAACAAATCTACCTCCTGAAATTGGTAAACTAACTAATCTTACTTCACTTTCTTTGAGGTTTAATCAACTAAAAAATTTACCTCCTGAAATTGGTAAACTCACTCATTTAATTACACTTGATATGAACGATAATAAGCCTGGAGTTTAGACTAACTACCCAAAAATCATACCGTACAGTCTAGTCTAATTAGATCGGCGATCGCTAATTTTCGGAGTGAGTCAGAATGCCGGTTCGACTAAAGCCCCCCCCTCATACTGTACAGTCTAGTCTAGGAAACGGGAGGTGAAAAGAAAGAGATAATGAGGTAAAATTAGTGAATAATCAAAAACCTTGAATCAATCTGCTAGAAAACTTGAGAATTTTAGAAACGAAGTCTATCAACTGTTAGGGCCTGCCAAAGATAGCACTTTCGACTTAATGGATGCGGTTTTAGTCACCAGGAATGTGTATTCTTTTGCCGAATTATCCCTCTCACCAGTATTCCGTCGAAAATGGCCAAGTTTATACGAGGCGATCAATGATTGTCGACCAAAAGCTCATAAATTGATGAGACGTTATATCACTGAAATCCCTCAACCAACTGCATCACAGAGAATCATTTTAGTGGGGGATCATACACCTTGGCCTCGAACAGAAGCCCCAACCTTAAAAGATAGAACTTATGAACATGGTGCGAAAGTTATCTCAGGGAAACCTATCACTTTAGGCCATGGTTATAGTACACTGGCATGGATACCACAACAGGAAGGAAGTTGGGCATTACCATTACGTCATGATAGAATTTCTTCTCATGAAACCCCAATTTCTAGAGCCGTTTTGCAACTTAAACAAGTCTGCAGACATCTTCAACAAAGACCAATAACAATATGGGATAGTGAATACGGATGCGCTCCCTTTGTCAAAGCGACAGCAGAAATTAATGCTGATCAACTCATGCGTATTCGACCTAATCGTTGTATTTATGCAGAACCTCCAAAATATCAAGGAAAGGGAAGACCTAGAAAACATGGGGATAAAATGAAATTGTCTGACCCCGAAACTTGGGCAGATCCTGTTGAAGTTATTGAGATTGATGACCCAACTTGGGGAATAATAGAAATTTCGAGATGGCATAATTTTCATTTCTACCAATCTCCTGATTATCCGATGACCATAATATTAGTTAAACGCAAAGGGAAAAAGTTATCTCAAAGAACAGCTAAACCGATCTGGTTGGCATGGATTGGCGATGAAATACTTTCTTTAAAATGGATTTGGGAATTGTATTTAAGAAGGTTCGCTATTGAACACTGGAATAGATTTCTTAAACAAAGATTACATTGGACTAAAGCCAAACTGGGAACCACAGAAAAAGGTCAGAGATGGAGCCATTTAATGCCAATTTTAACATGGCAATTATGGTTATCTCGTGAGATAATAGAAGATGAGCCTCTTCCTTGGCAGAAACCTCAACCA
>JASJDD010000224.1 GCA_030065735.1 Crocosphaera sp.
TCAGAGGAAAGGAAACTGTCTGTCAAGTCGAGGTGTCGGGGGCGATGAGCCTAGATAACTGGCGTAGAGGCATGAAGCCTCTGTGGGCAGAAATATCCCGTCGTGAGTCGGGAAGCCCCAACTATAATCGGTGATTTAGTTGGGGAGGATGTCACTTGATACCAACACTTATCTTAGCAAGATTGACATTCTTCCGAACGGAGTTAGCAGAAATATGCAGGGCTTCTTGTTCCTGTGAGGTTAATTTCACTTCTAATATTTTCTTAACTCCACGACAACCTAAAAAGCAAGGAACCCCGATATAAATATCATTTAATCCATATTCTCCTTGTAAATAAGCGGCCGTTGGCAACAAACGAGATTGATCCCGTATAATGGTTTCGACCATGATAGAAGCAGCAGAAGCTGGCGCATAATAAGCTCCTCCTGTTTTCAATAATTGAACCACTTCTGCACCCCCTTTACGGGTTCTCTCCATTAATTTATGGATGGTTTGGGGGTCTAATAACTCTGTAATGGGAATGCCATTGACGGTACAATAACGGGGTAACGGAACCATTAAATCCCCATGGCCACCTAAAACCATGGCCGTGACATTAGCGGTGGAAATGCCCAATTCCATAGCGATAAAGGTTTGCAGACGGGAAGAATCCAAAACACCAGCCATCCCCATTACCCGTTGTGGTGGTAAACCAGTTACTTTACGGGTTAAATAGGTCATCACATCGAGGGGGTTGGTAATGACGATGAAAATGGCATTAGGGGAGTATTTAAAGGCTTTTTCAGCCACGTCAGCCACAATTTTAGCATTGATTGCCAAAAGGTCATCTCGGCTGATACCAGGGGTTCTAGCTCGGCCTGCGGTGATAACCACTAAATCTGCACCGGCTGTCTCTTCATAGTTGTTCGTCCCTGTCACCTCACAGTTATGGTATTCCAGTCCTTGGGCCTCCATTAAATCGAGGGCGACCCCTTGAGGAAGCCCTTCTACCACATCTAAGAGGACAACATCAGCTAAGTCTTTTTCGACGATGCGTTGGGCTAAGGTTCGTCCTACATTACCAGCGCCGATAATGGCCACACGGAGAGATTGACAGGGCAGAAGGGAGTCGTAAGAGACAGTCATGAGGTTAATCAGGTTAAAGGTTATACGGGTTCTATTTGGTCGAGGCGTAACCAAACACTGGGAGTAGGAACATAAAATCGAATAAGGGCGTATTCATCATTCATATCAAGAATTTCCCCTTTACTTTCAAATAGATAACTGG
This sequence comes from Crocosphaera sp., assembly GCA_030065735.1. Taxonomy (GTDB): domain Bacteria; phylum Cyanobacteriota; class Cyanobacteriia; order Cyanobacteriales; family Microcystaceae; genus Crocosphaera. The sequence continues at coordinate 1,269 of JASJDD010000224.1, forward strand.
GGAAACGGTTATCACTGGCTTTAGCTTCTACACTATTTTCGAGTTTTTCTTTGATGACACGCACTAATGCGCCTTTTTTAAGTTTAGCTGCCATATAGGGTTCCTTTACTCTCAATTTTTAGGGCTTCTCTTTTATCTTAGCAAGGGATATTGAATAATTAATCTTTTTTCTTGCCTCCTGTCCCCTTTTGAACTTAAGTGATCAATTGAGGGGTAAAATCTCTTTAATTGCTTGCTTAACTCGTTTATAGCTTGCTTCCCAAGAATATTCTTGTTTAACTAATTCATAGGCATTGTTTCTTAATTCTAACCTTAAAGAAGGTTGTGACCAAAGTTGTTCTATGGCCTCAATTATTTCTGCTACGCTATTTCTGATTAATATCTGTTTTCCATCTTTTGCTTCTATTCCTTCGGCCCCTTTTGCGGTACTAATAACAGGACAACCACAGGCAAACGCTTCTACTATTTTTAAGCGGGTTCCTCCTCCATGTAATAGAGGGACAACCATAGCACTCGCAGCAGCTACATAGGGTTGGACTTCTCGGACGCTTCCTGTGACAATAATATCAGGGTCTTTTTCGGCTAGGGCTAACATTTTTTTGGTAGGGGTTCGTCCCACTAATAGTAATTGACAGTCTGCATAGTTTTGTTTGATTTTAGGGTAAATTTCGTCAATTAATAATTCGCTAGCAATGCGATTAGGATAATAGGATAACTGGCCTAAAAATAGTAGGGTATGTTCTTGATTTTTGACTTTTTCAATCGGTTCATATTCCTTGTTAAACGCTTTTTTATAGTTATCAACATTAACCCCATTGGGAATAACATAAAGAGGGGTTTGTTTCCCATACATTTCTTGACATAATTGCACATCATCTTGACTACAAAGCCAAACTTGATCCACTTGATGAGTAAACTTTTTTTCCATTTCCCTCAAATGGGAAGTCTGAATTTTAGCTTTTAATCGAATTCTCATGGTTTCTTGCGATCGATCCGGTTGGGCCGCTAAATGGGCTTCAATGTTATGATTATCAAGAATAATGCGACAGGGAAACTGTTTAACCACTGATAAATAACGGTATAACCAAACTTGTTCGATAATGACCAGATCAGGCTGAAACTCTGCCATGAGTTGACCTAATTTTTGGGCGGTAAAACGGCAATAAGGCCAGTCTGCGTCGGGATCACCACTAGGCCGTAACCACCATAAACGCCGTTCTAATTCCTCCCAACGGGTTCTTGTCTCGTCAACATTATAATGTTTCCAGAGGTCAACCCCCGGCAAAGTATGGTAGTTAGGGGTCCAGTTGGCCGCAGAAAAAACAGCCACTGGACCGAATTTCATCATCACATTCATATTTTGCCAGTTGCGTAAGGAGACTCCCCCTTTGATGGGAATGGGAACTTCTTTGGTGATAAATAAAGTTTTGATGGTCATAATAATTTAACCAGTATATCTTTAACAGTAGGGGGAAGTTGACGCATAATTTTCCCTTTTTTGCGGTCAACGGCCACTAAGGTTACTTTTCCCGTCACATAAATTTGTTGGCGATCGCTAGATTCAATGCGATAATCGAAGTACATACGAACTCCTGTCATTTCCATCATACGGGTTTTGACAATGGCGATCTCTCCTAACCTAAGCCCCTTATGATACCGTAGATAGGACTCAACCACATTAATATCACATCCCAGTTTAACTAATTCTGCAAAATCAATCCCCATCGACCCTAAATATTCTCCTCTAGCGGTTTCCATCCAAGTTAGATAAGTACCATGCCAAACAACCCCTCCATAGTCGGTATGATGGGGTTGTACTTTAACAGAATACTCAAACCACTTTTCTGTGGTTGCTTTGAGGGGGGTTTTGGGGGTGATAGCTGAGGTAGGAGGAAGTTGGTTGGACTCTTGTGAAGAAGACAAGGTAGTAAACTCTGGTGCAATATGGGGATCATTTGCTCATCAGTGTATCAAAAAATCAGTTATCAGTTATCAGTCATCAGTTGTTTTATTGTTCAACTTTGGTAAGGGAGTTGGTTCTAGGATCAACAATTTTACGGCCAAGTCCGGCAAATTTAATGGCTAGGTTGGTTTTTTTTCCTGAACCTAAGATGTGGGTAATTTCCCCTTCTCCAAAACTATGATGAATAACGCGATCGCCGACTGACCATTGGGTATTATTTTGACTAGAAGCTGGTTTTTTTCGGTAAACTTTTTTGGCGGTTGGGCGAACATTACTATTGATTAAGTCTTGGGGAATTTCTTGTAAAAATTGTGAGACTGTTTTCATTTCTTTTGATCCCCAAACATAGCGTTCTTTGGCGTGAGTTATCAATAATTGTTCTTGGGCGCGGGTAATTCCTACGTAACATAATCTTCGTTCTTCTTCTAAGGCTAAAGGATCATTTAAACTGCGAATATGGGGTAAAGTTCCTTGTTCTAATCCTACTAAAAAGACAATAGGAAATTCTAATCCTTTAGCAGAATGTAAGGTCATTAACGATACTTTTTCTTGTCCTTCATCCAGCTTATCTAAATCCGAGGCTAAAGAAGCATTCGTCAAATAACCTTGTAAACTGGTGTCTTCATTTTCTTCTTGATATTGAGCGATCGCACTGTACAATTCATAGATATTTTCCAATCTATTGTCCGCTTCTTCGGTTCCTTTTTGTTTCAAATCATCCACATATCCTGATAATTCCATGATCTGGTCAAAAATTTCGGTTGCTGAAAGTTCTTTTAACTTTTCTTGTAATTCTTTAATCATGTTGGCAAACTTATTGACTGATTTTGCTGCCCTTCCTGCTAAAGTTTTAACCGATGTTTCATCACTAATAATTTCCCATAAAGGTATGTCTAATTCTTGAGCCGCTTTCAGTAGGGAATCAATAGAAGTTTTGCCAATTCCTCGACGGGGAGAATTAATTACCCTCAGTAAACTAACCGTATCAAACGGATTAACAATTAACCGTAAATAGGCAAGAGAATCTTTAATTTCTTGACGATCATAAAACTTAAATCCTCCTACAATTGTATAGGGAATATTGTTACGAATTAAGTTATCTTCAAAGGGTCTAGATTGAGCATTGACCCGATAAAGTAGGGCAAAATCTCCCCAATTTAATTCTGGATTTGTCTCAACTAATTCTTGAATTTTACTAATAACAAAATCAGCTTCTACCCGTTCATCTTCTGCTTTATAACAGTAAATTTCTTCCCCTTCACCTCGAGTGGGGCGAAGAATTTTATCAATGCGTTGACTATTCTTTTCAATCAGTTGATTAGCTGCTTGTAAAATGGTTTCTGTGGAGCGATAATTTTCCTCTAATTTAACCATTGTTCTTGTATCTTCATCGGGTAATCCATCCCCAAAATCCGATTGAAAATTCAGTAAAATAGTAAAGTCTGCCATGCGAAAACTATAAATAGATTGATCCGCATCTCCGACTACAAAAATAGAGCGATTTTCCCAATTCCATTCACTTTTACGGGTTTCTCCATTGGTGGTTAACAGTTGAATTAAATCGTATTGAATGCGGTTGGTATCTTGATATTCATCCACTAAAATATGTTTAAATTGAGAGTGCCAATAGCCCAGAATAGACTCATTTTGTTGAAATAAGCGAACAGGAATCAAAATCAAGTCATCAAAATCCAGGGCATTATTCGCAGCTAATTGCGTTTGATATTCGTTGTAAACTTCAGCAATCACACGGCCTTTTGCATAGGAATGTTCTTTTAAATAAGCATCAGGAGATAACCCCAAATTTTTGGCATTACTGATGGTGTAACGGACGTTACGAGGATTAAACTTTTTATCGTCTAAATTAAACTGTTTGAGAACAATATTTTTAACTAAACTTTGGACATCAGATTCATCAAAAATCGAAAAATTACGTTCCCATTGTCGCTTTTTTTCATCTTGATATTTATTAATATCGTAGCGCAGAATTCTGGCACACAAACTATGAAAAGTACCAATCCATAATTTCTTAGTTGTCTTCTTATAAACTTGGGAAAGTAACCGTTTTTGATCGTATTCTGGTAAAGAATTAAACGGTTGACCATGCTGTTTTAGGGCCATTTCTTGGGCGAATAATCGCTCAAGTCTATCTTTCATCTCCCGTGCAGCCTTATTGGTAAATGTTACCGCCAAAATCGACTCAGGATCAACTTGATAATGGGTAATCAGATGTGCAATTCTATAGGTGAGAGCGCGAGTTTTGCCAGAACCTGCCCCCGCGACGACTAATAGGGGTCCACAGAAATGTTCAACGGCGATACGTTGTGAGGGGTTAAGTTGAGAGAGAAAATTAACAGAAGCGGTCATAAAACTTTACAATGGGGCGACATACTTGAACTATATCGATTTTATCGTTTACAGGAAGCTGAAAACAAAGCTCACCCGGTTCTACTCGTGGCAGTGTCAAATTCAATAACTAAGATTGCTTTACACTGATTCTATAGGGGACTCAGACTGCTCCAACTGTCTCAAACTTCAGAAAAATAGACTGTTGACAAACTTACCTGAGAACTAAGATCAGGTATAACTGCCTAGCTTAACATATTAAGGAAAAAAAAAATTTCTGATCAGAACCAATTTAGTGAATCAAAATGCAAATTCTCCCTTACAATAGAGATAGCGGAGACAAACGTTTCCGTTCACTCCTCACACCACACTCCGCCCGGCATTAGTTCGGGCGGTTTCTTATGGGACAAAACTTAGCAAAATCTAAATAATTTATAAAATAGCCCACGGGAGTCCCTCTATCTTTTTAAGGTATGGGATGAAAGTGTGGGTAACACTGTGTTACATTCAAGAGTAACTGAACATGGTAGAATTCTAGAGTATCCTAGATAAACATCAGCAATCAAAGGAATTCATAATATGTCAGCTGCCGTTCAAGTTACAGATAGTAGTTTTAAAGCAGATGTTTTAGAGAGCAATGTTCCCGTTCTTGTCGATTTTTGGGCGCCTTGGTGCGGTCCTTGTCGTATGGTCGCTCCCGTTGTAGACGAAATAGCCGAACAATACTCAGGTAAGGTTAAGGTAGTCAAGCTCAATACGGATGAAAACCCGAACACGGCCAGTCAGTATGGTATTCGGAGCATCCCTACTTTGATGATTTTTAAGGGAGGTCAACGAGTGGATATGGTTGTGGGTGCTGTTCCTAAAACAACTTTGGCTTCTACTTTGGAAAAGTATCTTTAAGTTTTGATAACCGGTCAAAACCAAATAAGAAGAGGTAAGCTATGCTAAGTTTACCTCTTTTTTGATCACTCTTCTAGATAAGGAACATGAACACATATCGTTTTCTGAAAAGCTGGTTTCTCGGTGTTGCTATTATTTTATTCATCGTTTTATTCCCTATTTTAACGGTCGCTGATGATAGTCCTTTACAACAAGACTGGAATCCCTCAGTATTTGGTAAAGATGATGAAATGGGTTCCGTGAATTGGATTACGGATAAAAAGGTATTAGAAGCCATTAAATTAGTTAAAAAAGGAAAGATTGTTACGTTAGGAAAAGTCTATCAACGTGATATTCCTGTGTTTGGTGAACGGACTTGGAAATTGACTATTCCTGGTTTGCCTACCGGCGGACCTGTGGGCAATAATAGTATTGTTTACAATGATGAATATGTGATTGCAGAATTAGGACAAATTGGCACACAATTTGATGGTTTAGGTCATGTTGGGGTGAATACTTCTGAAGGGAATTATTTTTATAATGGTCATTTTTTAGAAGACTTTGGTACGTCTTACGGGCTAAATAAATTAGGGGTAGAAAAGATAGCAGAAAAAGGATATGTTACCAGAGGTGTGTTATTAGATATGGCTGGTTATAAAGGGGTTGAACGTTTACCGATTCCGACAGGAAAGGCTAAGAATGAGCCTGGAATTATTACAGTTGATGATATCAAAGGAGCGATTAAAAAACAAAAAATTGCCCCGATTAAACAGGGAGATGTGGTTCTATTTTACACCGGACATGGTAACTACTGGGGTCAGGATTGGGATAGCTTAACTGAGGAAGAAAAAGCCAAGAATAAACAGTTATTTAATGCAGGAGAACCGGGACCCGGCATCACCGCTTGTCGTTATTTATCTCAGCAAAAAATTGCGATGGTAGGGTCCGATACTGCGGGAACAGAAGCGGTACCAGGAGAAGACCCAAATCGTCCTTTTGACTGTCATATTGAATGGATGGTTAAACATGGCATTACCAATATGGAAAATTTAGATTTAACTGAATTAGTTAATAACAAAGTCTATGAATTTATGTTTGTTTTTGCTCCTTTAAAAATGAAGGGTGCAACGGGTTCTCCTGGGAATCCTATTGCGATTTATTAAAGTTGTTAAAAATCAAGAGAAATTATTTTATATTTTTTGGCTCTCCCGTAGTTATGGTGATAAGAAAAATTTATACTTCGTAGGGTGGGTTAGGCGCAGGGTTGATTTTGATGAAAACACCAACAGAAAACTATCATTTATTGAACAAAATCGTTTCGCGCAGTCCCCATCTAAAATCTGTGATTTAGATGGGGTTAGCGAAACCAATAAATAAAGGCGAAGCATCGTTATTCTGGTGGTTCTTGATT
>JASJDD010000225.1 GCA_030065735.1 Crocosphaera sp.
AATTGGTGATCAGTATTTCTCTAGGGTATTTGTTAGCCAAAGTTCTACAAATACACTGCGGACACCAGTAACTCTGGAGACACTTAGAAGTTTACAACTTTCTGGGTGCCAATGAATCCCCATCTATAAATCTTTGATTTAGATGGGGTGTGTTCAACTATAGTTGGCTAGACAAGAGCCCAATCAGATAAGAATCTCCTGATTTTAGCGAAGCGAAATCAGGAGGTTGTTAGAATCTTACATCAATTTTATCCCTTGATTGACGGTTAATAATATCCGTCTTTGTAGTCCTTCTTTTTCCAGAATAGCATTAGCAGCCAATAACCCACTACTAACGGCCCTTTCCATTAAACCGCAAGCAAATGGCATTTTTACCCAGTCTCCTGCAAGAAATAAATTATCAATTTCTGTTCTAGTTGCTGGACGATTTTTGTAACTATTGGGAGGATAACCAGAGAAGTTTTTTTGATTGACTAATTCTCGATGTAATAAGTTGGCTGCTGATAGTTGAGGGACAATTTCATATAATTCTTGTTCAAAGGTTTGTAATAAAATGTCTTGGGTAGGGAAATCTTTTTCTTTGTAACAGTATGCGTGTAATTCTACTACACTTCCTCCTGTTTGGTTAGCCCACTCAATAAACTGGGTTTGAATACGATGATAGAGAGTAATACTATCGGCCAGTTTATAACCAGAAAGAGAGGTAAAATGACTATATTGCCAATCAAAATCTTCATCAAACCAAAACCTAGCAACGGCAAAGGGATCAGCAACAGCTAACTGTTGAATTTGTTGGGTTAAAGTCTCACTATTTTCTCCTTCTATTCTTGTCCATAACTGTTGTATTCCTGGGACATCGGTAGCGATAACATAATAATCTGCTTGTAACATTTCAAAGTTGGCCTTTTCTGAAGCTTCTTGACTAATTAAATTAACCGATGTTTCATCTTTCTCGACAATTTTATAATGGGATAAGTTTTGTTTTGCTGGTCCTTTTAATACTTTTCCCTTGTCATCATAGACTGCACCATGACAGGGACATAAAAATGTCCCGTTTTCTTGTTTTTTTACGGTACAACCTTGATGGGTACAGGTTAAACCCATGACTTGTTTATCTGTTTCTAAAAATAAGCGATCGCTTGCTCCATAATAAGTCTCATTTTTACCACTTAGAATCGTATTTTTTTTGACTGTAAAAGGAATATTTTTCACTTCATTTCCTTGTTGATAAGTGAGAGATTTAATCTTATTTGATTGACTGATTATCTTACTTACATTGGCTTCTGTAATGACTTTACCTTGATTATTTTTAATCGCAGTAATAATAGGGTTAACTAAGCTGGTTCCCATATCATCTTTTGTTCCGTTAAAAGCTAATCCTTCAGGGTTGCCAAAGAAATAGAAATGAAAAAATTGTAATAATTCCCCTGCACTTAAAACATCAGGTGCATTTAATGTTGATCGAGCAAACGGAAGAAAATATAAATCATAAAGTCCTTGGGGAAAACCTATTTTTGACCAATCAATAACAGAAAGATGATCTAACCGTTCAAAACTATCAGGAATTTTAAACCCTGTAATTTCTTTAAAGACTTGCCAATGGGATAACTTACTAATATTAACACCCCACTTTAAACGATTATCTGACCAAACAGCGAGATCAATAATATTCCAAGGAAAAGCAGAATGACTCGGATAAAAATTCTCAACCTTATAATTATATTTATTGTCAGCAAAGAGAAGAGAATAAAAGTCTAAAGAGCGAAAATTATTCTCAATGTTCAATTCTGAAACAATTTTGTTGAGATTGTAATAGTGAGGAAAAAAGCCATGAAAACCATGCTCCATTTTGAAACTATCTGAACCAAAATTAATCGTCCAACTGGCAATTTTTCCTCCTAAATTAGAGGCTTTTTCTAATAAAGTTACCTCAAAACCACGGCGACTTAATTCATAAGCACAAGCTAAACCCGCCAACCCTGCGCCAATAATAACCACAGATTTAGGGTTAGATAAACCGTAAGGTAACGTTAAACTATCTTGTTGATAAAAAGAAGGAGATGGCTTTTTAAACCGAGAATAGGTTATTAAACTACCTAAACCCCCAACTCCGAGAATTTTCAAAAGCGTACGACGAGAAACCATACAACAATTAAAGGATTAAACAATAACAATAACCCCAAAGATTAATCTTTGGGGTCTTTTATTATAGACCAGCCTTTATATTGGGTGGCTGGCGGTATTTATCTTATGAATCTATCGTAAACTTTTGTATAGTTAATCGGTATTTTCTTAATGTTTTCTTAAGATTTGGTTTTAAGGCATAGGGCTGAAATTCATTATTGATGCGGATAGTGAGGTTTTCCTCATTGCAAGCCAACTGTAAAGTTTCTTATACTTAAAGTAATATAAGTTAACAAACAAACCCTAATCACCATGTTTCCCAACCTCTTTGAAGCGACGAACGAATATTGGCGACAACTCGACGAGATTGAATATCGTTATCAACAAGGGGAATTATCCATCGAAGAAGTTGATAGAGAAGTCGAAATCTTGATGAAGCAACTGGGACAAAAAAGAAGAGAGAGTTTACGCTTTCTTAGAGATACCGTATCTCATTGGATATCGACTCATACTGAATTGTTGATAGGTTTCCTTTTTGTTCTCGTGGTTGCTTATAGTTGGATGTTGACAATGAATCATTAAAAAATTCCTGCTGTCCCACTCTCACCCTAAACCGATTATGAAGAAAGCAAAAACCTCAGTATTACTGAGGTAAAAGAGGAGATTCTATGAAACGCAGAGGAAACACAATGTAAAAAATAAATATTGATTATTAAAGGTGTTTTAAAAGAGCAAGTCTATATAATAGTCAACTTGTTCTTATCTAATTTTATTGTTCCCAAAGTTCGGTGATTTCATATCAACGGGATTTAATTTCCACTTTATTCCACTTCCAAGGAGAAAAGGGAATGGCGAAAACTCTGAATATACCTTGTTTTTGGGACTGACATCACCCCTGATGACCTCATAAGATAAAAGTGTCAAGAGGAAAGAGGTCAAACAAATGTTCAACACCACTACCAACAACACCACCATCGTCCGCAACTACATCATTCTCGCTGCTACTGTCATGTTCGCTTCAATGGGTTTAACCGATACATTTTTTGCTCCTACTCGTAGTGGACAGCAAGAACGTCTCAATAACTATGGACAAGTTGTGAGTGCTGGACTCGTTTCTTATTCTCAAAAATTAGGTCGTTAATTACAGTTTTGACCGTTTTCTCTTGTTTTTGTCCCCGTCAACTTGACGGGGTTTTTTTGTGACAGTTATCAAAGTGTCCCCTATCTCTTGAATTTGGAAAGTGTTGATTTTAACCTTGTTATTAATCGATGGTTAATCGATTATGTGTGGTGTGAGAGAGTACGTAGGAAAGCACTTGGGGTCGAAACACGGCAAGACTCCCAGGTGCTTTCCTCATTATTGGGAGTTCGGAGTTCGGGGTTCGGGGTTCAGAGTGTAGGAATTTTTAAGGGAACATAAGCAATATAAGTTTCTATGATTAATTCAACCATGAGTCAAGTTTTTCCTATCGTTCCTGCATCATCAAAAACCCTGTGGTCAATCGGTGTTTTTGCGGTTTTAATGTTAGGATTATTTTGTCTTTCTCTGTTTATTGCTTATTCCTGCCAACAAGTTAAATTTGAAGTTAATGAGCAACAATTGAGCATTACAGGGGATTTATATGGACGGACAATTCCTTTAACTTCTTTGGTTATTGATGATGCTAAAATCATTAAATTAGATAAATCATCTCCTTATCAACCTCGTTGGCGAACCAATGGAATTGGATTACCTGGCTATCAATCAGGATGGTTTAAGCTTAAGAATGGAGAAAAAGCTCTTTTATTTGTTACTGAGTATAAGCAGGTTGTTTATGTTCCTACCATTGAAAAGTATTCTCTTTTAATGAGTGTTAAACACCCAGAAAATTTTTTAGAATTACTCAAAAATATAAACCATTGAACTTAAATAACTAGAAGATTGAGCAAAAATCATACACTGGTTGAATTGGTAGATTGTTATTTATTTTGATATAATATTAAGTAACATGGAGCATTTTATTGAATTATTTACTTATCAAATGTATGAATATCAGTGAACTAAAAATTGAATTACCAACTGGACTTTCTCAAGAAGAAGCTAAACTATTATTTGCGATTAAACTTTATGAAGATCATAAAATAACCCTTGGACAAGCAGCAAAAATAGCTGGTTTCTCTAAACGTTCATTTATGGAAATATTAGGACAGTCTCGTATCCCTGTTTTTAACTATTCTCCTGATGAATTACGAGAAGAATTAGGATTATGAATGAGATTATTATTGCTGATACTGCTTGCTTAATTGCATTAGAACGGATTGGGCAATTAGACATTCTCCCTAGCCTATTTGATTCTATCATAATTCCTCCTAAAGTTGCTAAGGAATTTGGAATTAGCTATCCTTGGTTAAATATAGAAACCATTAATAATCAAGGAACTGTTTTAGCTTTAAAAATGTTAGTAGATGATGGAGAAGCAGAAGCGATCGCTTTAGCTTATGAACGTCAATTAAAAGTTATTTTAGATGATCAACAAGCTCGCAAAATTGCACGAAAAATGGGAGTAAAAATGATTGGAACGGTAGGAATTTTAATTAAAGCAAAACAAAATAATATAATTCCTAAAATTCTTCCTTTACTCAATAATTTAGAAGCTAATGGATTTTATCTTAGTACAAAATTAAAAAATGAAGCATTAAGAATAGCACAAGAAAGTCAAGAACAAAGTAGGTAATAGAATGAAATCTCTCCTGTAAGAATTTAATAATATTAATCCCCTACAAATCCTATGAACTCGTAAAAAAAGAACGAAAAATCAAGACTTGACAATCGCCTGAAAGTCTTATATCTTACAGTTTACAAGTCTTTGCGCGAGAGAAGACCAACAAAATTTCCATACAGTACATACTTGGGAGGTGTCCCATAGGTGTAGTATCTAATAATTCAAAAGTGAGGTCTGAATAACTCACATAGCTTCCTCCTTCTCTCCAACCGACACGATCGCAAAACTTGTACCAGATTTTTCCATTATAGTCTCTTGTTCCCCCCAATTCATCCACATAGATTTTTTTCTGGACACTGAAGCCAAATTTTCCCTTACTGTAGTGTACCCAAAGCTGGTCAATGGTGCGTAGGTCATCACAGGGGAAGTTATCAATATCTTCTACCCTTAACCATCCCTCAGACACTCGGTTAGCTACTTGAAGTATAACTATAGCAGTTTCTTGGTCTGCTGCTCTCCATCTCCCTTCTGCGAGAAGGTCACGAAGTTTGCTGTAGTCAACCCCTTTTTCGCTTTTCAGTTCTATTTCTGAGGTTGGAGAAGGGATAGGAGGATGGGTTTTGGGGGGTGGAGAAATTAGTTTTTGATGGATAGGTTCAACGTCTTCATCTCTGAGTCCCAGTAAGTTTTGAAAATCTTTTAAATCTAAAAAATGAGTATCTGTTAAGGTTGTTTCTTGTTCAAGAAATTCTGATAATGCGTCTTGATATTCTTTTAGTTTTTGTTGGTATTCTTGATAGGGTTTCAAAATAGATAATTCAATAGTTTTAGCTTCTTCTTCAGTGAGTTTTAAATTTTTATAAAGGCGATTCAAATAACGACGATTAATGGAACTAATTTTACCCTTTCTAATTTTTTTAGTGGCTTCAATACGATATTGTAATTTAGGATCATTTTGAGGAGAATGAGCGAGATAAATATCAAGTCCTTCATCAATATTATAAAATTTAGGAGTCATGGCCGGGGCAGCTTCTAAGACCTTTTTAGAGACATATTCATGAAGTCCTTTGGGTGTAATCCATTGATAACCTGGAAGGGCAGCAGCACCGGTTTTTAATCCTTCTACTAAATAACGAGTATAAATAGAAAGTTCTGAATTTTTTTCCTCAAAAGAAAATTGTTTATTGCTGGAAGATACTAAAATCGCTCGACCAGTTCCTCCTAATTCTGCTTCAATTTCCAGGTCGCCTTTTACTTTCATTCCTTGCACAAAAGCTTCGGAAAAACAACAATCTAAAATAATAACTTGTTTATTACTACGACTATTAGTTATCTGTTTTTGTAAATAGGTAGCCGCTACAGCAGTCGGAGGAATGAGGGAACCCTTATTATCTTTTTCAGTATTAGAAGTGGCTAAATAAAATTTAAAGTAATTATCCCTTAAACCATGACCTGAAAAGTAAAATAAAAGGGTATCATTTGCTTCTCGATTGCTAAAAAATTGATAAATTTCTATTTCTAATTGACTTCTCTTAGGGTTAGGTAATACAGTTACTGTGTCAAATTCACCAATAGTTGGTTCTTGTAACACTTCTCTGATAGCTTCTATGTCGTTAATGGGTTCATTTAAGGGATCGATTCCTTCACTAACTCCCACTAATAATGCTGCTCTAACCATTATTTTCTCCTATCTTTAATCCAGAAAATCATCAATAAGATCGTTTAGTTTTTCGGAAGTCATAAGAGGATTTTGAGGAGAATAGGGAATGTTTATTTTAAGTTCTTTTAGTTTGCCATTTTTATCCTGTTTTTTAGCATAAATTTCTATGTTTTTTTGAGACATATTTTTCGATACCCAAGTAATAACACTTTTGAGGTTGACCACTTTAGTAACAACTTTCAGTTTTCCTAAGAGATGTCCACTTAAACTTTTTGCCCCTCTTGGAGCTTCTTTCATGGGAATTAAACCAGCTTGTTTGACTCCTTCAATTCGTTGGATTTCTGGCAATAAATTCTGACTAATAACCGTTTGTAAAGCTATTTCCGAAAGTTGAGCATCTGAGAAACTAATGGTTAGTTCAATTTCGTTTTCTAGCATAATTTTTCAGAAGATAATGGTTGTTAATTTTCTTTAATTCTAGCTTTCTTCTAACTCCGAACTCTTTTCTTTAACCCATTTTTCCCAGAGATCAGGGCGACGTTTTTGGGTTCTTTTTATTTGTTCATCTCGTCGCCATTGAGCAATTAATTGATGATTACCAGAGCGTAAAATTTCAGGAACTTCCCAATTTTGAAACACAGCCGGACGGGTATATTGAGGATAATCTAGTAAGCCATCCTCAAAACTTTCCGCCTTCAGAGATGCCACTTTTCCCACCGTTCCCGGTAATAAACGAACTACCCCATTAATTAACGCTAAGGCCGGAATTTCTCCACAAGTTAAGATAAAATCCCCTAAAGAAATTTCTCGATCTGCTAAATAACGAACCCGTTCATCAACCCCTTCGTAATGACCACAAATCAAGATCAATTGTTGATAATGGGTAGCCAAATCTTGTAAGGTATTTTGAGTTAACGGGGAACCTTGAGGAGTTAATAAAATGACTTGTGAACTCGGTAAGCGAGGAAGAGAATTAACCGCAGCAAAAATTGGTTCTGGTTTCAAGACCATTCCCACACCACCCCCATAAGGAATATCATCCACCCGATGATGCTTATCAAGCGCAAAATCACGGGGGTTAACCAGATTAACCGCAGCAATCCCATTAGCTAACGCCTTGCCCAAAAGACCAGACTGTAAACCAGAGGTAAAAAAATCAGGAAATAAACTAATGACATCAATCTTCACAATTCACAACTCGCCCCAAAAGTTACAAAAATAATATTAATTTTACTGTTGTGAGCCTAGGGTAGCTTAGAATAGATCAGAGAAACGGGGCCAAGAATTGAGTAAGTACCAAGGCTTGAAGTTGGCATATTCTGCTCTTATCCCTATTATGACTAACTAAGCGACCGTACCGAACCTTCTTTGGCTGAAAAGATAAGATTATGTTGCAATTAGAGACTCAATCCCAACCAAGCCCCATGTCCCAACC
>JASJDD010000226.1 GCA_030065735.1 Crocosphaera sp.
GTAACCAGAATAGGTTACTGTGTTGGTGGGGATGTGGAAAAGGCAAGAGAAATGGCTATTCGTGCTGGACATTTACGTTCAGATATTTGGAATAAATACGGTTCTCTTAAATGTTGGGGAGTTTCTCACGCCTCCCTCTATAAAGAATTTCAAAAAACCAACCCACCATCAATGTATAAACTACCTCAAAAGCAATGGCAAAAAACTTTTGAGAGAGTGATTAATGATATCCATGCTTGTCAAGAGGCAGCGAAAACTATCGTAATCAGGAAAATTTATCGTTATTTTAAACCCCCGACCCTGCCGACTTTGAAAGTCGGCAGGAATGCGGGGGTGCATTCCGCACCAGAAATAAATAATCAGGGAAAAGAGATAAAATCCACTTCATTTCGAGATGAACTGGTGAAGAGTTTAAAAACTTTAGAATGGATGAAATACCCTTTACTTCATCGTTGGGTAAGAGCAGCTTATCAGCGAGGCCATACTTATGTTAATAATCAAATTTGTGTGGGGATTAGTAATGGAGCCGTGGTTAAAAGAATTAGTCGAAATGTGGTCAGTGTGACCATTGGAGGGGATTTAATCGGGAATCGGAAATACGAAAAGTTGACCCTCTTGTTTAAAGTAGGAAGAACCACACCTTCAGGAATTTTTCAGCTCATATTTGATGATGTCACTAATGAAATGAGACTACATTTTCCTAAAATTATTAAAAGAAGACCCTCAGTAGGGATTGGTCAATCTGGTTTAGATAAAGGATACACAGAAGCTTTTACCGATTCTCATAACGAAACTTATGGTCAAGGGATTGGGAAAGTCATGACCATCAATGTCAAGAAAAGACATACCAGTGGTAAGGGAAGAAATAAGTTATATCAAATAGCAATTAAGAAAAATAAGCCACATATTTTTCAATGTAACTTAACTAAAAAACGTCACCAAACCGTAGAGAATAAGAAAAAACAAACTCTAACAACAATGGTCAGAACTGGAGTTAATCAGTTCTTTGATAAGTATCAATATGCTATTACGGAAGACTTAAGTTTTGTTGTTAAGAACAAAAAGATTTCTCGGCGAATTAATCGTAATTTGGCCGAATGGTGCAAAGGAACGCTACACAAAGCACTCGATGAAATTTCCTACCGTCGTTCGTCATCAGTGACGGTGGTAAATGCAGCCTATACCTCGCAGGTTGATTCCCGTTTTGGAGTCCTTTTAGGAACTCGCACTGGGGATCAATTCTTCACCTTTGATGGGGAGGTATTATCGGCTGATGGTAATGCTGCACGCAACATCGAAACGAGACTCGATGACCCTAATATTACCCGATTTATGAAGTCCATTGATGTTAGGAAAGTTTTGATTAAGCGTACAGGATCCTTCTTGTTGCAAAGGGATTTAACCATTCAAGATGCTATTGAAAAGGGTTGGTTTAACCCCAGGCATCTGAGGGGAATCAGCTTGAAGGCAATGGGTTGAGAGTGAACCCCTAGTGGCTTAGACAGATTTCAAGGAGAGTGGCCATCATTCGTTTTTACTTGAACTCACTCAAGCCGAAAAGTAAATTACCGAGGGCGGTAATTAATAGACAAACGAAATATTACGATTCAATCCGTTTTATTCCGTTTTGCTGCTCACTCTTCAGTTGAGATAAGATTAACCACATTATGGTCGATTACGAAACCATAAGCTTTTCCTTGTCCAACCATATCAACGGCATTCTGACTACCGACGAGAGAACCTGTTAAGACTTCGGAACCCAGATCAGAAAATATTGAAGATTCTTGAACATCTGACAAGCCAGAATTTGATTGCCCAAAATTTAATAAAGTATCCTCTGCAATCATTGGCTGAGTTTCGGCAACCCCGCTCAAAGTATCTTGGTTAGCTTTTGTCTTAGATAAACGAGTTCGACTGCTATCATCATTAAGAATTGTCCCAATCGCACTATCATCAGCGAGGGTAGCATTAGAAGCATTGGAGAGATTGAGTGTAAAGGTTTCATCTGCTTCGGCTATTCTATCTTTGGTCACCTTAACCTTAACCAGTTTGCTCGTTTCCCCAGGATTAAAGGTCAGGATTCCAGAGGTGGCCGTATAATCTGAACTAGCGATCGCAGTTCCATTAGCTGTGGCATAATTGACCTTAACGGTTTGATTACTACTTTGGGATAAGCTAACGGTGAATTGAAAATTAGTTGGTTTCTTAGAGCGACTTCCTTCTAGACGACTCACATCGTGAATACTCAGAGAAGGAAGAGAAGCCACATCATTATCCATAATGGTTCCCATAGCTAACCCTTTATTAATCAGGGCATTTTGAGCATTGCCTAAATTGACCCGAAAGGTTTCATCATTGGGTTCATAGACCAGATCATCAATAATCCCAATATTAAAGGTTTTCTGGGTTTGTCCTGGGTTAAAGCTGAGGGTTCCACTGTTAGCTATATAATCTTGTCCAGCGATCGCTGTTTCGTTAGCCGTGCTATAGTCAACGCTAACGGTTTGAGTGGCTGCACTGGATAGGGTAACGGTGACAGTCGCTGTGCCATTTTCATTCACACTAAAGTCAGCAACAGACAAAGACGGCAAATACGGCGCACTATCATCATTGGTAATGGTTCCGATACCCTGTCCATCAACAATCACCGCGTTACTGGTGGGATTTTTGAGGTTAACGGTGAGGGTTTCGTCGCTTTCAAGGCTTAAATCTCCATTCACTTGTAGGGTAATGGTTTTTTGGGTTTCTCCTGGGTTAAAGGTTAACGTCCCATTGCTAGCAGTATAATCAATGCCTGATGTGGCTGTCTCACCCGTCACGCTATAGTTAACGCTGACGGGAACAGAACTATTCCCCAATAAAGTCACCGTAAACACCATTGGGGTAGTGCCACTATTGCCCTCAACAACGGTAACATCATTGATGCTGACATCTAAGTTATTATTAGAGCTACTCGAACTATCATTATAGTTAATTGATAGGGCTTCACCGAGATAATAATCTTTGATGGTAATAGACCCATTGTTTCCTAATCCTAAGATTAAATCATTGCCTGTTTGACTCTGGCTAACACTCTGAGCATCATAAAGACTCAAATCTAGGGTATCGAGAGCATTGCTATTCCAAATGATATCCTCACCTGTATATAAGGTAGGGGCATAACCACTGATGATATTAGCCGCCGTATTGAGAAAAATATCGTCACTACTTTGGGAATTAACAATATTCTCTAGGAGAACATCATAGGCGATCGCTGTTCCTGATATGGTTGTATAGTAGATGTTACCATTAACCATATACATACCTGTATCATAATAGTTCTTGGCGGCTAACATACCTCCAGGATTCAAATCAAAATGATATCCACTACTATTCGTTGATAGTTGAGAAAAATCAAGGGTATCAATTCCGCCAGCATCCCAGATCGTTTGTTTGGTTAAATAGGAAGTTGGCACACTCGATTGACCATTAACGGTGAATTGATCGATACGGCCTGAAAATTGATAACTATCGTTAAGAGCATGATAATTGGTTGCGCCATAAATTGACTGTAATGCTGCAATATCAAACGGCATTAAGCTCCCAGCGGCTTTCCCTGCGGAATTGTAGGTCATGACCGTATTCGTCGTATTATCCAATTCAGGCGCTAGGATAGAGGTTCCTTTGTGGGGGTGTTTTAAGCCAAGAGCGTGTCCAATTTCATGAATGAGGGACATATAGCCATGATTTCCAGGAGCATTTTGAAACCCATTGATATTCTCTAAGCCATCATAACTGGGGTTGAGATGCACATCACCCCCCAAAGGATTAGTAGAAGGATAATAACCATAGGCATAGGTAGGTTGCTCTGATAACATAAATCGGAGTTTTCCGAAGGTATTGGTGTCTGTTTCTTGTACTTCTACAAAGTTGATATCAATCATAGTTGACATCCAATTCAGGATAGATCTGACATTACTTTTTATGCCTTCACTAACTTCTTTGACACCTGTTTCACTGCCATAATATGCCCCACCAAAAATCTCACTATCATAAAAACTATAGGTTAGAGTACGGTCTACTCCTAATGTCCATTGATGACCTGAAAGTATGGCATCAATTGGAGGAGAATTGATGACTTGAGAGTTAACAGGTTGTTCAGAATTATTGAAGGTTACTGTTTCTACTTTTATCTCTTTAAATTCTCTTTGACCAGTACAATTAGGACAACAACATTGTCCTGCCGATTCTAATAAAGTATGGTTGTTATTTATCTTCTCAAAAAACCCTGATTCTCGATTATCAAACAAAATATTTTGTGATTTTATTTGATTGGTTGATTTATTTTGACTAACAAGCCTATTTTCTTTTTTATTTAACCTATTTTCTAATAAACTAGATTTTTGAAATAATTTTTTTCTAGTTAAAATTTCTTGATTTTCTTTAAAATCAACATTCTTATTTATTGGTTCTAAAATATTTTCCAAAATTTCGATACCTTTGGGCATAACTTTTATTTTACTAATGTTTAATAATCAGAAATAAAACATTATTGATATTTTATTTGCTTGTGATTTTAATCACATTATGTTTCCAAAATAAAAGCAATGTCATTTGTAAAAATACTGAAATTTTAAAGATTCTATAAAATCTTTTAAAAAAATTTTATAAATCAGGAAAATTACGTAAATTACATGAAAAAAATTAAAGTTTCTTTCGTTATTTTTGCTGATAATAAGTTTTTAAAAGAACAGATGGAGAGTTATCGCTTCGCTCGAAGTTCCTCACTGCGTTCCGGCTCTATCGCACAGAAGTTGGAAAAAAAGGCAAGATAAGTAATAATTTCTTTCTTTATTTCCTACTTTTAAGTGCAGTTTGTTTTGATTAGTTTTTAATCACCTCTGACTTCAAACTTTACACTTCTGACTTCATGAATAGGAATCGACTATGAATAACTAGAACAATTGATAGCCTTGGGAAAACTTTTCGCTTTAAAAAGCTAGATTTTAAACCGTATTATCTCGATAAAAAATCCAGGAATGAAGAATTAATCAAAAATCAAATACAAAAAAATAAAATTTTATCATCTAATTGCATTTTTGTGAAGCATTTAATTCGAGTTGTTAAGGTATTTAAACTCCATAGCCCCTCCTCCTCTGCTTCCTCTGCACCCTCTGCCTCCTCTGCTTAACTTAAACGAGTAACGTTTATTTTTGTCCAGGTACTTAATTATGTTCAGAAAGCAACTTTTCTACCTTAGCTTCATCAACACGAGAGACTATTTTTTTCCTCTCATGTAAATCTCTTTGGGTTTTCGTTAAGCTAATCGTAGAACCAATGGTAAAGGTTAAACCCATACCCATAAAAGCCTTAATCCAATTATTAACAGGCAAGTAAAGAATACCAATGCTGGTAGTGGAAACAGCTAAAATAAAAGATAACCAAGTTTGAATCACCCACGCTGCACTATGGTCTTGAGTTAAATTATTTCTACTCATAACAATTGTCTCTCTGTGTGTAAGAAAAGAAAAAGATAAAATCAAGACAAATATGACACCAGCTAAGCTGAAACAGTCTTGATATTCTAGAGAATAATCGAAGCACAGAGAAAATAGTATAAGAGAAGGGACAGTTTTATAACTGGACACTTACTCAACAATCTTTAAAACAACAAATCTTCTAGAATATAAGGACATTCTTTGGGTAAATTAACATCATATTCAGCCTCGATAATAATCGGTTTCGTAAGTATTAAGAAAACCTAGGTTACTCATAACTTTAACAATACCCCATTAAATCCTCTGTTTGCCATTCTAAAGTATCCCCAATAGTCGAACCATTATGATAAGCAGCTAGTAAAATTTCGCTGGTTTTACCCCAACTAATAACACCATTGTGATCCAATGCAATCGCCCCTAAATCTCTTTCTCGTTTTTTAGACTCTTCCATCGACTGCTGCATCGCATCTGGCAAAGATAACCCATCTCCCACCCGAATAACGACCCGTGCAGCGAAACATTCGTTAACAATATCTTCTCCCACACCAGTACAACTTACCCCTGCATCTGCGGTAGCATAATTACCGGCCGGCATCGCTGAATCACTCACTCGGCCAATTCTTTCTAACCCTTTCCCTCCGGTGGAAGTGCCAGCAGCAATTTTTCCCTGACTATCTAAGGCAACAACGCCAATGGTTCCCCTGCGTGCTTCAGAAGACTCTGTACTGGCGAATAAACGCCCCATTTTGCGCTGAAAATCATCTTTCCATTCTTCTATCCATTCTTGAGCGCGAAACTCCGTTAAGGGGTCATAAACAGGGATATTCAATTCTCTGGCTAATTCCATGGCCCCCATATCCGAAAGAATGCGATCGCTTTCATCTTGCAAATACTTGGCCAAATCGATGGGATTTTTCACACGAGATATATTAATCACACCGCTAAAGGTTTGACTCAACCCTTCCATCAGGGACGCACTCATACGAATTTGTCCATCGGATTGTAACACCGATCCGGTTCCTGCGTTAAAACTGGGTTCATTTTCCAGTAACTGACAACCCCTCACCACTGCATCCACGGCGGTTCCCCCATCACTTAACAATTGATACACTTCGGTGACGATACTATGGAGAGAGGTACGCACTTTCTTTAAACCGCCTTTATCCTCTAGGGAACTGGCACCTCCATGAATGATTAGTTTGGGTTGGGTTGTAGTCATGAATTGTTATCCTGTATTTGAGAACGTCTTCTGCGACATCGTTCGGAGCAATACTTTACATCATGCCAACATTTGGCCCATTTTTTTCGCCATGTAAAGGAAAGGCCACAAACAGGACAAATTTTTGTCGGTAGATCGGATTTTGAACGTTGACGAGGCATTGGGTTCAGTTATCAGTGAGCAGTTAACAGTTATCAGTTGTTTCCTCTTGCTTTATGATAGGAATAAACAGACTTATTTTGACTATTTATTGATGGTAAGGGCAACTTCTAGGGATTTATCAACTATTTTATTGGGTTTTCGGGCATTATCTGATCCCATTCGTTTACAAGTTTTGGCGTTACTAAAAACGCAAGAATTATGTGTTTGTGATCTTTGTGAAAAACTGGATATTAATCAATCTAAGCTCTCTTTTCATCTGAAAAACCTTAAGGATGCTCAATTAGTGCGATCGCGTCAAGAGGGCCGTTGGATCTATTATCGTTTAAATTTATCTCAATTTGCGCTGCTCGAAAACTATTTATCTCAATATCAACAATTTACAGACATTCTACCCGCTCAATCCTGTAATCAGCAGTAAATTTTTTGCTTTCTTATTGTAATTTTTGTCAAGCCCTGTTTACAAAAATTATTTATAGAATATTAGTATTAGTTAAAAAATCAGGTAATGATTTCCACACTTTTTTTGATAACACTTTGGTCAAATCTAGGAAAATAAGGACTTTCTAGACTTTTGTCTTAATTTTTGCACAGACTACCTCTAGCTTATTCCAAATATAGTATATCTGAAAATTTACAAAAATACAAGGATTGATTTTCAGGCAAATTTTAGGAAAATCAGGAAAATCCATTTTTTAATGAAGTTATACTAAGCAGAAAAAGCCATTAAAATAAATCATAGATTATCAAAAATAAGATAAGTTAAAGCAATATTTTAGCAAAAGCAAAACAACACTCAAGACAAAATTGAGGATAATAAGACAAGAAGCTCTTGAACTACCCCAACGCAAGGCGATGGGGATTCTTTACACGATAAAGAATCGTCTTGGAGCGCGCCATTTGCCCCTCTAATACCTCTCTCTTTTCAAAGAGATTGGCTTTACTTTTACGTCCAATGTTAGCAGAACCATTAATATCTGAATTGACTAATTTTTTCTCCAAAGTCCGATACAAACCTCTCTTAATTCTCTGACCTGAAAATTCGTAGGCTTGTGGATTATCTGC
>JASJDD010000227.1 GCA_030065735.1 Crocosphaera sp.
GGTAGGAAGCCCACACCGTAATCTTTGATTCGGTGTTGGTAGTTCACTTAGACTCCTTATTTTTAGCCTTGATGTGAAAATCCTTCAAATGGCTGATTAAATGCTCAAAATAGGGAGTTAATTCCCCCTGTTGTTCCGGACTAAATTGCTCTAAGCTATAGATTTTCAAGTTTTCTAAGCCACAGATCATGGCATCCAGGGGAACCTGCAATTCTTGATAGAGCAACTCCATATTTTTTAGTCCTTCTAAGCTGGTAAATTGAGGACTGTTTCCCGCAATTCCATAGGTGATACAGCGCAGAAAATGCCAAAAATCTCGCCAACAAGCTTCGGCCCGTTCGGGGGGGTAAAGACCACCCCCGACCTCTGTAATTTGGGGATAGGTTGCCAAAACTTGTTCTCTGGCATAATTAACAATTGAATCAGCTTGTTCTCGTAACAGTCGAGATCGTTCAACTGCCGATGACTGTTGTGGGGAGAGGGCTTTGATCTGTGCTAAGTCCTCATCGGTCAAATAACGACCTTGATCGTCTGCTTGCTGAAAAATTTGCAGAATTTCATCTGAATGTAAGCTTTTCCAACGCTTAAAACTGACAATTCTGGCTTTGGGAATTAATTGTTTAGCTCTTTCGCTTAATTGACTACTCATACAAGTTCTCCATAAATAAACTTTTT
Source organism: Crocosphaera sp. (assembly GCA_030065735.1). Classification (GTDB taxonomy): domain Bacteria; phylum Cyanobacteriota; class Cyanobacteriia; order Cyanobacteriales; family Microcystaceae; genus Crocosphaera. The sequence continues at coordinate 676 of JASJDD010000227.1, forward strand.
TTGCTTTTGCCACTAGAGGCTAATAATGCCCCAAGCAGCTAAGGCGACCACAATCACGCCCATCCCTAATAGCCCCGCACCAGTGATGGTAATGACTTTACCCGTCAAACGAACCCATGCTGGATAAGGAGGCTGTTGCCATGCCCAGCGATAAGTGGGTTGAAGGGGACGGAAATAGCCCATTGCTTCTAATTGGGCGCGGTGATCGGCTCCATAGCGAGGCATACGGGCAAAGGGTAACTCCCCTTGAGATTGGCTCGGCAAGATTCGCCGCCGTTGATAGGGAACAATATCGTCGCCAAAATTCTTGAGATACTCTTCACTATTAATCAGATCATCAACAAATCCTTGTAACCCTTTTGTGGCCACTACAATAGACCAGGCCATTTTTTCGCGATCGCCGTAAACATTCCGTCCCAAAACCCGTTGAACGCACATCTCCACCAATCGATAGTTATTATTCGGTTGATAATTGCGCTCAACAAAGGGTTCAGAAAGTAATAGCCCACGAATAAAATCTCGTACTGTGATTTGGCCAAATCTAAGTTGAGATTCTAAGAATTTTTGGCGGTTGCACTCTAGCATTTGCTGCTCGTTAAAAATTTGTCGGTACGCTGCCCTGATTAAATTATCCATCTCAACAGGTGAAGGCAGGGTTTTAGTATTGTAAAGTCTCGGTTGTTCATCACCAAAGACTTCATAGCCGGCTACACGCTGGTTTTGACTGGTGGGGGAATAGCTGAGCAAAGGAATCGTCATAATGGGTGTATGGATATATAGGGTTTTATTTTGAGCCGTTGATGAATTACCTGAGTTCGATATAAGGAAATTTGTAGAAAACTGACTCAAATCAGAAGTCTCAAATCCTCATTCTCTCGTTAAAAAAATCATAACTCCGAACTCCGAACTCCTAACACCGGACTCACGTTAATTGACTTGACTCGATTTTTGTTAGTTTTAAGCTTATTTGATTGGGAGTTTCTTCGGTTTAGCAAGGTCAAAAAACTTAACATTTTTTGACCTTGATTACAATCTTGATATTTAGGAAACCCCTACCAGTTGACGTTCTAAGTCAAAGAGGAATCCATGAATATACTCTTCTGTCCATGCTTCCCCATAAAAACGGGTAAACATTCCTCGCGCTGGATCTTTTTCGGCTCGATAAGCAACATAACTCCGTTGTGCTTCCAGGATCTCTTTGAGTTTTTGACTATCCGTCACGGGTTCAGCTTCCTTGACAAAGTTCAAATAAGCTTGCAAATAGTCCTGAAAAGCTTGAAAAACTCTTGTTTCTACCACTTCCGTCTCTTGAGGACGAGTCCATAAGAAAGCCGGGGAAAAGAAGGCTTTTGCCTCTTCTGGAAAGTCTCCACCCCAGGGTAGATGTTGTTGGTGACGTTTGAAGAGGGGTAAGATCGGGTCAGTATATTGCTTTTGGTAAAGGGCATTGTGGAAAAGCGGCTGCATATCCAAAGCAATGAGGTGTCCCCCAGGCAAAGTGACTAAATCTGCCCCAAAAAAGGGTAAATCATAAGTTAACTGCGGGAAGATGACGAAGTTGAGAACTTGTAGAGAACTACCCCCTTGAACATGAGCGGCTCGAATTTGTCTGAGTTTAGGGGATTTAAAGGCGTGGCTAGTAGTAACAACGGTTTCGAGCCTTTTCCCCTTTCCTGTCGTCTCTTCTTTTCTCTCAAACCCTTTGGGTATGGGATAGGGTTGCAAGGAAAGTTGTTCTTGCATTAGGGTTAAAGCATGGTCTAAGAAGGGTTGGTAAAGGGTCATAAAACTGTCAATCAGAATTTAGAATTTAGAATTTAGAATTTAGAATGGGCAAATTTAGAATTACCTCCAACTTTCGGGGGAGGCTTGAAACCCTTTTTTTTCATCAAAATAATGGGTATTTAGGGTTAATTTTTCCTAGGAGCAACCGTCACAGGAACAGCGTCTTCAAACAGAAATTCATGGAGAAATTTCTCAGACCATTCATGACCAAAATAGCTACTAAATAGCCCTGATGCGGGATCTCGTTCTGCACTATATTGATCGTAGTCTTTTTGTGCCTTGACGATGCGTTCAATGTCGGCTGGCTCTGTTTTTGCTTCGGCTTGTTCTACGAGTTGCCAATATAATTGAATATATTCTTGATAAGCTGGAAATAAACGATTGATAACCGTTTCGGCATCAGTTTTAGCAAATAATAAATAGGGAGAAAAATATTGATTGGCATCATAGAACTTCATTTCTAAATCTTGCGCCAATTCATTATATTTCTTACGAATTGGGGCCATGGGTTCAATGTATTTCTCTAAGTAGTCTGGATCACGAAACAGGGGCTGAAAATCCAAAACCACTAAGATTTTTTTCTGATTAAAGGATAAGAAATCAATCCCAAGTAAGGGTAAGTCGTATTCATAGCTGGGATAAATGACACTATTAAAAATCTGGGCAGTTTCTCCAGCATTGATATAAGTGTAGCGGATTTTCCGCAACTGGGGACATTGATAGCACCAGCTTTCAATCATGGCGGGATTTTTACCCCGTTGACTGATTTGGAATTCCAAGTCTGAAGGAACGGGAAGACTGGTCAAGGCAAAACGACTGAAGAGTTCTTTTTCTAGGTATTGTAGAAAAGGCTGAAACATAAACCAAAAAGGAGAGACTAAAACCTTTTCTGACCATAAAGAAAAACCTTCACCCCTGTCTCATTTCTCACCAAGAAAGTCACAAATCGTAATAAAGGAATGGAATCTGGTCTAGCTGATGAAGCAAAAATCTCACACAGTTCTACTCGTGGGAGTGTCAAAAAAGATGGAGATTATACCAAATCCGCTTTAGATACCCCCCTTTGAACTTGATAAGTATAACGCTTGAAAACCCTCCTGCCTCCTGCCTAGAAGCCCCCTGCCTCTTCTCAAGGATAAGATGGGTTTGATAATCGGATTTGGTATTACTTGTGTTTTCCCTTGATTCTGCATCCTACTCCTCCTTTTTCTTGGAGACTTTTGTGTGCTGCATCTTTAGGACTGAAAATTACTTTTTTCACCACTTTCCATTGCTCTACCATCAAAGTCTTAAACTTTTCCTCCTGCTCTTGTGGTCCTCCGTTGGTGATGTAATAGTTATATCCATCTTTTCCCTCTACAAACTCACCATTGAAAAAGTTATAAAGCACATTATTGGCTAATGTCTCTCGTCTGACTTCTAAACCTGCTGCTTCTAAATCTTTTACGGCTTGTTCCTCTAGTTTATATTGTAACTTTAGCTTCGCCGCCATTTTCTCCGTTGTTAAACAAGGGGCTATTTCTGCCATTTCGAGTGCATCTTTAAGGATCTTGCGGCTCTCATTCACTATCACCAGACCATTTCCCATAAACAGCATACCCATGTCCAGATGGAATTGTCCGGGCTGTTCGACACAGATAACTTGCTCGATGCTTTCTAACCCAAAATCTTCACAGATAATTTGCCTCACATCGTCGTCATTCAGTTGATAGATGTAGACAGTTGCTCCGATCGCATCTTTGCCAATGATAATCACAGGTTTACCAGTCCGATCTTCTCCTGTGATCATGTTCCCTCCTTCTATATATGCTCTAAGGTGACAAATATCTTGTCCCTTGATTTGCGCTGGACATTCTCGCTCCAATCCCATCTTGACAGCATTAACACTTATCCCTAGAGGAATCCATAAATGATCGTTTAAGAGTGCTTCTTCTAAGTTCTCCTGGTCAATTTTCCCTGTCCATCGATGTCTGCGACTCTCTGTCATCGCCCATTGCAGCAGTTGATCATTGAATGGATTGAGTATAGCTACTCGTCCATTTTCTAGGTATTCCACACCGTCTTCTGCCCACTTCCACACAGGTTTCTGGCTTTCTATTATGGTGTACTGGAGTGCCTGATATTCATCTTTGCCTAATTCCTGTTCAATATCCCCTCGACTTTTTCCGTTGGTCAAGATTTCTAGTTCTAACCCTAGTTCTGCCACTGTTCTAGCAAAGAACTTCAAGTGATCTATTTCTGTTTCAATCAGTTCATCTGTTTGGCTTCGAGTATAACTCATCTGCAAAATCTGTATTCTGCCACTTAGGGTTTTTTTATAGGGGAGTGCTTTTCCTGTATCTACACTTGGGAGAACTTTTCTAATTCTTTGCTTAATCAACTCGATTTCTTCTAAGTTAGGATGAGTACCTCTTGTAATCTTTCTTAACTTTTCGTGTAGCACAAGCAACTGCTCCTCAGTTTTTCTCGTTTGATGATTGCTGAAGTTTTCCATAGGACTGTTGTTGCCAAAGTCTATTTTCTGAAAGTATAATCTTTAAAATATTACAAAATGTGACTTTCTTTTGCATAAATGAGACAGACGGAACACCTAGCGTTTATTCTTTTTCTTGAACTTGGTTAGTCAAAAGTAACCCAGCGGTTAACTAACCAATCTCAAAAAGTCACTTTTTGTCTAATTGATTCAAGGAGAACTCAATGCTTGATGCTTTTTCAAAAGCTGTAGTTTCAGCAGATGCCAGCACCAAACCCGTAGCTGATATTGATGCCCTCAAAGCTTTCGTTGCTAGTGGTAACAGACGTTTAGATGCTGTTAATGCTATTGCTAGTAATGCAAGCTGCATGGTTTCTGATGCTATTGCTGGAATGATTTGCGAAAACCAAGGTTTAATCCAAGCGGGTGGTAACTGCTATCCTAACCGTCGCATGGCTGCTTGCTTACGGGATGCTGAAATCATTTTACGTTATGTAACCTACGCTCTATTAGCTGGTGATCCTTCTGTACTTGATGATCGCTGTCTCAATGGTCTCAAAGAAACCTATGCAGCTTTAGGTGTTCCTGCTACCTCCACCGTGCGTGCTGTTCAAATCATGAAAGCTCAAGCAGCTGCTCACATCCAAGATACCCCCAGTGATGCTCGTGCTGGTGGTAAAAAGCGGATTATGGGCGCTCCTGTAGTAGAAGATCGTTGCGCTAGCTTAGTTGCTGAAGCTTCTAGCTATTTTGACCGCGTGATTTCTGCTCTGAGCTAGTTTGATTAAGCTAAAAGATTTAATCAACCAAAAAATTCAAAAATAATCAACACCACTAATAGGGAGATCATTAAGAAATGAAATCAGTTGTTACCACCGTTATTGCTGCTGCTGATGCAGCAGGTCGTTTTCCTAGCACTTCAGATTTAGAATCTGTACAAGGCAGTATCCAGCGTGCTGCTGCTCGTTTAGAAGCGGCTGAAAAGTTAGGTGCTAATCTTGAGAATGTTGCTAAAGAAGCTTATGATGCTTGCATCAAGAAATATCCTTACTTAAACGATGCTGGTGAAGCTAACTCCACCCCAGTCTTCAAAGAAAAGTGCGCTCGTGACATCAAGCACTATCTACGTCTGATTCAGTATTGCTTAGTTGTTGGTGGTACCGGTCCTCTTGATGAATGGGGTATTGCTGGTCAACGTGAAGTTTATCGCGCTTTAAGCTTACCTACCGCTCCCTACGTTGAAGCTCTTAGCTATGCTCGTAACCGTGGTTGCGCTCCTCGTGATATGTCTGCTCAAGCATTAGTTGAGTACAACGCACTTCTTGACTACGCTATCAACTCTTTATCCTAGTTGATGAACCGATTAATAACATCGGTACATTCGTGACAGGATAAATTATTCAAGCGCAAGTCTAGGGATTTTTCGCTAATTGCTGATGTCTCATCAGGTTAAGTGATGGCGAAGAATTCCTGGGCTTGCTACTATTTTATAGCACCTACTTTTTTCCTGATAACCTGTAACAAAATCTACTAACAATTAGTAGGTTTCGAGAGCGGAAATGGCTCGGTGATTCCGCAGGTTTTTCTTCCCAACCAAGTTACTCACAAAGAAAGCGCATGGTAGTAGTGAGGAACTTCTGTGCGATAGCGCCGGAACGCAGTGAGGAACTTCTGACTTCGTTAAGATATGGTTTCTTGGTGAATACGTTCAAGTTGAGAAATGGCTAGTTTAATGATGGGTTGAATTGTTGTTGATTCGGTATTTAAAGCTTCTCGTAAAGATTCTAAAACCACGGGGTCACCAATCTTCATTAAGGATAAAGCTGCTGATTTTCTGGTTTCCTCATCAACATGATCGAGTAACTCAACAAGGTTAGGAATGGCGGGTTGATAAGTCAGGTTTCCTAAGACTGCTGCTGTTTCACAGCGTACGTTTGAGTCGGGATCACTGAGAGACTTGACCAGGATATCTAATAAATCTTGATCTGGTTCTTCAGCGACTACTTTGGCGATCGCCCCAATAACAGCACTGCGAACCACTGGCGAGTCATTATCGATCGCCTGTTCTAAATACTTTTTCCCTTTTCCCCCAATAAATGACAATGCCCAAGCTGCATGACCTTTAGCACTTTCGGGAATATCTGGAGAACCTAAAATATCTAGTAAAGGAAGAACGCCTGCTTCTCCCATTCTAGCTAATGCGCCTACGGATGACCCTTGAACCACCGTATCTTCGTCATTGAGGAAAGAATGGACTAACTGGGGAATCGTCTGAGGATCAGCAATCAGGGTTAACGTTTTAGCTGCAGCCCTTCTGACAACGACATTTGAGTGATTAGCCAAAGCATCTAACAAAAAAGGGGTTGCTGGTTGACCGATGTCTCCAAGGGTTTGTGCAGCCCGAAGTCGAGTCATCCCCCGCGTATCCCCCAAACATTCAACCAAAGACTTTAAAAGGTTCTCATCATCAGTATTAAAAGTTTTGAGGCTAATTTCTTCAGCAACCTTATAGAGTAAGTTATCTGTTTGTTCCTGAGTTAACACCATTAAATAATCCCCTTTGTTTAATTGTTAAATATTCCTCAACAAAGATTAAATCATATAATATCCCCAAGGCTTATTATATTAAGATTTGATATGGCAACTGTTGAGCCAAGTTAGTCACTTTTTGCTCTCACCGAAATGTCGCAAGGAACCCCCGAACAAGGCACGAAGTTCGTGGGAGGAATTGCGACCAACAAACAAACGTGCTTTGCACACGATATTATGCTAAACTTACGTCCGTGAATTTTTAAGGTCGATGAAACAAGTCTTAACTTTAGTTGTCAAGTTTCAACCTACCCCTGAGCAGCGTCAATTATTAGACGATACTGCTAAGGCATTTGCTGATGCTTGTAACTACATTAATAAGACTGTTAAACCTAATTTGACTAATAGAAACTCAATCCAAGCTGTCTGTTATCAAGACGTTAAA
>JASJDD010000013.1 GCA_030065735.1 Crocosphaera sp.
CATGAAAATAGTAGTTACCCAAACTCGACAAGTCCGACAATATGAACCGAGAAAAATCGAAGTTCATATCGATACTAACGAAGAACCCATACAAGGGGATTGGGAAGACTTTGTTAAAATCCTTTCTGAATCCCTTGACCGCATTCTTTACCCTGAGAAATACAATCAAACTGATGATAAAAATGAGGATTCTATTATTGATTTTTAACCCTTTCTTACGTCCCTTCTTAAATAGTTAACTTTCTGCATCCTACCTACTCTTAGGAGTAGGGGGAATGGAGGGGGTTCGCTACCCTTTCCCATCTGGGGATAATTCTGTCTTTCACAATAAATAGACGTTTCTGTCTTTCTTTTTTAATAGACGCTATCCCCATGATCCTTTTAACTCTTCTGTCTTCTAAACTAATCAGCCGTTTCGGGCTTTGGGCATTAAAAGACGCTAGGGATTAAAAGGGTCAAAAGTATGCCCTGATAATGTTAGAAAAGAATGGACAATCAAATCATTGTAGGCTTAGATGTCGGTTGCTACAAATCCGTGGCAGTACCGATGAGTTTTGATGTTTTGATGACTATCTCGAATACCCTATAACTAAGGCGACTGATTTTTATGATCAAGCTTGTTTTTATGAGATAGAAACCAATTTACAGCACCTTGAAAAATTAATAAGTTTAGGGGACATTTTTATCATGGAACCCACGGGTAACTACTCTAAACTATGGTTTAACACTTTGTTGGATGCTGGTAAGGAAGTGAGGTTTATTAGTAACAGAAGCTTAGTCCCTTATCGTAAGCTTTGTGGATGGGATTATAAGGATGATTACCATGACGCTACAGCTTTGGCTTATTGCGGATGGCTTAATATTAATAACCTGTCTGCTTTCCTTTCTTTGAAATGTCCTGAGATTCATGCAACCTATCAGTTATTTTTAGAACATGAACGGATTAACCGTGAGTTGAAGCCGATTGTTAACCGTGCTAGGAACTTGCTTCATACGGAATTTCCAGAAGCAAAAAATAGTAAGTCTAAGTCTTCGGATAAGGTAGATGGGATCTGGTTATTTATTAGTAGTAGTAATCAAACCCCTAAATGGCGAGAACACTGGTTAAGAATTGTTAAAAAGTCTATAGGGACTGTACAAAAATGCGGTTTCAGTCCCCAGTTAGTCAAACTAAGCCAACAAATCGTTAGACTTAAACAGCGTAGGATTCAGATTAGAAAGGCTTTTCAAGAGTTTTTAGCTAATCCTAAATATGCTTTCTATAATGATGCTTTCGATTGTTTTAACCTTGGCGTTTACGATCGCACGATCATCCTTTGTCAAGTACATCCGTTCGAGCAGTTCTTAGATCCCAATGGTAGGGAATTAAGGAAGATTAAGCCTCGCAAATTCGGGAAAAGTGGGAAGCCGGTAACGAAGCGTGTGGGACTCAATCGGTTCCATGCCTGTTTGGGAAAAGCGGTGAAGCCTTGGGAATCTGGGAAGAAAAAGGGACACATCGTGACGGGTTCGGTTTTAGCCAGGATTCAGTTGTATCTGTGGGCTAAGCGGACGATGGCCATGTCACCCCCGAAAAATCCTAAGCCACGGGTCAAGGAATTATACGATCGCTATCTTGATGATATTCAGGCAAGGTTGACTAAGGATGGCAAGATTGACCCTGACTACTCAGGTAATAGCTCACTCAAACAATGGGGCAAAGCCCGTGTGGGGGATAAGCTGGTCAAGTTGTTGTTCAAGGAACTGATCGGAGCTTATCGTAGACATAGGTAACAACAGGAACGAAAAAAGGGAGGCTAAATGCCCCCCTCATTGGTGGTAAGTAAAGCGAAATAGTCTTAAACTAAAAGCAAGGGGCTTCAATCGTTAATCATTCATTCTATGGTTGTACAAGTAGAAAACACCAATAAATCAGAAATTAGTTATCCTGAAAGAGATGGTAACCCTATGGCGGATAATACAGTTCAGTTTCGTTGGATTACCACCATTAAAGCTAATTTGGATTGGTTATTTGCCGAAGATGGCCAAGTATTTGTAGCAGGAGATTTATTGTGGTATCCCATAGAAAATAATAACAAAAAACGACAAGCTCCTGATGTGATGGTGGTGTTTGGTCGTCCTAAAGGAGATAGAGGATCTTATCAACAATGGAAGGAGGATAATATTGCACCTCAAGTTGTTTTTGAAATACTTTCCCCAGGAAATACCCAGGCAGAAATGAATCGAAAATTATTATTTTATGAACATCATGGAGTAGAAGAATATTATATTTATGACCCAAATAAAAATGATTTTAGTGGGTTGATCAGAAATGCAGAAAAATTAGAAGTTATTGAAAAAATTGATAGTTGGGTAAGTCCCCGTTTAGGCATACGTTTTCAATTAGCAGAACCTGATTTAATTATTTATTATCCTGATGGACAACCTTTTTCCAGTTACATAGAAGAACGACAACGGGCAGAAAATGAACGACAACGGGCAGAAAATGAACGACAACGGGCAGAAAATGAACGGAAAAAAGCTGAAAAATTAGCAGCAAAATTAAGAGATTTAGGAATTAATCCAGAAGACATTTAAGTGCTGGCTTTAAACATTTGATTAGCTGTTAACACTAATTCAGGAAAAACCCGAGAAATTAGACGTTCTTCTCCTTTAAATAAACTAGGATGATATTCGCCATCAACTAACTGATAAATTGAAATCGTTGGTTCTTTTGGTGTTCCGATATATCGGGCTGAACCTTTAGCTAAATAATCAATAATCCAATATTCTTCTATCCCTAAAGATTCATAATCATCAAACTTTTTTAAATAATCATCACGCCAATTAGAACTAACAATTTCTATTACTAATTTAGCAGAATTTCCCAAAGAAATCGAGGATGCTTTTTCCCAATAAGGATCATTGACTAAATTTTCTCTATCCAAGACAATTAGATCAGGAACATAACCAGTATTCGGTCTTTTAGCGTTAATTGCAGCCGTATTAGGGATAAAATAAGGCAACTGTAACCTTCTAATTTCTAAGCCTAACTCAAGGGCAATAAATCCGCCAATTTCTTCATGTTTTCCGATAGGACGCATCATTTCGACTAATTTTCCTTCAATTAATTGATATTGTTTACCATCTTCTGGATAGTCATTAATATAGTCGTCAAAACTAAGAGGTCTAGGAATTGTTTGAGTAGTAGTCATGGAAAATAAATTAAACAAACACTATCTATATTCTATAAGGTGATTTCCACAAAAGATTTTCTCATAGGGGATAATCGGTTGAACTGGGGACTTTTAAAAAATAAAAAGACCAAAAAGTTAGCGGACAATGATTTACCTATATTAAAAGTTAATATTGAAAAGTTTATTCGATGAAACCCATGACAAGAAAGACGGTAGATTAATATTAAGTCAATTTTTTCATGACTTAGGTATTATCCTGCACTTTCAAGATGATAAAGCTTCTGTTTTATACGATACCGTAATTCTTAATCCTGAATGGGGAACGCAAGCAGTTTATGAATTATTGAAACGAGAAAATAATCCCATCAAAGAAAAGTTAGGAAAATTTAATTTTGATGACTTAGAAACCATTTGGCGTGATGATCGTTATCAAGGAAAATATAGACAACTACTGGAATTAATGAAACGGTTTAAACTTTGTTATGAACTTCCTAGTGGAACTTATATTGCACCTCAATTATTAGATCAAAATTCTCCCAATTATGTTTGGAATACTAACAATAATCTCAAATTTCGTTATCACTATGATTTTATGCCAAAAGGGATTTTAAGTCGCTTTATTGTAGAAATGCACTCCTAAGATGTCTAAGCTTTTTACTTACCTTATGTACTTACTATTTCCCCAATATACCTTACTAAATGCAGAATAACACAATTCTAAAAAGATGTCGAGTCACAAACAAAAAAACTGACAACTGATGACTGATAACTGATAACTGACAACTGATAACAATAATGTGTTAAACCTAAACATATACAAAACCCTAATAATAATCGCTGAATGACCATGAATCCTCATAATAAGTATAATTCTATTAAAAATAGTCATAATTACCCTTCCCAGACGAATAATCCTGGAGACGAACCCATTGATGCAGAAATTATTGCAGAAACACCAACGAACGTCTCTACCCTTGATGAAGAGGAAACCACCATTAACCTGACCTATTATCCCGTTTTAGAACAGGACGAACCCAGCCAACCAGAAAACGATGATCCTTTACCCTTATGGTTAAAACAAGGGTTAATATCCTTATCTACCCCTTGGGGACTCGGATCATTATCATTGATTGTAGTGACTAATGTAGCCGTAGCTGGAGTCCAACTATGGAAAATGCAGCAAACCCCTCAAGACACTCCCTCAGCTACCTTGAACCTAGATACCGCTTCTCCTAGCTTATCCATCCCCAACAGTCTTAATATTGCCAGAAAATCCCCCAATAAGGTCATTTTAGATGGACTCAGTACCGTTTCCAACCCCTCAACCTCTACCCAGTCTCCTCAACCAGCAAAGAAACCCTCTCCTATCCCTTCGGCCTCAACCCAACAGGTGGTGAACGTCAATCAACCGTTAAGCTTGACCAACGCCATTTTACCCCCTTCTCTACAACCCCAAACCCCACCTAATTACGGACTGTCTGCAACCCCTTTAAAGGTACCTCAAACCCCAAAAACCTCCTCTTCTATTCCCGTTGCAGAGATTCCTCGTCCTGTTCCTTCCATGACCATTCAACCCCCACCACCTCCTATCAATAACCAACCAGTTTCCCAAGATGAGCAAGTTCGTCAAGCGATTAAACAACAGTTAAAAATGGAAGAAAATAATCAAACAAATATTCCTCTGGGGTTCAATCATAAAACCCGTTTAGAAATGCAAAATGGACTCAATGAACTTTCTCCAGAGTTATTACCCCAACAAGTGAAACATCTTGAACAACTGCAACAACGGGAAATTTTAGATTCCGAAGCTTCAGAAACAATAAATATTCCCTAACAAGTCATGTTTGTTTGTGATAGCTATTATTGCTCAATTGTTAGTGATTACTTAAGTTCAAAAATCTTGGTACACTGTTATTAGAAGCCAAAATTAATAGAAGATTGGGAGAACAAGAATGGGATGGTTAGAAAGAGTGAGTCGCGTTGTTAAGAGTCATCTTAATAGCTTAGTTCATGAAGCAGAAGACCCTGAAAAATTATTAGATGAAGCCATCACCCAGATGGAACAAGAATTAATTGCCATGCGTCGCGCTTTAGCAGAAGCGATCGCAACTCACAAAAGCGCAGAACGTCAATTATCTCGTTATGAAAAAGCTGCCGAAACCTGGTACGAAAGGGCAGAGTTAGCTATGTCCAAAGGCCATGAAACCTTAGCCAGAGAAGCCTTATTAAAACGTCAATCTTATCAACAACAAGCTGATAGTATTCAAAGCCAACTCATGGAACAAACTGAGATTATTCAGAGACTTAAAAATGAGTTAAGAAAAGTTGAACATAAAGAACGGGAAGCTAAGGCCAAAAAGAACCTTTATTTAGCCCGACTCCGTTCCGCTATGGCATCCCAAAAACTCCATGAAGTGTTAGGCAATTTTGATCCTTATAATTCTGATAATCTTTTTGAAAGAATTGATCAACAAATTTTAGAATTAGAAACACAATCAGCCATGATGGGTAAAATCCCCGATCCCCTAGAAAGTAAATTTATGGAGTTAGAAAATAGCAAAAAAGTAGACAAAGAAATAGCAAAATTAAAAGCCCAAAAATCCCAAGCAGAAATTAATGAAATTAGGTCTAAGCTCGATCAATTATAAATTTTAAAAATGAATCAAACCTCAATTCATGCTCAACCCCCTTTAGGATTTATTCCCCCTAATTTTAATCCCTGGATCTACCGAGGGGTCAAAACTTTGCTACCTTTATGGTTACAATTGCAAACCACTATTCAAGAAATTGAAGGGAATAATGTTGAACAATTAGTGGACTTTTATCAACAATTTCAAGACGGAAAAATTCGCTTTTTAATAGCCTTTCGTCATCCCAGTGTTAACGATCCTTATTGTATGGGATATTTAGTCTGGAAACTGCTGCCAAAAGTAGCAAAAGACAAGAAAATTAAGTTAAAAAATCCCCTTCATTCCCACTTTATGTATGACAGAGGGATTCCCCTGTGGGCAGGATCTACTGTAGGTTGGTTATACTCTCAATTAGGGGGTACATCCATACAAAGGGGTAAGTTAGATATCCCTGGGTTACGTTCAGCAAGAGAGTTATTGGTTAATAGTCAATTTCCGCTTGCAGCAGCACCAGAAGGGGCGACAAATGGGCATAATGAAATTATTAGTCCCCTAGAACCAGGGATCTCTCAATTGGGGTTTTGGTGTGCAGAAGATTTACAGAAAGCAAAGCGCAAAGAAACGGTTTTTATTGTTCCTATTGGTATTCAATATTTCTATCTCTCTCCCCCTTGGCAAGCCATTGAACAATTATTAACTCAGTTAGAAGAAGATGCGGGTATTTCTCCTACAAATCATTCCTTAGATCCTGCAAAATTGTATGAACGATTATATCAATTAGGGGGACACTTTTTAGGGGTGATGGAAACCTTTTATCGACAATTTTATCATCAAGAGTTACCGAAGCTATCAGACCAAAATTTACAACAGAGATTAGAAAAATTACTCAATATTGCCTTAGAAGTCGCAGAAACCTACTTTAATCTGAAACCGAAAGGGACTATGATAGATCGCTGTCGTCGTTTAGAACAAGCGGGATGGGAATATATTTATCGGGATGATTTTAAGGAGATGAATAAACTATCATCAGTCGAAAAAGGATTAGGCGATCGCATTGCTGAAGAAGCCAGTTTAAGAATGTGGCATATGCGTTTAGTAGAGTCTTTTGTGGCAGTAACCGGGTATTATGTCAAAGATAAACCCAGTGCTGAACGGTTTGCCGATACCGTTTTATTATTGTGGGATTTTGTCGCAAAAATTAAAAGAGAAAATCCTTTCTTTCGGCCCCAACTGGGTCAACAAAAAGCATTGATCACAGTCGGTGATCCTATCTCCGTTTCCGATCGTTTTGATGCTTATAAAAAAAGTCGCCGTCAAGCTGTCGCCAGTCTAACGCAAAACTTACAAGATAGTTTAGATCACTTGATTATTCATTCTTGAAGGAACTGGGATAGTGAGGGAATGAAGAATGAAGAAAGAAGAAACATAAAAATTCTAAATTCTACATTCTAAATTCTACATTTGCCCTATCAGCTAACAAAATTAATCATAGCCGTGAACAATTGATGGGTAAGGGGTAAACTATCTACGACCATCGCGGTGCATAATAACATCAAGTAGAGGATAGAAAATTTAAACAGCGATCGCGCCATATCCTTATCTAAGGGGTTTTGTTTCAGTAACCAGGTTTTCTTGAGAAATATCGCCCCTAACAGGATCGCGATCGCCCCATACAGCCAACCAGAAGCCCCCACAGGATACACTAGCAACAGGGTACAAGGAATCACTAATAAGGTGTACCACCAAATTTGACGGACGGTTGACTCTTCTCCTTCTATGACCGGCATCATGGGAACATTCACCTGGGCATAATCATCCTTAATCATCAAAGCCAACGCCCAAAAATGGGGGGGAGTCCAGAGGAAAATAATGGCAAACAAGATCCAAGGGGCCCAACTGAGATCCCCCGTTACCGCAGCCCAACCCACCAAAGGAGGAATGGAACCCGCAGCCCCACCAATGACGATATTTTGAGGGGTATTGCGCTTGAGAAAGTGGGTATAAACCAGCATATAGAAGACAATGCCAGACATGGCCAATAAGCCACTGAGAAGGTTGATATAGATGAGAAAGAGACTAAAAGAAATCACCGCCAATACCACTGCAAAAATGAGGGCGTGACGAGATTGAACTCGGCCTGAAGGGATGGGACGGGCCCGAGTCCGCAACATTTCATAATCAATGTCTCGATCATAAATACAGTTCATCACTTGTGCTGAAGCGGCTGCGAGGGTTCCTCCTAGTAAAGTAATCAACAGTTTAAAGGAGTCCACTTCCCCCTTAGAGGCGATCCACATAGAAGCGGCCGTGGTAATTAATAGGAGAGGAATGATCCTCGGTTTGGTTAGCTGATAATAACTTCTAACCACTTGTACAAAGTTCTCGTTACGACGGACAACATCAGTCCCAATCATTAATTCACACCAAATTCTGTTAATTGATACGTTATTGTGCTAAACACAAAGAAATAGGTAAACAAACAAAGGCAATCAACTGTTGCCTGTTGCCTGTTGCCTGTTGCTTGATACATCTCGCATTCCCAGGGTTGTCAAGGCGACTAAGGTAGCAAATAAAGCAGCCCCGACGGTATGATGGGTCACGGTTAAGGGTTCTACCTGTAAATGTAGGTAAAAGGTGGCCACCCCCAGAAGTACCTGTAACACCACTACACCACCAGCTATCCAAGCTAGTTTTCTCAAGGTCGGATGAAGTGCCGGAGTCCGCCAGGCCATGAAAACAACGGTTAAGGTGGCTAAGGTAGCAGGAACTACACCGATAATATGACTATTCATCACAGCGCAAAGTTGGGAACCGCCAAAGCATTGATGCAGGGCCCAACGGGAACCCACTAACGCCCCTAATAAACATTGGATATAGACTAAAATAGCAGCAGTGAGGCTGGCCCATCGCAGTTTTCCGGCGGTGGTGGTGCCTTGATAGGGGGTTAGACAGAGGGCGATGATCACTAAGGTGGCGAAAAAGAGGAGGGCGGTTCCTAAATGGGCGGTGACAATATCAAAGCGCAACATTTGCGTGACGGTTAAACCCCCTAAGATGCCTTGGAAGACGATTAGCCCTAATGCCCCTAAACAGGCCCAGGGCAGCCATTTGGGGAGTTCTTGGCGAAACCACCAAGACAGTCCCACTAAGGCTAGGGTACTCAAACCAATCAGGGAAGCATCCAACCGATGGAACCATTCTAAGAAAACCTGTAGGTTCATTTGTTGGGTGGGAACTAACTGACCATAACACAGGGGCCAGTCCGGACAAGCTAATCCGGCATTCATCACCCGTGTAGCACTCCCTACCGCCATGAGTAGGAGGGTCGCGATAGCGATTTTCCACACTAAGCGTCTCATCCATTTTTGGACTTTTGGGCGATCGCTTGAAGTGGTTATTTGTCCTGTAAGAACAGATTCTGTCATAGCATCCTATTACTTTATTTAACAGATTTTATTGTTAACAAAGTGTTGACTTTGCTACAAAATTGTGTCTCTTTAAAAGCAGAGCTAGTCAGATTCTACTGAAGGGTTTATGATTTATGCCTGGATTTTTAGGAACTTTTCCTAATCTTTTGATTCAGTTAACAATGAGTTTACTTAAGTTAACAATCCAAGACCTAAATTTAATTATCTTTTAATTGTTAAAAATTTTTGGCGGTATGGTTTAAAGGGTCAAATTCCCATCGTTGTTGATAATTGGTTGGGCCATAAATATTAAAACTGATCACAGGTTCCTCTCCTATGATCTCAATGGAATGAATAGCTGAATGAGTAAAACTAATAATCTCTCCAGAAGAAATAGTCTTTTCTCCTACCTTTTGAATCCGCCCAGAAGCTAAAGTTTCAGATTCTGTTCGCCAAAAAGTATTTTTTTCTTCTCCATTGATCACAGCAACGATGCCCCAGGTGCCATGATTGTGAATTTTAGAAACTTGTCCTGGTAGCCAAACCACCATTTGGATAGTTAAGGGAAAATTCATTTCATCATATAAATTGACAACTGACCATCCTTGTTGAGAATCAGGCCATAGATACTCTCCTTGTATCCAATAAGAGCTAGTCAATAAACGACGGACTAAAGGACGAAGCTTCAAGAGAATTTGCTCTTCATTCGATGTTTGCTCTAAGATATCTTCTAAATCCGTTAAAAATCGATAGAAACGATAAGTCTTATCTTTCCATTCCCAGTCTTCGGATAACTGGCATGGCTCACACAAACCATCCTCTCTTACTAACCAATCTGGGGAATTCATCAATAATTCTCAGGGGATTTTCAGGTTATTTTTAAGCGAATGTCGGGCAGAATTCCCTAACATTCTACAACTTAGGGATGAATGCCCGACCAGCAAATAAACCGCAAAGCGTCTTTATTTCTTAGTTTCTAAGCCTCCTGATTGATTTTTGATATATTCTTTGACCACTTCTAATGGTGCGCCCCCACAAGAAATTATACACGCTTGTATCATGCCATATAATGTCTAGGATATTCCATCAGGCAGGAAACTTGCCAGTTCATTAGACCATAGATAAGGAGCCGTCTCCCTTGGTTGAAGCAGGAATTGAACAACAAGCCTGTCTAGGTTTGTCTAGGTTTCATGAAGCAGATCCCATAACTTAGCGGCATTCCAATATGAAGATTTATATCGATATCGAATTTCGCGTGATAGAAAATTCTAGAGAATCGGTAAGATGAAGGTAGCCTATTGAGGGAAAGCCAAAGAATACAAAGGCTCACACACAGCATAGCTAAGTGTTAGTCAGTAGCATTGTTTAGCATTGTTGTATATTATTTCTCCTGGCTGTAACAGGAACACTAGAGTTCCTGTTGATTATCCCTGTTCTCTCAAACCAATCATCTCTCTACCTCAATACCTAATCTAACGTGAGTTCGACGGAACTTGAATAGCTAAATCTCAGACTCAGTAGACTTTATAGAGAATCTTGAGGAAATTGTCATTGTCAACTGGCAGAACCTAATGGCAATAAACTAGCAATTAAGAAGTGATCACTAACTCAAAAGAGCCTATTCTCAATAAGTTTCAAGGGGTTTCTGTGAGCGGTTTTGGTATAAATTAACCGAATTGAAGATTATGAGAGGTAGAAAGTGCAAGATAACAGAATTGAAAAGTGGGGGAGTGGCTTGATTTTTGATCAATAAATTTAAGAGGAAAAAATCAATGTTAGACATGAAGTATGGTGTTAATCTGACGATTCCTGGAGGTCCTCAGTTTTCCTTGTCTAATCAACCACTCAAGAGTGAAGTTTATCAACACTTTAATTTGACTCTGAATGCCGGCAATACCTCTGAAACAATTACCTTAAGTGGCATTCAAGAAAGTAACTTGTTGGTAATTAAAACTAAAAAAATGTTTGCCACTGATTCTGCTTCAACAATAACCTACCAAATAGGATCAGCAACAGCCTTACCCCTTGAAGCCCCCCTATTAATGGCAGGAACATGGCTGAGATCTTTGCTTGAAGGCACGGGTGAACTGACCATAGCCTTTGCATTTACTCCTGATGGTGCCACAGAAGATTACGTCACTGTAGAGGTGATTTTTGGGAAACCCGAAGCCACAGCACCCACAACTTAGAGCAGTTTTCAATTGGATGTATCAATATTTTCGTTGTTAGATCCAGTTTTCAAGGTGCAATACCGACTGCTTGGTTTTCGCTTTTCGGTATATTCTTACTATACCACAATTAATGTCAAGCCGTCCTTTAAGGAGGGGGTTTCAAACCCAAATTTTCGATGATCTTTGATGCCATGAAGCTAATACAAATTGCCTTACAGCAATATATTTTAGAAGCTGAAAATCTCAATACAAATGAGCAAATCGTCATTCTTGATAATATTGCTATGGCTGAATTTTTAGGCGGGACAAAAACCATTGAAGATCAGAAGATTGTCATGAGTTTAGTCAATCTTCAAGAAGAAGCCTCCCTAAAAAACGAACCCTATTATCGCCTGGAAAACGGGCGGACGATTTATCAAAACCCACCAGTTCAGGTTAATCTGTTTATCCTCTTTTCCATCCTCCATAGTGAAAACTACGAAGGATCACTTAAACGCCTCTCACGGGTCATTGAATTTTTTCAATGGAAAAAAGACTTTTCTTTTACCAATACTTCAACTGCCATTGATCTGTCCCAAGAAGTGCAAGTCTTTCCCGAACTTTATAGCTTAACCTTTGAACAATTGAACTATCTCTGGGGTAGTCTGGGGGGAAAACAAGTTCCCTTTGCCTTGTACCGCGTCCGTTTAGTCGCCCTAGAAGCCAGCAAACGTCCCGCCCAAAGCCCACCCATTACTGTCATTACCCTCAACAGCAATGGATCTACCTAGCCATGTCCATCCAAATTATCTATCAACCCCTACTTCATATCCAACTATGGCACGATTATATTTTAGGGCAACCCGATCCTCCAACATTGCCCGATAGTTACGATATTTCTGACCTATTCACCCTAGTTCCTACCTCAGAGTGTGTGAGAACCCTGAAAAATTTGCGGTGGGTGTATCGACCTAATAATAGAGGAGGACAAATTTTTGCCCAAGTCAAAGCCGTAGATGCTGAAAACTTCGCCACCCAATTTCCCATTAAGGAACCCCATCAACTCACCTTTTGGTTGATAATAAAAAACCCCTACTTTGCCAACTTTAGTAACCTTCCCCTAACAACCCCAGGCAACACCCTTTATTACTTTTCCAACCTCAGTAACAATCAAGGTCATAACCTCTTCCTGACCCATTCCCTACCTACTTATACCCCAGAAAGGGAATATGCGATCGGGGAGTTTGTCACCCATGAAGGTGAACTGTTAGAAGCTTTGACTTATATAGGCTCTGCTGAAGAGGAGATCAATGAAGACAACTGGCAAACCATCGAACCCAACAGTCAGTATGTCTCAGCCTTGGATCGATTAAGCTGGCAATCTTTCTCACGGACTCAAATTATTCCCAATCTAAATCCTGGGGATAACTTTAGCCTCAAATTAATCAATGCCAATGAACAAGAAACCTTTATTTTTCAAGGAACCGCCCCCCCAAACCATCCTCCAGAAAGCCCTTTAACCGTTAACCTCAACTTTGGGCAACAACGGGTAGGAAAATATCAACTCACCCTCAATGACACCAGAGTAGATGAATTTGTCTTAAAAAAGGCGATCGCTGCCTCCAATGCTTGGGGGTTGGTAGAAATTATCTTAAATGACAATCTAGTATCTAGGGAATTTTCCCCCCTAGAACAAAGTGGACAACAAACCCTCATTCGTCCCAAAACCTACGTCATTCGCTGGAAAAATCGGTCGACACGCTGGCGTTATCACTACGAAGAATCTTCCGCTTTTGAACCCGAAGACTTCTCAGACTTTGACCAATTATTTGATCTCGATCCCTCACAGGAGCAAACCTATGCCACAAAAGACCTATTCGGACTCTTATTACGACCCTCCACCTTCCTAACCAATCAACAAAGCCAACGATTACCCGCACCAGGGGTTACGCGAATCGTACCCCAAACCGATGACAACCAACAGATCACTGCGATCTTTTCTGACATCTATCTTTAACCAACCTGAGTTCAATCAAGGAGTATTTCAAATTAAGAATTAACATACTTCTAACATTCTTAATTCTTCATTCTTAATTCTTCATTCTTAATTCTTGAGAATCTACCATGGCAAGCACTTACAAAACACCAGGGGTTTATATCGAGGAAATCTCTAAGTTTCCCCCCTCCGTCGCCCCAGTAGCCACCGCTATTCCCGCCTTTATTGGTTATACCCAAAAAGCCCAAGAAAAAATAGCTGATGATTTACTCTTAAAACCCAAGCGTATTGTTTCTTTATTGGAGTATGAGGAGTTCTTTGGCCAAACTGAACCAGAAGGCACGAGCGTCGTCAGTATTAATATCGAAGACCAAATTGATAATGATGGCAACGTGATCCAACGTAGAGTCAGTGGCGCAGTGAACAATCCCTCTGCCCACAATATGTACTATGCCATGCAAGCCTATTTTAACAACGGTGGCGGTCCTTGTTATATCGTCTCTGTGGGCAAAATTGCCGATGCAGGGGGGATTATTACGCCAGGGGATCAAGACGAAGGCCTTAACGCAGGCATTAACGCAGTTGCCGAGGAAGACGAAGTGACCCTATTTGTCTTCCCTGAGTCCCAAGCACTCAGTTCTGCTGGCAGAACCAGTGTTTTTGATGCAGCCATCCAACAATGTGTGTTACTCAAGGATCGCTTTGCCATTTTCGATCTGCAAGTTCCCACAGATGGTCAAACCATTAACGCCGCAGCCGATGAGTTTCGTAATCTGAGTTTAACCTTAGATGCCCTCAAATATGCTGCGGTTTACACCCCTAATGTAGAGACCAGCTTTAACTATCTCTACGATGAGGCCAATGTTGTCTTGACCCATCAAACCACCGATCCCGCCGGAACCTCTAATAATGGAGCCTTTGAGGGACAACCCATGACCAGTTTAGCTCCTGACAAAGACGATCCCTCCGTAGGAGATGCCATTTTGTTCAACCTCGTCAAAGCGGCCATCGATGAGATCCCGTTAATCCTTCCCCCCAGTCCCCTCGTCGCCGGCCAATATGCCAGAGTGGATGCCACCAGAGGGGTCTGGAAAGCTCCTGCCAACGTCGTTTTAAGCTCTGTCATCAAACCTACCCTGAAAATTACCGAAGCCCAACAGGAAGACCTCAACGTACATACTTCGGGTAAATCGATTAATGCCATTCGAGCCTTCACTGGTCAAGGGACCTTGATTTGGGGATCTCGTACCCTCGATGGTAATAGTAACGAATGGCGTTATGTTCCCGTGCGACGCTTCTTTAACATGGCCGAAGAATCTATCAAAAAAGCCACCGAACGGTTTGTCTTTGAACCCAACGATGCCAATACCTGGGTCAAAGTTCGGTCAATGATTGAAAACTTTTTAATTCTGCAATGGCGGGCAGGAGCTTTGGCCGGTGCTAAGCCTGAACAAGCCTTTTTTGTCAACGTGGGACTCAATCAAACCATGACCGCCCTTGATATTCTCGAAGGTCGCATGATTGTGGAGATTGGTATGGCAGTCGTTCGTCCAGCAGAGTTTATTATTCTGCGCTTCTCCCACAAGATGCAAGAAAGCTAAGATGATCGGCTCAAATTTCCTTAATTAATCAACTCATATAACCAGTAAATTAATCATGGCTGAATATCCCTTACCTAAGTTTCATTTCCAAGTTGAATGGGGCGGAACTCGCCTAGGGTTCACGGAAATCTCTGGTCTTTCGGTAGAAACGGAGGTGATCGAATATCGAGAAGGAAACTTACCCGAATATCACAAACTGAAAATGCCTGGGATGCAAAAATACGGCAACATCACCCTGAAACGGGGAACCTTTCAAGGGGACAACGATTTTTATACCTGGTGGAATACGGTCGCCTTAAACACCATCGAACGGCGGGATCTCACCATTAGTTTATTAAATGAAGACCATGAACCCGTCGTGGTTTGGAAAGTAAAAAATGCTTGGCCCACCAAAGTCCAACCAGGCGATGTCAAAGCGGATGCGAATGAAACCCTAATCGAATCCATCGAAGTAGTTCACGAAGGATTAACCATTCAAAACGAGTAAAAACCAGTATGATGCGTACCTATCCCCCCGTGAGCTTTTTCTTTGAAGTGACCTTTCAAGGAAGCTTTAAAGATGCTCAAGGAAGCAATGTCAATCTATCCCAAGAAACTGTCGAAACTCGCTTTCAGAGCGTCAGTGGCTTAAGCGTTGAATTACAAACAGAAACCCTCAAAGAAGGCGGTCAACAACGCTTTGAACACATTTTACCGGTTCGCAGTAAATACAATCCTCTGGTTCTTAAAAGGGGACTACTTAAAGATTCTAAGCTGATCCAATGGTGTCAGTCTGCCATCGATGAGTTTGACATTCAACCCCTAGATTTATTAGTTAATTTACTGCAACTTAAGGGAGCTAATGAACCACAACAGAACCCCACTTTAGAACCCCTAATGACCTGGAATGTGTTCAACGCTTGGCCAAAAAAATGGTCGGTTTCCGATTTTAACGCCGAACAAAACGCCATTGCCATTGAATCCCTAGAACTTAATTACAGCTACTTTACCCAACAAAATTAAACAGGAGAAACCGGACTGATGCCCCTAGAAATTCGAGAACTACTGATTAAAACCTCCATTAGTAACGAGAGTGACGAACAAAAAGCGTCTCCCTCTGCAGTCCAAGATGGGTCTAGTAACGCTACCGATGCCATTGTCGCTGCCTGTCTGGAGCAAGTTTTAGCCATTTTAAAAGAAAAACAAGAGCGATAACATGGATACTGGCGAAGTTACTAAAGTACAAATTCTCGCCTATGAGGATAAACGTTACGAGAAATTGCTGGGAACCTTTGACTTACCCATTAATCCCGAACAATTTTCCCAAGCCTTTAAAGTAGAGTACGATCTGCAACAGGCCAAAGGCTCACAGAGTAACGATCCTAAGTTTAAGTTTACCCAACCCGAAGAACTGAAACTGGATTTTACCTTCGATGGAACCGGGGTTATTCCCATGAGTAACCAAACCCCTTCCCCTGATGAACCCCGTCAGTTTTATAAAGACGTTGTGGCACAAGTCCAAGAGTTCTTGGATCTGGTCTATGTGATGAATCCCAAAACCCATAAACCCAATTTTTTGCGTTTATTATGGGGAAATTTCTCCTTTGGAACAAAAAATGGCTTTGATTGCATTTTGAAGGATTTGCAGATCAACTATACCCTATTCGCCAAAGACGGAAAACCCCTACGGGCTAAGATTAGTGCCACCTTTGTCAACTATATCGAGCAGGTTCGTCGCGTTCGGGAAGAAGGGAAAAATTCCCCCGATGTCACCCATATCCATCGAGTCGAAGCCGGAGATCGTCTCCCCGATGTTGTTTACGATATCTACGGTGATCCTTCCTATTATCTACAAGTGGCTAAAGTCAATGAACTGGTTAACTTTCGGCGGTTACGAACCAATAGGAATTTAACATTTCCCCCCATTCAGGAAACAGGGTTCACTTCTAATACTGGGTAGAGAGGGGAGTGTGGGAAGTAGTTGAAAAAATAGATGATCTTTTCCTCCTCTGCATCCTCTGCATCCCCTGCTCCCTCTGCATCCCCTGCTCCCTCTGCATCCTCTGCATCCCCTGCTCCCTCTGCATCCCCTGCTCCCTCTGCATCCTCTGCTCCCTCTGCATCCTCTGCATCCCCTGCTCCCTCTGCATCCTCTGCATCCCCTGCTTCATCTCAACTATCCAGGTACTAATAATATGAGCGATCGCACCATTCCCGTTGAATCCACTTATGATGCTCCGACCTATAAACTACGTTCAGAGGGTCAGGACATCACCTTTACCTACGATCTGCTCTCGTTAATGGTGGACTGGGTAATTAACCGAGTGCCGACAGCACGAGTGGTTCTGCGGGATGGTTCGGCTTCTGAGGAAAACTTTACCGCCAGCGAAGGCAATGACTTAATTCCTGGAAAACGCTTAGAAATTGCCCTAGGCTACGATAGTAAAGATCAACCTATCTTTAACGGCATCATTGTCAAACAATGTCTCAAAGTTGGGGCTGACGGCAATTCTGTCTTAACCCTCTATTGTAAAGATGCCAGCATC
Organism: Crocosphaera sp.; assembly: GCA_030065735.1. Classification (GTDB taxonomy): domain Bacteria; phylum Cyanobacteriota; class Cyanobacteriia; order Cyanobacteriales; family Microcystaceae; genus Crocosphaera. Next base: position 17,486 of record JASJDD010000013.1, read on the forward strand.
AAACTAACCATCGGTCGCCATAGTCGCTATTTCCTCAACAGTAGCGACAGTGAAGCCATGGAAACCATTATCGGGCAATACAGCGATCTTTCCCCAGAGATCGCCAGTACATCCATTGAACATCCCGAAATTGTTCAATATTACGCCACCGACTGGGATTTTCTCCTCTCACGAGTGGAAATGAATAGTCAAATTTTATTAGCCGACAATGGAACCGTAATCACCAAACTCCCTACCACCTCTGGCGATCCCCTCCTCACTTTAACCTACGGGGCGAACTTGCTAGAGATGGAACTAGAAATGGATGCGAGAACCCAATATCAGGCAGTCAAGGCCAAAGCCTGGAATTATGCCGATCAAGCCCTGATTGAAGCCGACGGAGCAGAACCAACTATCAACGATCAGGGGAATCTTTCGGGACAAACCCTAGGGGAAGTGATCGGGTTATCAGAATGGGAATTGCATCACGGAGGATTAGTGGAAACCCCAGAACTTCAAGCTTGGGCCGATGCTCAATTACTCAAAAGTCGCCTAGCCAAAATTCAAGGACATATCAAAACCAAAGGCTACGCCGAAGCCAAACCCGATACCTTAATCGAACTGACTGGCGTAGGGCAGCGTTTTAACGGGTTGGCCTATGTTTCTGGTATTCGCCATGAGATTCGGGGAGGTTCCTGGGATACCCATTGGCAGTTAGGATTTAATCCCCAATGGTTTTATCAAGAAGCAGAGGTCATGGAATGTCCCGCCTCCGGCTTATTACCAGGGGTCAGAGGGTTACAAATTGGCGTAGTCGTACAGTTACAAGATGACCCCAATGGAGAAGATCGTATTTTGGTCAGGGTTCCTATCATCGACGATCAAGCCGAAGGAACTTGGGCGAGAATAGCCACCCTCGATGCTGGAAACGAAAGGGGTTCCTTCTTTCGACCAGAGATCGGCGATGAGGTGGTTCTCGGTTTTCTCAACGACGATCCCCGTGATGCCATCGTCCTAGGAATGGTCAATAGTAGCAGTAAACCAGCCCCCCTAACCGCCCAGGATGATAACCACGAAAAAGGCTTTGTTACCCGTTCCCAGCTAAAAATTATCTTTGATGACGACAAAAAAGAAATTGTCATCGAAACCCCCGAAGGTAACCAGATCATCCTATCGGAAGAGGGGAAAGGGATTACCCTCAAAGATCAAAACGACAATACCCTCACCCTCAACGATAGTGGCATCACCATGAACAGTCCTCAAGACATCGTCTTAGAAGCAACTGGGAGTCTTACCCTCAAAGCCAGTCAGGACCTCACCATTGAAGGACTGAACGTTAGTTCTAAAGCCAACGCTCAATTTAAAGCCGAAGGCAGTGCCGGGGCTGAACTCTCCACCGATGCGATCGCTGTCCTTAAAGGGTCCCTCGTCAAAATCAATTAACCTAAAATCTTGCCCTGCTCCCTCTGCCCCCTCTGCTCCCTCTGCCCCCTCTGCCCCCTCTGTCCCCTCTGCCCCCTCTGCTCCCTCTGCCCCCTCTGCCCCCTCTGCTCCCTCTGCCCCCTCTGCTCCCTCTGCCCCCTCTGCCCCCTCTGCCCCCTCTGCCCCCTCTGCCCCCTCTGCCCCCTCTGCCTCCCTACTTAACTGTAACCTAAGATACTCACACCAGAACTCACCATGAGCCAACCTGCCGCCAGAATTAACGATCTCCACGTCTGCCCTATGCAAACCCCAGGAACCCCTCCCATTCCCCATGTGGGCGGTCCAATTGTCGGTCCTGGGGTGCCGACAGTTCTCATTGCAGGACAACCGGCCGCCGTCTTAGGAGATACTTGCATTTGTACCGGTCCACCCGACTCCATTATTAGCGGTTCTGGCACCGTCTTAATTAGTAACAAACCCGCCGCCCGTTTGGGAGACAGTACCGCCCACGGAGGGACCATTACCCTAGGCGCACCCACCGTTTTAATTGGAGGGTAAAGTAACAATGGACAACAATAATACGGCCTATCTCGGCACCGGTTGGGGGTTTCCTCCCACCTTTGATCAAAGAAGTGGCACCGTTGATCTCGTCAGTGCCGAAGTAGATATCCAACAAAGCTTAACCATTCTTTTATCCACCAGTTTAGGGGAACGGGTGCTACAGCCGACTTACGGTTGTAACCTACGGGATAGCCTGTTTGAAGCCTTGAGTCCCAATGTGGCCAGCCATCTCAAAGAGCAGGTTCGCACCGCTATTTTGTACCATGAACCCCGTATTCGTCTCAACCAGATTGATCTCAATTTGGATGAGCAGCAGCAAGGGATTGCTCTGATTACGGTTGACTACACCATCCTCAGCACGAACTCACGGTTTAGTTTAGTCTATCCTTTCTATCTCCAAGAAGGGGCAGGGGGGATTTGATGGAGTGTGGGGAGATCAAGGCAAATGAAGAATTTAGAATTTAGAATGCAGAATTTGATTGTTTCTTAATTATTCCAAAACCTAGGCAGTGTAATGAATTGTTGCGACACGACTAATCCTTTAATCCGCGATGGCGTGAGTCAATCTCAAAGACCACTTACTGCCCTTTGGCCCGACACAGTGAAAGTGGATGAGACGGACCTTGCCGATTTTCTGGTGTTTGCTTACCGCTTAAGTCAACAGATTATCTACTATCCAGCTACGGGAGAAGCGACCGATAATCAACCCCAAGGGAACTGGCAAAACTTCTTTGCTAAAAGTGTATCTGTGCAACTGGCTTTGATTAGCAAAATTCCCTATCAGTCGGTACGCCGTTGTTATCAACAGCAATTAATAACTTTTTTAGACAATCCTATCCCGCCCCATTTAGCCCCTATTTTGTTAAATGCGATCGCTATTTTTCAAGACATTCAGCAATGGTATGGGGGGTTAAGGGTTTATCCTCCCTTCTCTTCTCTCATTAAGGGGTTAGTTAGAAGCAACTTAGAACAACCCTTGCTCCGTCTTTGGGGGTTTGACCAGTTTTATCACCTCGCAACCGAGAAGCGTCTAAGCTCAAATGCCTTCTATGAAGGGTTTTTAAGGACGTTTAACCTACCACTACCAGAAAACCCTGAACTTCTTCTGACAACCCCAGAAGCGCAGAATGACTTAGATGAGCTATTTTCCCCCCTGTTACAAAATTATCGCTATCTCATTAAACAGGCCCCCACTCATCTCCTGGATAGTCTTAACAGTCGTCGGGATCATCCCCCCCATTTAGCCCTTTATCTGGGGTTTTGGGCGGTTCTTAAACCGGCACAGGATGACCTCAATCGTATCACTCAACGGCATTTGGACTTCTTCTATCGTGATGTATTGGGCTTTCCTGAAAAACCGATTGAACCGGATCAGGCGCATTTAATTTTTGAACTGGCTAAGTCACAACAACCAGATTATTTAGTTGAAAAAGGAACAACATTTAAAGCCGGAAAAGATGATCTAGGGGTTGAGTTGATTTATCAACTGGATGACGATCTTATTCTTCATAAAGCGCAGGTTACAAGTTTAAAAGGACTGTTTTTAGATTTAGGTAAAAATTTCGAGAATCAACCTGTTAATCTTTTAGGACTTTATAGTTCTCCTATTCCTAACTCCCTCGATGGTAAAGGCACAGAATTTCCTAAAGATCAGAAAGTTAAAGCTTGGCTACCTTTTGGAGATAATAGTCGTTCACTGGTGAATTTGGGAATAGCGATCGCTTCTCCTTTACTATTATTAGCTGAGGGAAATCGAACTATTATTCTTGAGTTAAATCTTCAGCAACAACTCCCAAGAGGACTCTCCGGCGAGGAAGAAATAAAAGCCCTTAAATCAGTATTTTTAAGGTTTATGAACGATAGTGAAATCCAATTGGAGCAACTTTTTCAGATTAGGTTGAGTGGGTCTAAAAATTGGATTAATGGCTCTATTTTATCGGTAGCTAAAATAGGGGACAATGGTTTAACTATTACAGTTGAGGTCGGCCAAGATCAACCCGAAATTGTTCCCTATGAAGACAGTTTATCTCCTCCGAGTTTACCTCAGTTAAATACCCCTGTTTTATTATTAGAAACGAATCCTAATTACAGTCATAATAGTGAGAAACTCAGTCCCTATCATTTTCTGAGATTTTTAATTATAACCGAATTGAAATTAACCGTTAATGTTACTGGCATACGTAATGTAGTTGTTCAAAACGATCAGACTATTTTAGATGGAACAAAACCGTTTGAACCGTTTGGATTTCAACCGAAAATTGGTTCCAATTTTTATATTGGGAGTCCAGAAGTGTTTCAGAAACCTTTAACTGAATTAGAGATTAAAATTAAGTTAGAAGAAAAGCAACCAACTTGGACAGAATTGTATGCTGCTTATGGAGTCAAGTCCTCTTTTAATCCAGGTCAAATTAAAATAGAAGCATTAATAAAAAAAGAGTGGAAAACATTAGAAATAGAACCCAATGAATTCAATATTTTCAATTCACCAATTTTGCTTAATCAATCACAATTAACCAATTTAAAACTTGATCAAACAATAGATAATTCCCTACAAATAGATGAAACATTTACCCCACAAACCCAAAACGGATTTATTCGATTACAACTGATAGGAGATAGTTTTTTACACGATCAATATACAACGGTTTTAGCTCGACAGGTACTAGCAACAGCTACTACAGAAATTATTACTAATAAAAAAGCACTACCACCGGAGGTTAGAGAAAATATTGATCTTCCTCAACGGAAAGCCGTTCAAGGCGCTTATTATAAAATAAAAAACAATGACGCATATCAAGCCACCACCTATTATATAGAACCGAACGCCGAACCCCTAACCGCCAACGAACCTTATACCCCTGTTATTACAGAACTATCTCTAGATTATAAAGCTGAAACCCAATATATACCCACAACCGACAATAACAATAATTCTGATATTCAACTGCTGCATCTCCATCCCTTCGACGGTTTTAACCCTATAAGCAACCATGATCCCCTTTATCTCTTACCCACCTTTCAGGACGAAGGAAACTTATATATTGGTATTGAAAACTTAAACCCTTCAACCAGCTTACCCCTACTCATTCAAGTAGCCGAAGAAACCGCCAACACCGAACTCAAAGAAGCGACAGTCAACTGGTTCTATCTCTCTGATAATACCTGGCAACCCTTTGAAAAGCATCAAATTGTCAGAGATGACACCAACGGACTAATTACTTCGGGTATTGTGCTTTTGGCCATTCCCCCCACTATCAGCAAAGACAATACCATACTCGATCCGAACCTCTATTGGATTAAAATCGCCGTCAAAGAACGAAGTCGAGCCATTTGTAATATTATTGATATTCATACCCAAGCTGGTCTTGTGACCTTCAAAGACCAAAACAACGATCCCAACCATTTAAGCAAACCCCTAGCAGCAGGAGCGATCGCCAAACCCGTTACCCCTGATTCGGCACTAAAAAAAGTCCAACAGCCCTATGATTCGTTTGGAGGACAGGCAAAAGAAAGTCCTCGACATTATTATCGACGGATTAGCGAATATTTACGTCATAAAGGCAGAGCAGTCACCATTTTTGATTATGAGCGTCTGGTACTCGAACGCTATCCCCAAATTTATAAAGTTCGCTGTATCAATCATAGTCGTACTTATCAATCCACGTCTCCCCAAGAAGAAGATGAGTTAACCCTACAAGAGTTTGTGCCAGGTTCCATCACCCTAGCAGTGGTTCCCGATCTCTCCCAACGCAACACCACCAACGATCTCCAACCCAAAGTTAACATCAACCTCCTGCAAGAAATTAAACAATATGTAAATCAACTGAGTTCCGACTGGGTGGATATTCACGTAGTCAACCCTCGCTATGAAGCCATTAATGTCGAGTTTCGCGTCCAGTTTACATCCCCCCAAGACAGTAACTTTGAGTATTACGCACGGGAGTTACAACGGGGGATTATCCAATTTCTCTCCCCCTGGTTAGTCAACGAGGCGGCCGATATTCAATTTGGGGGGAAAGTGTATCGGTCTTCGATCCTCAACTTTGTCGAAGAACAGTCCTATGTCGATTATGTCATCAACTTCCAAATGCACCAGGGAAACAACCGTAACCTCAAGGAAGTAAGTGCTTCATCAGCGCGCTCAATTTTGGTATCTGTCCCCTTTTCCGAGGATACTAGCAACCCCAACCGACATATCATTCAACCCATTACCACCCATACCGTTAATCAGCCGATTGAGACGGGTTTGGGTTACCACCCCCTCAATGAACTGACTTTGGAGTAATTACCCCTATGGCTATTCCCAACCCCACCAACCCAAAAGGCCGCGAGGAATTAAAAAGTTTTTTCCCGGCCAAAACCATTCTTTCTCAAGAGCATTTTATCGCCCTGATTGAATCCATGCTCAATAAGCGAGATGACAAGTTTTATGGCATCTGGAAACCGGGTATCACCTACCGTCCAGGCGATGTGGTCATTTATGAAAAAACCTTGTGGGAAATGATCGCCAATAAGCCCATTTGTGCCACCTCTGATAAGCTTCCTAGTAAAGATAACTCCGACTACTGGCAATCCTTAATTATTCCGGTGGATGATGATGACTGGCAAGTGATCAAAGAAGAAGGGGTTATGTGGGCTAAAGTCTTCGAGAAAGTAGGCATTGGTATTGGCTGCCATAAAGATGAGGAAAAACCCGCAGAACGTCCAGAAGCCCGCCTAGATGTTCGTAAACTAGAATGTGGTCGCTGGTTGCTGTTTCCTGAGTCCCTCAAACCAACCCAGTTTACCCTACTACACTACGACCCCACCCCCCAAATTAGCTATCTCATGACCGGACTTTCCTTAGAAGAAGTTAACTGGTTAACGGATGCAGCCAAAGGCTTTGTCTTTCGTAAAGGACGAAGCGTTAAGGAAGAAATCCAAGCCCAGGAAACCGCAGCAACTCAGGGACAGGTGATGATGGCCTTAAAGCCCAAACGGATTCATGGGGGGACTGAACTCGCCACATTGGGGCTAAATGTAGCCGATCCCGTTGCCATGTTAGACATTAGCGACGGCCAACGGGGACAACTCCTCTTTACCCCCGATGAAAAACGAGACCCCGCCTTATCTATCCTCAATCTGAACCCCAAATGTCAACGCAACTACGTGGCCATCGGTGTGGGTCAGACAGAAACCACTTTAGTGAGCGATGCTACCAATGGTTTTGTTTTTCGACGGGGTGGAGAATACGGTCATTATTGCCACGAAAAAGACATCAATCAAGGGAATTTTTTGACAATTATTCGTCAACATTCCAGTCAACCCCGTCCCCAGGTAGGTATTGGCAACACCGATCCCCAGGCGCGTCTGGTGATTGAAGATGATCAACAATTGCAGGTGCAACTACTGCCAGAAAAAACTACCTCCTCCCCAGATACCTGGCCGGTGATCAGTATCCTGACAGGAATTTCTGGTCATTGCCCCTATTATCTCACCAGTGGTTTAGGAGAAGCCGCCGCCGGATGGGTCAGCAATGCTCAAAAGGGGTTTGTTTTTCGTCAAAGCCAGAACACCCCCCATGATCTCGACCAAGGAGAAACTCATCTGGTGATTCGGGAAACCGGCCATATTGGCATGGGGACAGAAAATCCCAAGGCGAATCTCGATATTATCAACAAAGGGCAGAGCGGACAATTCCTCTTTAGTTTAGATAGAAAACCCAATCCAGCTTTGGGCATTTTCAACCTCAAACCAGACTGTCAAGAACATTATCTGACCCTAGGAACGGACAACAGTAACGCTATTTTGGTGACGGATGCGCCAGAGGGCTTTTTCTTCAAGCAAGGGAATGAATTTGGGGTCAATGACAGTGAGGTTAACATTAATCAGGGTAATACCCTGGTTAGTATTCGGCAACACCCTGAACAACCCCGTCCCCAGGTTGGCATTGGAACGGATCGGCCCTTAGCCCGTCTCGATATTTACGATGACAGACAGGCTCAAGTACAGATTTTACCGGAAAAACCGAAGATTGATGGCACAAGTACCCAACTCCCTCAACCTAACGGGGATGCTGCCCCAGTCATTAGTCTCCTCAATAACCTTTCAGCCACCCAATCGATCTATCTCACCAGTGGTTTAGGAGAAGGGGTCGCTGGATGGGTCAGTAATGCTGAGAAGGGGTTCGTTTTTCGTCAAGGGGAACTGGCCATCGATGGCAACCAACACCAGATCGATCAGGGTCACACCCATCTGGTGATTCGAGAAAATGGCTACATTGGCATGGGAACGGAAGAACCGCAAGCCAATCTGGATATTATTAATAAGCGTGGTAGCGGTCAATTCCTTTTTCACTTAGACGGCAAAACAACGGTAAATCCAGCCCTGGGGATTTTCAATCTGCGACCAGGGACAAAGGAAAATTATTTTACCCTCGGTGCCGATAATACTCACGCCATTTTGGTGACAGATTCTCAATACGGCTTTCAGTTTAAATGTGGTGAGGAATTTGGGACAGAACATGACAGTCAAATCAATATCAATCAGGGTAAAATCCTCTTAAGCATTCAACCCGATCACAGGAATAATCAGCTAGAGGGGATCGTTAGCATTCGTCCTGACGGCAAAGGCCGTTTGGGACTCGGAACAAAGCCCATTGATTATGAATTGGATGTTAAAGGAATGTCTCGAACCTTAACCCTGTATCAAGACACCAATAGTAATCAAGTCTGCAACCCAAAACCCTTAACCGAGGTTCGGGAAAAAATAAAGCTTCTACAACCAGTTACGTTTGAGTGGAACGCCTTTGAGGAGATGGGGGAGCAAATTGGCTTATTGGCCCATGCAGTGGATGATATCTTTCCCCAGGTGGTCAGAACCGCCAGCGATGGAACCCAAGCGATCGCTTATCAAAATTTGGTTCCTGTCCTCATTAAAGGGTTACAAGAGGTGATAACCGAACGGGATGAAACTCGCCAAAAAGTGGCAGATTTAGAGACGGAATTGCGAGTATTTCGCCACAGAATGGAAGCGGAGTTACAAGAATTACGTGATCGCCTAGAACAACTAGAATGCCAACGGTAGGAGACTTATACCATGACAGACTATCCCACCATATCAAAGGAAAACCCCAAGTTTCCCCCTTATCTAGATTTTCAGGTGTTGCGTCGTCTGGGAATTGAGTATATCCAAGGTTTATCGAGTCAACTCTGGACTGATTACAATTTACACGATCCAGGGGTAACTATTTTAGAAGTCTTATGTTATGCAGTGACAGATCTGGGTTATCGTATCCAGTTGGATATTACTGATTTGTTGACCCTTGACCCTCAAGATTCTCAAAAAAAGGAAACCAATTTTTTTACTCCTGATGAGATTTTAACCTGCAATCCTGTGACTGGAATGGATTGGCGCAAGCGTCTCATTGATATTCCAGGGGTTCGTAATGCTTGGTTAGAGAAGAAGTTAGATTATCAACCCACGGTTTATGCCGATCGCCCTAGGGGTCAATTACAATATACCCTGCCCAACAATCAGACGGAGGAAACGGCTTTAAAACTGAAGCCCAAAGGACTGTATCGGGTTTGTCTCGACCTTGATCCTCTCCCTTACCAAGATGCTTGCGGTCAAATTATCTACAGTTGGGAGAAAACCCTCAAAGCGGTCAAAGCGGTTTTATGTCAGTACCGCAACCTCTGCGAAGATTTTGACGAGATTATCGTCTTAGGGCAAGAAGAAATTGCCCTCTGTGGGGATATTGAACTGGAACCCAATGCTGATCCTGAAGATGTCCAGGTGGCCATTTATGTAGCAGTACAAGAATTTCTAGCACCTCGTCTTCAGTTCTATAGCTTACAAGACTTGTTGGCTCAAGGGAAAAGTTTGCCAGAAATCTTTGCGGGTCGTCCTTCGGCACTGTATGATAGCAGCACTTGCTATAACAGTCACGGTTTTATTAATCCCGATGAGTTAAAGGCGTTAGAAATTCCAGAATACCTACATACCTCAGATCTCTATCAGATCATCATGGATGTGCCAGGGGTTAGGGCGATTAAAAAACTGAGTATTAGTAACTATATTAACGGGTTGCCTCAATCCCAGGGCAATCCCTGGTGTTTACAGTTGACGGATAAACATCGCCCTATTTTGGGTGTGTCTCAATCAAAAATTACTTTTTTTAAGGGAGATTTGCCTTTCAACGCTAAAACTGATGAAGTCCAACAGCGTTATTACGAACAACAGAGGGCTTATATTAAAGCGTTGAGGGAATCCTATGAGCTTAATTTACCGATTCCTCGGGGGAGATATTTAGACCTAGGGGATCATTATTCCATTCACCACGATTTTCCCTTAACCTACGGCATCGGAGATGAGGGACTCTCTAACACTGAACTCCCATTACGAAAGGCTAAAGCTAAGCAATTAAAAGGTTATCTCATCTTTTTTGACCAGATGTTAGCTAATTATCTCGCTCAATTAGCCAATATTCGTCAACTATTTTCCTATGATAATCCCCAGGAGTCACCCCAACAAACCTATTTTAGCCAAACCCTGACCAATGTTCCTGGGGTAGATGAGATCATCCTCAACTATTATTCCTGTCCTGGATCAGATCGTCCTACGGGAGACTTGAACGAATCGAGCAATTTTATCGATTATCCACAGTGGTTAGAGACGATTCGAGAAGATCCGACTACTTATGTTGATCGCCGTCATCGCTTTCTTGATCATCTCTTGGCACGGTTTGCAGAAAGCTTTACGGATTATGTGGTACTTAACTACCGCATGGATGGAGGAAGACGGGATAACTCGGACATTATTGCTGATAAGACTTCCTTTTTACAAGACTATCCCACCTTAAGCCGCGATCGCTTTCGAGCTTTCGATTATTGTGCTTGCCACGCTCCAACGAACCCCCTTGACCAGAAGAACAATGTCTCAGGGTTCCAAAAACGGGTCTCACGGTTATTGGGGATGGACTACGGACGGCGATCGCTCAATCCCTATCACGTCTCCCTTTTCCCTGAAAATACATTTAAAATTTCTCTTTTATCTTTGACAAAAATCGCAATTTATGATAAGGAAGCAGCAGCAGAGGAAGCACTCGATTCCTTTTTATCAGCGGCCTTAGAACCTAGCCATTATCGACGATTATCCTATTATCCTTACTACCAATATCAAGATTCAGATAGCGGTAATCCCCAGAAAGTTACTAAGTATGGGTATGTACTGGTGGATAGTATGGGGACGCTTTTGGCAGAAAGTCCTGCTCGCTTCTCTACCGTCAGGGAACGGGATCAAGCCCTAAAAGCGTGGATCAGTGGTCTGCAAGCTAATAACAATAGGGTTGAGGTCAAACCCTCTCAAGGGTGTTTTTTCTTTGAACTCCTCCACAGGACAGGCAACCCCGTTTTACTACAAGCAACCAACCGAGTTCATAGCAAAGAAGAAGCAGAAGAACAAATAAAAAGGGTTTTAAACGAGGGGAAAAACCGCAATAACTACCGCTTAATCGATGAAACTGAGTTCACTTTTGTCTTACATCTAGAGGTCGAGACTCCTTTTGCAACCCATCCTCAGCAATACTGTAGCGCAATAGAACGGAATTTGCACCTCGATGCCCTCCTCTATTACCTCAACCATCCTACCCCTATCTCACGTATTGAAGGAGAAATCGGGACTTATCGGGCAATTTTATTAGATCGACAGGAAAATCCCCTTTTAATTACCTATCAGACCTATTCAACCCAGCATGAGTCAGAAGAAGCTTATCAAACCTTGTTGCACTTAGCCAGGGATGATGTTTATTTTCAGCCCATCGATGATCTTCCAGGGGATTTATGCTATGGTTTCACCCTCCTTGATCGTCACCAGAACACCATTGCTACCCATCCCCACAGCTACCGAACCGCTTGCCATCGGGATCTGGTCATTCGTCATATCATCAATTACGTCAACCAAGACATTGAATCTAGTCTTGACCATCGAGAATCGGGCATTTATTACCAATTAATGGATCAATCCCATCATTTCCTCTTAGTCGGGGTTATTCCTTATGCCGACGAACCAACTGCCTATCAGGCCTTAGAAGCGATGTTGATTTTGGGAAGCGAAAGGGACAACTATCAATTACTCGATGATGAGTTAGGAGACTGTCCCTATGGGTTCGCCCTCTATGACGGAACCACCCTATTAGCTACCCATCCTGATGTCTATGCAACCCCAGAAGAACGCGATCGCGCCTTACAAACGGTGATTGATGGGATTATTGGTGACGACCCTCTCTACCGTATTGAAGGCAATCCAGGTCGCTTCACCTATACCTTACTTGATCCCTTGGCCGCTGAGGAAAATCCCCCTGACTTGTTGCAAGGGGTATTGATCTATGGAGATGAAGATCAGGCCAAAAAAGCGTTTGAGGAACTATTATCTTTTGCTGTGAGAAGCGATCGCTATAGACGACTCGATCATTTATCGACTCCTAACTGTTATGGGTTTGAATTACTCGATGATACCGATACTATTATTGCTCAACCGCTTAATACTTATAGCAGTGAAGGGGAAAGAGAGGCAGCCATTGACAAAATTATCACCTATATAGTTCAATCTGAAGTTTTATATCGTATTTTGAATCCAGAGGGTTCATTTTATCCTGAAATTTGGGAACAAGGGGGTCATGCTTTGTGGATTATCCGTCCCAGTTGCGCCCATGAACCATCAACAGAAAGCGATCGCCGTGACATCGAAATCTTAGCCCATCAAATTAAGAATTATGTACGTATTGAGACAGAAATTGAGGATTATCCCTATGGTTTTCAGTTAAAAGACGAAACAGAGACCATCATTGCCGATTATCCCTGTCTTTACGCCACAGAAAAAGAACGAAACGACCAAATTACCTACCTGTGGCGCAACTATGGCACTGGGGGCGATCGCCTGTGGATAGGGACAGAAACCTTTAGGGATCAAGGGGCAGCCACCAGGGAAGGGGAACGCATTAGTCGTCTGGCAGCGCAACGAGAACGCTACGGGATGAATCAAGAAATAGGCAGCCATTCTCAGCCAATAAGAACCGTTTTGCTTTTTTCCTTCATTGTGTTAATTGATAGCAGATTATATCGGTTATCTCTGGTCTTTTTTGAAAATTACTTTTATTCCTATTCCCTGACCCTCACCGATGAAACGGGTCAAGTCATTGCCAACCACCCCAAACGCTATGGAACTCAAGCAGAAGCCTATCGTCAAATGGAACGACTCTGGCGACAGTTTAGAGGGTTAAATACCTTTGTAGAAACCCCCGAAATTGCCCCTTCGCAGTTTATCTTTAAGTTACCAGCCGAACTCTTTAATCTCTTTCAAGAACCGCAACAGGGAGGGCTAACTGGAGCTATTTTCAGCAGTCCAAACCAAAAAAAGGATCAAAACGGGCCAGAAACCTTTTCCTCGGACACTGCTGCAAGGGAAGCCTTTTTAAAACGATTACCCTTGATATTGAATGAAGACAATATTGTACGCAACTATGATAATCGTAATTGTCAGTTTTGCTTCCAATTAATTGATTCCCGACACCCCAATCAACCCATCATGGCTGAGAGTTGTCCCGTCTATCAAAGTCGGGCGCAGATGGAGGGCGTGATCGCCTTTCTACAAGCGATCGCCCGTGGCTGGTCTTTAACCTATGCCAGTCCTGGAACCTGTTGCGGTTACTACTTCTTCGTCCATCTTCCTCATGGGACGGATCACCCCTTAAAAAGCCTCACAAACTATCCCAATGAAGAACAAGCTTGGAAGGCAGCTGGGTCCTTTGCAGAACATTTACGGTATCGTCGTCGCTATATTAATCCTGCGGTGGATATAAACGGTCAATGCTATCCCTTGGGTATCACCGATGGTATGGGGAATCTTTTGGCTGTCTCTAGAGTAGAGGCGGATCTTGATGAAATTTTTCGGTCTTTAAATGCTATTAGTCCATCTTTATTAGCCATTGAACCCAGATTCGCAGAAGATGGAGAAGAAATGCTCGGTTATGGCTTCAAGTTAAAGGATCGTGCAGAAAATACCTTGTTAGAAGGAACCGAGGTACAACCAGACGAAGCCACCAGTGAAACCCATTTTTATCGAGATGTATTGAGCATTTTGTTAGAACCTTGGGCGATCGAACGAATCACCGATCAGCGAGGGTTATGCTATAGCTATCGAGTGGTTAGTTTACCGACAGACCCTTACGAACCCCCGTTAGTATTAGCTACCCATCCCCAAAATTACGCCTCTGATATCGAGTTAGAAGAAGCCATTGAACACTTACAATTATTGGTTCGCACCTCTCGACTGACAACCGATATTCAACAACAAGAACCCGCTTATATGGGTAGCATTGTCGAAGATGAACATACGGTTTTATTACAAGGGATAACCCCCCATAAGACGAAAAAAAACGCATGGGACGAAGGCAATATGTTACTAGAACTAGCTGGGGAAACGAGTGCTGACCCTTCTGAAATAGGGGAGAATTTTCGCCTCATCGAAGATGAAGAAGGCCAGAATCTCTATAGTTGGGAATTGGTCAATGAGGGAAAAGATCGCATTCTGGGCAAACCACCGCACCCCTTTTCCACCCCTGAAGAACGAAAAGAGGCGATCGATCGGTTACAAGCTTCTATTAATAATGAGGGGTTTCATCTTATCGAACATATTCTGTTGCGTCCCAAACATCCACCACCGCTACCTCCCTATAAAAGAGAATCTTATTGGTTCGGGTTTTTCACCTTAGTTGTTGTAAGAGGACCTCAGACCTTTGCCCTGTCTTTAGTATGGGTTATCCTTCTGCCTGAAAAGGATGAATTTTTACCCATTCCTAAAACCCCTGAAACTAGCCCCAAGGCTTTTTTCTGTTCAGCCAACTACGATCCCTATTCCTTTCGGATAAGTGTGGTTTTACCTTATTGGCCAAACCGTTTTCGAGATAGAAATTTTCGACGCTTTGTAGAACGCACCCTCCGTTTAGAAGCCCCTGCCCATATTGGCTTAAAAATTTGTTGGATCAATGTTTACCAGATGCAAACCTTTGAAACCGCTTATTGGGAGTGGCTTGAACAATTACATCTGGAGGCTTGTGAAAATCAGGCTTGTGGTCGAACCAAAAGCCTAAACCGCTTGCTAGAAGTTTTGTCTAACCTGACCAATATTTATCCCGAAGGAACCCTACACGATTGTCAGGAAAGTGATGAAAACGATAACCCAATTATTCTTAACCAAACTGCTTTAGGAACTGCTAACAATTCTAACGATTAATGCTATGAATACTACGACTAATGGAAACCATTTCCCCGCCTTCAATCCTGATTTAATTTCTCTTTTTCAACCCAATCAGGTTTTGAAAGACAAAGACCTCACTAATATTGTTACCTATCTCGATAGTCACCATCGTTTGACTCGTACCCATTTAATTGGTTTGGGGATTGTTTGTGGATTAGAGGTTCGTCCTTTTAAAATTAAGGACTCGGATGACTTTTATATTTACATAACCCCAGGATGTGGAATTACCTCAGAAGGGTTTTTTGTTAAGCATGATCTAGGTAGCGATGCCAACATTATAAACAAGAGTTTTGATCGTTATCTCGACGTTTCCTTAGCCACCAACCAACATGGACTCATTCTTCTTGATGTACAGACGGGATCGCAAAATCAACCATCGAACCTCACAGAAGGGACGACTTCAAAGGAACAGTCCTTTGCGGTGATAGAGTTGATTAAAACCGAAGCGTCTGATCCCAGTAATACAGACAAGATTAAGCCTCTCAAAGAACTGGAAACAGTCGCCCTTGATAGTTTAAAGGAGCAAGTTTTACTCATTTTATTGCATTGGGACGACACAGAACGAGATTCTTGTATCAATGATTGTGATAATGGGGGTAAAGAGCGTCAATTTATTCCACGTTTTTTCGTTATTAGTCAAGAAATTGCCCAAACTCTTCTGGAAAAACGATTTGTTCCCCCTGATAACTTCCAAAACTGGTTTAAACAACCAGATTGTCAGATTAAACGTTTGGGTTATCAGGAACTAGGGGAAGAAGACAAAATTTTTACGGTTGATCTGACAACCATTGAAACCTTTGATGATTTGATGGGTGCTTATTATCGCATTTGTAAAGAGGGTATTATTGCCCTCAATGAAGGGTTACAAGAAATTTATAATTTATTTAATCCATTGTTCTCTATTTTTCACCGTGAGGGTAATCCTTTTGTCAATTTTAAACGAGATTTTCGAGCTATTTTACTAACTTTAGTCCCTGATAGGGTTATTCAAACCGATCCGTTTCCCGATGACTCAGAGACTGCCGTTGAACCGTCTCCCCAAGTTGCCTATGGGATTCAATATTTTTACGATTATTTGATAGAATTAACTACAGCTTACAACGAATTTAGGGACGAACTTAAGGATACTTTATTTGACTTAATGAGTGATTGTATCCCTGATCGTCAATCCTTTCCTAACTATCTTCTCGCTGGGAAGATTGGTGAGACAGATACAGATAATTTTAATCAAGGAACTTCAACCGAGGATCTCCCTCTTATTCCCCTTAACTGTACTGCACCGTCTCTTTACCGTCACTCATTTTCTCAATCGCCTCTTCATAATAATAATCAACGAATACGTCATCTTTATCAACGGTTAGTACATATTAGTAAAGGGGAATCTTTTCAACTTTTACCTTTTTATCATACCCCTATTAAAATTACCCCCAGTCGCTTACGACAGGTAACATTAGGAGAGCAAGCAATTCCGTATTATCATGATTATTTGAAGATTTATACTGATTGGAATTATGAAGCTTGTCGCAAACAAAAATCGCAGTATTTACCAGCTTATTTTAGTTTACAAAATTCGCCAAGAAAACTGGGTTATGATTTAATTAATCGCATTGACTGGGCTGATTTTTTCCGCATTGAAGGCCATCTGGGACTGGTTTTAGACGATGCGCTTGAAGGGATTAAATACTTCAAGAACTATTTTAATTTAGCATTTGATATCGTTCCATTACGTTTAGGGGAAGGGGAAGATGATCCTTCAATTCTCAAAGGGTATTTTGATGACTTAGAAAAGGACTTTGAAATACTCAAAATTCGTTGGAAAAACAATCCTCTTAAACAAGAGATTACTGAAATAGAAAATACTGAAATAGAAAACACTATTAGTTTTAAAATTGTTGAACTTTTTGAGAAATTGTTTTTTAACAAAGAGGATTTAACCCAAATTGATTTAAACTCTATTGACAATGAGTTCTTGAAATATGCTCAAGATTTCAACAACTATGACTTTGAGCTAGTGGGAGAAGAAGAAACAAAAAAACGCTTAATTCTCAAATTTCCTGGTCCTGATCCTGAAGATGCTCGAATTGCCTTAGCAACAGTAAAAAACCAGGAGGGAGAAGCTCGAAATCAAATTGAACGAGCTATTAACTTTAATTTTACTGTTGCTTCGGAAGAAAATCGTCTAGAAAATGAAAGGCGAATCAAACAAACTTTTGTTGATTGTTTTACTTTTGATTCTTCTACATTAAAAGTTGAATATGATCCCGTTGAGTTGAATGTATTGCGATTTGTGTTAATTAATGGAGAAGAGGAAATTGAATATGTATCAGGAACCATACCTTCAACCAAAACAATTTTATTACGGTTAGAAGATGAAACAAAATATGAATCAGCAGATAATTTGATCGAACGATATCAAAATTTTGAATCCCTTTATGTCTTCTTAAAACATTTTGGCGAAGCCGAATTAGGAGAGAATTATGACTTTGCAGGATTGGTTTTTTATTATGAATTAAGATTGTTATTCTCTTGTTATTTACAACGGTTAGAAATTATTCGTAACTTGCAACAATTCAAAGAATATGCTCAAGAAAATTGTGGTCTAGAACATTTAGGAGGCGTTCCTAAAGGCGGAACCTTTGTCATGGTTTATACGGAGGATGCTCAGGTTTGTCAGCGTTTACGACAAAGGGATCAAACCATACAAGAATACTTTGATGAACAGGTAACAAAAATTACAGAGAAAGTCCAATTTCCAGCGACACAAAAACCTCTTTCAATTCCCAACGATAGTGATAGAAAAATTGTCATTGCTGATTTTTGTTTACCCTATTACTGTTGCGGTGCTAATAATATTAATTATGTCATTAGTCCCCCAAGACCCTTAATTAAGTTACCTAAATCCGTTTTTTGTGAAGGCGACAAAAATAGCTATGGATTTATGCTTTATCCTCCCGGTGGTTTACTAAAAGGAGGGGATGGGGTAATTGAAGAAGAAGGTCAATATGTGTTCCGACCCTATGACGTAGATGAAGATATCACTGAACCCACAAATCTCACTTTTGTCTACATTTTAGACGGGGTTAGTAACAGTTTCACCATTCTTATGTTACCTGTGGCCGAGGTATCTTTAACCATTAAAGACGATAGCACAACCTATTGTATTACCCCAGGAGAAACAAGAGAAATCGAGTTTGAAGTTGGGGTCAAAACTGGAAATAATGTCTTCGAGTCGTTCAAGGGTGAATTTATGATTTCAACGGATGGAGGTAACACCTATCAAGTCCTAGAAGTCTCTTCTGATAACAAGTTTGATTTGGCCACCCTTGAGATTCCAGAAGGTGAAAATAGTCTTTCTGTACAGTTTAAATATAGGGTATTTAAAACAGAAGACTATTGCGCTAACAGTAGTGAACCCTTAACCATTACCTTGATACGACAACCACAAGCAAAAATTGATTATGATACCAATGAAGAGGGAGAAGCCGAAGGTAAGTTAGTTTATGATGAGGATTGTAACCTGGTGGGAATGGAGATACAATTCCGTAACCAAGGCAGCGAAGCAGAAACCTATCAATGGGAACTGAACAACACAAACGTTGCCGATAGTCGAGATGTCATCCTGACCATTCCCTATACAAAAGAAAGAACCGCTACGGTTACCCTGACTGTTAGTAATCAAAACCATTGCCCAGATGAGGATATAGTGACGGTAAACTTACCAAAACTCGATCCCTCATGGAAGTTTGATAATGAGTTACCAACCCGACCAGAAGATCCTGACAACCCTGATTCTTCCGAAATAATCGTGCTTTGTCGCACTCAGAATTCTGAAATGGATCAACAATCACTCACTGTAATGCAACCTGGAGGAGAATTTACCAGCGTACCATCAGGATTAGTTTTAACATCCAATAACACGGAGATTCCCTGCGAACAGAGGATCGGGTTTACCTTAAACTTTGCTGAAGTCAGGCCTCAAGTTTATACCCTTACGTATACCTTACCCGATGGATCTGAATTGTCTCGTTTCATTGAAGTGGTACATATTCCTGTAGGTAGTTTTAATCTAGTGGTTAATCCTCGTCTGAATAATGAGCGCGAATCCTTTGAGGTAAGATTTAACAATGTCCCTCGACGACGATCAGCCTTAAGATATGAATGGGAGATTACCATTGGCGATCGCGATCCCATTATCACCGAGCAACGCTCCAGGATTTTCAACTATGATGGGGATTTAGGGATTAAACCAGGAGAACCCATTTCCGTTGTTATGCGTGTGCGTCATGTTAATGGGATCTGCGAGACTGTCTCCGAACCCGAAACCAGTCAAGTTCCCCTGCTGGTGACTAAACTAGAATTATATCGGACAGATCCAGGGGGGGATGGTAGTGAAATTATCTGGCTATATTGGGGAGACATTAAAGATAATAACCCTATAACCATTGAAAATTTAGGAGAAGTTGACCTCAATATTCGCGCCATTACTTTCCCCAGTGAAGTAGGGAGTGTCGTATTTAATTTAATCGTACCAGAAGGACAAACCGCCCCAGAAATGACTCCCGATAATACTCCTTTCTATGACCTTTATCGTAACGAAGATGATAGCCAAGCAGTAGGATGGCGACCAGAGGCAGGAGAATTCAAGCTAACAGCCACTCCCTTCCAAGAAGGTGATGGGGAAGGAAATGAAGGAGAATCGCTCACCGTCACTTTTTCCTTAATATCACCAATCATAGTTGAGTAAATGACACTAGACTGATTCTGTCCCAACTTCTGACTCCCAATTCCCCTAAACAAGATTATGAGTCAACAACAACACATTATTGGACGAACGGTATTGGAGATCGACAGCGATCGCCTCGAAGATATGTGGAGTTTTCAGCAGGAGATCAGCGACATCTTTCAACAAAAAGCCATTCCGGCCATGGAACAATTATTTGAGCAACTGGTGGAGGCCGATGAAGTCATTCGCTTAGAAAGGGTGGAGGTAGAACTAGATCCCATTAATCGTCATTATTTAGCCGATGAGTTTTTGGAGAAGTTACTGGCCGCCTTACGTCGTATCCTCAGCGATCGCAGACCGTCTCCATTACCCCTAAACCCCCAGACAGAAAACTGGAGAGACGATCATCCTCCTCCTCTGAGGGAACCATTATCAGTCACAGGAGAGTCAGAGGTAAGCAAACGCGATGGCGCAGCATCTGACTGGGAAATATTGCTCTACTTTTTGCAGTATGGTCGTTTACCTTGGTGGTGTCTCTGGGATGACTCGGAGACGGCAATCTGTCAATGGGAAAAGGTGATGCAACAGGGAAAAGACTGGCAAAGACCCTTGCGAGAACTGTTAATGGCCTCTACTTCAGCTAGACAAAGACTAATAGCTCAATTTCGTGAAGCCTTTCGCCATCAGATTGTCTTGCAGTTACAGCCCACTTGGGGCAGTTGGCCAAGGGTCCTAACTCAAGCACGACAACTGATGGAAGCATTATCAATGAGCGATCGCTCTGCAAAAATACTAGAAACCGAGGCTTGGTTATGGGTATGGTTAGAACTAGGGCGCAACAGTTCTGCCCATGGCCCCTTCCCCCTCCTGGACTGGCTGGAAACTTGGTTAAGCCATCTCCTGAAGAGGATAACCTCAGAAGGGTTACTGATACCTGAAGAGGTTATATCCTCTGATAATATAGACAATTTTCCACAACCCCCATTGAGAACCCAGGCCAGAAGAATTATTCCCTATTCCCATCTACAAAGCTTGATTGAGTCCATTGCGGTGACGGACACCTCTGTATGGTTAAAGGCCCTTGAGCAAGCAATGCTCTTGGTTTTTGGCTCAGTTCCTCAACAGTCGAGGAATAATCAGCCCAAAAAACATCGAGAACAGTCTAAGTTAGCTCAGAATCAACAGTCTCAAAACCCAAAATCTAATTTTCAGCCATCTCTAACCAGTGAAGAGGTAGAATTGAATCAAAAGTCCACTGAACAGTCCCCAGAGGCTAATATTACAGAGATGGACAGGCTTTCAGGAATGGGGGTTAACGAAGTCAGAAGTTCCTCACTCCGTTCCGGCGCTATCGCACAGAAGTTCCTCACTCCGTTCCGGCGCTATCGCACAGAAGTCAGAAATCAGAAGTTCCTCACTCCGTTCCGGCGCTATCGCACAGAAGTCAGAAATCAGAAGTTCCTCACTCCGTTCCGGCGCTATCGCACAGAAGTCAGAAATCAGAAGTCAGAAGTCAGAAGTCAGAAGTCAGAAGTCAGAAATCAGATCGATAACTTAGAGCAGGGAACCGAACAATCTTCTTTATCCCCAGAAGAGTTAGAGATTGGATTGTTTATCCAACAGTCAGGACTGGTAATCTTGCATCCCTTCTTACAACCCTATTTTGAAACAGTAGGTCTGTTGCAGGAGAAGCAATTCCTAAATAGGATGACCCAAGAAACCGCCATTTATCTGTTATATTACTTGGCAACAGGACAAACTGAAGCTCCCGAATATGAACTGGTTTTGCCTAAGTTACTCTGTGGTTGGCCCTTGAACGAACCAGTAACCCCTCCTCAAGCATTCCCTGAAACTGCCTTAACCGAAGCCGAACACCTATTAGAAACGGTTATTACCTATTGGTCAGTCCTCAAACATACCAGTCCAGATGGGTTACGAGAAGGGTTTTTGCAGCGTGGGGGTAAACTGACTCTTTTGAACCAAGGGGACTGGCGACTTCAGGTAGAGCAAACAGCCATCGATGTGCTGTTGAGTCGCTTACCCTGGGGAATAAATGTAATCAAACTACCCTGGATGGAAACCTTATTAATGGTGGAGTGGAACTAAAATGACGAAATCTGCCGAAAGCAAAAGTTCTGCCAGACAACAGCAAAATACCGCTAATCAGTCCTTCTTTAACCAAGGAGAGCAAGAGACTTTTTTCTCACAGGAGTCTCCTTTTTTCCAAAATCATTCCATTCAGTTTAAACCCCTTGGGACCCAAAAGCCCTTTTTCTCTCCCTCTTTGCAACGAACACCAGCTTTTGAAAGTGACGGAGCAATTCAAGCTAAAGCAACACCCAATCCTAAAGCGATCGCTTCTCCCTCTCAATCTAACCCTGATGAGAAGCAAGTTAACCCAGAAGAAGAAACCAGCACAGACTTCTCTGAAATTCAACTTATGCCAGCTTTCAGTAGTGCCGATGACTCTGGGGAACAGCCACCTTCTTCCCTGCAATTTCGTTTAATGATGGGTCAAGCAGGGGATGCTTATGAACAAGAAGCAGATCAGATGGCTCATCAGGTGATGAATATGGCCGAAACCCAGTCGAAGCCTTTGGCTAAGGGGATTACCCCACGACTACAACAGTCTAACTCAACCCCAGGAAACAGCGTGGCCAGTTCCGAGTTAGAAAGTCAGCTTAATAGCAGTCAAGGCCAGGGAAGTCCTCTCTCAGATAACGTGCGATCGTTTATGGAACCACGCTTTGGAGCGGATTTTAGTCAGGTACGCACCCATACAGATTCCTCGGCAGTGCAGATGAATCAAGGGTTACAAGCAAAAGCCTTTACTCACGGGAATGATATCTATTTTGGCGAGGGGCAGTCCCCTGGTAATAACGAGTTAACGGCACATGAATTAACCCATACAGTGCAACAAGGGGCATCTAATAAGTCTCTACAAAAAGATGCTTTAGCTATACAAAAGGTGGATGATCCCGAGTCTAACCCTAATATATTTGAAAGCCCAACAGGTAAAGGAAAAGTTGAAAGGACAGGTGACACATTTAAACTAATTGTAGAAAAGATTAAGTTGCCAGATTTTAAAGTTTCTTTGACCAAATACTCTCCCATTAAACTTCCTAAAGAAACTAGAGAAAACAAACAAGTTCAAGATTGGGAAGGTCAATTTTCCCAATCAAGCGCAGTTGAACAAAAAATAGACGATAAGATAAAAGATGCTCCTCGCCCAATTAATAATGATACAAATACTAAAATATATGCCTTTAAGTTTAAAAAAGATGATAAAAATTTCTTAATAGGAGACAAACAGCAAATTAAGAAAAAAATTATTCGACCTCAGTGGACTTCTGATGGAAAACCGGCAAATATTCATGTTGATCATGGCCATGAGCATCAAATTGGTGGACCCGATAGAGAGGGTGACAATCTCTGGCTTTTAGAAGGACGCATTAATGTGCAATCAGGGAACAAAATTAAAAAAGAAAAGTATAGCCGAATACAAGATTTAATTGATGAAGCTCATTCAATCGGTGGATTTTGGACAGAAGACAAACCCAAAGCTCAAGAAAAACGTCATAGTAGCAAGTTTTCATTTGAATTTAAAGATAAAGAACCAGGTTTAGATGGTTTTGAAGACTATGATGAAACAAAAAGTTATACAAAAGAAGAAATAGAACAAGGAAAATCTTTAAAAGGACTCGAACCACTAACCAGTCAAGAGATAGAAGAAATAGGATTAAACAATGACAATTTTATTTGGCTGTTTACCGAAGCATCTGGCGGTAATTTACACAAGATTAGAAAGTCCCCAAGAACAGGCAGCACTCAGGATATTCATTTAAAAATTGGTGTTAATTTAAGGATCAGAAAAATCGATGTAAAATATGGAAGTGAAGGAGAAATTGCTGAAGGAAGTGAACTTGAAGTTGAAGTATTTAGCACTAGAAAAAGTAGAAAAATATTAGGGTTTTTGAAAACAGAAAGTGGGACAAATGAAAGACATACTGTTCCCCTAAAACCAATGAATGGTTTATTAAATGCAGCGTATATTGATGCTAGTGGATTGGTCACTCAATTCAATAAAGTATTTAAAGCTAAAGGTATGAGTCCTATTAACTTTGAAGAGGTTGAATTAGATGATATTAATGGGATTTCAGCCAAAGGCAAAATACTGCCGAGCATCCCAATTATTCGGGACACTGAAATCGATTTAGTGATTGTTGGTAATGATATTTACATAGAAAAAGTATTTAGTGGTCCAGAATTTGCAATCCCTTCACCCTTTAGAATTGATGACTCAAGTTTAGCAGTTCGAGCAGGTTCACGAGGTTTAGAATTTTCTGGCAGTCTTGATTTTAGTATAGAAAAACTAGGCAACGGCTCAATTACAGCTTTTCTCAATACAAGAAAAGAGTTTGGTTTACGGGGACAATTCAATTTTGATTCTACAAAATTTAATCCTGCTTCAATTGCCATTGAGTACAGCGAAAAAGAAGGATTTAAAATAAACGGCAAGATTGGTATCAAAGAAGGAACCATTCCAGGGGTTAAAGACGCAAAACTTGAAGCAAATTATGCTCAAAATCAGTTGTCCTTAGCAGGTTTAGCCCATTTAACCGTACCAGGAATTGATGAAATTAATTTAGCTGCACAGTTCGATGATCAAGGGAATTTTGCCTTTACGGCTGAGGTGGATTTAAAAGCCATGAAAGGCATTAAAGGAGGTAAGGTCAAAGTTACCATCAGTTCTCAACAAAACGAAGAAGATATTAACTTACGAGTAGAAGGAAAAGCTTCTCCAGATTTCCCCAGCGTTCCTAATCTCAATACAGAACTTTCTGTGCTGTACGATAACGGTATTTTCAAGGTTGAAACAACTGTTAACTATCGTAAAGGACGATTTAACGGAACCATTCAAGTTGGTGTCACCAATCAGACGGTTGATGAGAAAGGCCGTCCCCAAGGGGAACCCACCGAAGAAGGCGAAGTCTTTGTCTTTGGCTTTGGGCAACTGACGGTGGATCTCTTCAAAGGTAATACAGGAACCATTGGGGTACGACTTACCCCTGAGAAAGAGGTGTTGATTGCTGGGGAAATTAGGTTAAGCAATTTAAGTCCCTTTGGGGATGGGGTTAACTACCATAAAGAACTTTTATCTTTGCCTGAACTGGAAATTCCTCTGATTGGTATTCCAGGGATGAGTGTTTCGGCGTTTATTTCGGGGGGTGTTCACTTCAAATTTGATTGGCAACCCTTAATGTTGAAGATCCTGGTCGTCAAATTTGAAGAAACCAATATTAATGAACTCGAAAGCATTCAATTAGATATTACGGGTTCTGTTGGTTCGATGGCCTCTGCTGAAGTCTATATTGCTATTGATGCAGGATTGCGCGCAAGGGTACTGATAGCGACTCTAAGCGGTAGTCTTGGGGGTGAGGCTGGACTAGGTGTGACAGCCGAAGCAGGGGGCGATCTTGAGGCAACCTGGGATATGGAGAAAGGATTACAACTCAAGCAAATTATCGCCCATTTAGATGTGACTCCAAAAGCTATCTTTAGGCTAACGGGAACGGTTAGCGTTGATTTAGATTTATGGTTAACCAGCGTCAATCTTTACTATCACAGATGGGTATTTGCAGAACAAGAAATTGATATGAGTGGTTTGACCCTAAAAGCCGACTTCCCCATTCGCTTCGATGATAATGGAGATTTAATTAAACCCTCCATCGATGAAATTTCCTTAGAAAAACCAAACTTTACAGGGTCTCAAGGAAGAGATATTTTAAATCAAGCCATTAACAGTGAAGCTGAGAAAAAATTAGCAGCCAAAAAAGAAGAAATCCGTGGAACCATTAAGCGTGACTTACGAGATCCTGAGAATGAACTTACGCCTACTGAGTACACCAAAAAAATGACGAAGAAATATAAAGATTCACCGGAACTTAAAGCGTTTGTGATTCAAGCGATAGAAGATGAGTCACGGCTTCTCGAATATGAAAAATTTGAAGAACAGAAAACTTTCATCCGTCAAATGGATGGCTCTCTAGAGAAAAAATTCAGGTTATTGAGTTTATTTAGCTTCTTCTATCAATATGTCAGAGACTCGGATATTGAAGCCTTTAAAGCTGAATTGATTAAAATTGAAGAGGATAAAAAATTACAAACTGAACTCGCTAACCAAGAGACTTAATAAAAGATACTTAAGATATTAATACTATAAAAACCATGAATGTCTCCCTTCCCGATACCATGCGAGATTACATCGAACAACAAGTAAAAGCAGGGGGATATGGAAGTATCAGCGAATATATTCGCGATCTAATTCGCCAAGACCAAAAACGGAAAACAAAAGAACACCTTGAAACCCTTCTACTAGAAGGATTAGACTCTGGAACACTTACCCTGATGAGCGATCGCGACTGGACAGAAATTCGTCAAACCGTTCGAGACAAACTTGATAGACAAGAACATGAGTGAAATTCGCAAACCTAAACGGCCGTGAGCGAGAGTTAGCCACGTCCTTTTAAGGCGTGGCAGTGGAGCGAACAGGGGTTTTAACCCCATGTATCTAATGGTAAAATGGTTGCTAAGTCCAGT
>JASJDD010000228.1 GCA_030065735.1 Crocosphaera sp.
ACCCATGATTTACGGGTGATGGATGGGACGGCCATTGCCCTTTGTAAAGAAAATGATATCCCTATCATTGTCTTTGATCTTTCTGTCCCAGGAAATATTGTTCGAGCCATTCAAGGTGAAAAAGTTGGAACCATTGTAGGAGGTTTCTGTGATGTTAGATGATCTCAAAGACAATATGCAAAAATCCGTTGAGGCCACTCAGCGATCGTTTAATACCATTCGCACAGGAAGGGCGAATGCTTCTATTCTAGACCGAGTGACAGTGGACTATTATGGCACGGAAACCCAATTAAATTCCTTGGCTAATATTACTACCCCAGATGCTACAACTATCATGATTCAACCTTATGATAAGGGGAGTATGGGACAAATTGAAAAAGCGATCCAGATGTCTGATGTTGGCTTAACCCCTAATAACGATGGTAATGTCATTCGTCTTAATATTCCTCCCTTAACAGAGGAACGACGCAAAGAATTAGTGAAATTGGCGAGTAAAATGGCTGAAGAAGGTAAAGTTGCTATCAGAAATATTCGTCGGGATGCCATTGATGATGTT
Organism: Crocosphaera sp.; assembly: GCA_030065735.1. GTDB lineage: Bacteria > Cyanobacteriota > Cyanobacteriia > Cyanobacteriales > Microcystaceae > Crocosphaera. Next base: position 557 of record JASJDD010000228.1, read on the forward strand.
CGCAAACAAGAGAAAAATAGTGACATTTCTAAGGATGAATCTCGCGATCTACAGGAGGATATCCAAAAGGTAACGGATCAGTTCACTGGCAAAGTTGACGAGTTATTAGCAGCGAAGGAAAAGGATATTATGACCGTCTAAAACATTTAATTTATACGTAATTTTTCAAAGTCCGCCCTTGAGCGGTCTTTTTTGTATTAATCTTAATTCATAACTGTTATGAGTTTGTATTAAGAGTTAACTGGGGATACTGTCTACACTGATGAAGCAGGAATACCTCATTTTAGATTAGTTCATCAACATTTTTCTGATGAAATGGTAAATGAAGAGAACAATTTGGGAATTCTGATAAAGAATAGTAACACCTAGTAGGAATTATTTTCTGGTTGCAACAACCAACCAACTCACAGGATATGAGAAGTGTTATGTGAAGTTTTCACAGATTACATTAAGACACTAAGAAAGCCGTTGTAGAACAATGGGGCTTTAAACCCCAAATTTCTGGTAATCTCAGTGCCATTATTAAACCCTAATTAAACAATATCATTAACCACCTATGTCTAATCACCCTGAAGACTCTTTAAATTGTGAAGCCACTCTCATTGGTCAACAAGTACCTGATTGTGAGGCCACCATTGTTGGTGATGAATCTTCCTCAAGAGAATTGACCCCAGAAACCAATGTGGTCTTAAATGAAATACCATCCAATACAGTTGTCTCTCTTGTTAATAAATTTCTGGCCAAAGCAGTAGAAAAAAAAGCCACTTACATTCAGATTGAACCAGAAGACAATTTCTTAAGCATTTGCTATAGCCACAAAAATATTGTCAAACCCCTCATTGACCCCTTACCCAAAAAATTCGCCTCGGCTGTCTTATCTCAGTTAAAGTTAATGGCTGAGTTAGACATTAACCAATCTCAAACCCCACAAAAAGGTCGTATTCGCAAACGAGGAGGGGGTCGTACCATCCATTTTTTCCTGCAAACCCAGCCCAGTTTTTATGGGGAAAAAATGACTATCCGTGTGGTCGATAGTGCGGTTAAACCTCCCAATTTAGAGAACCTGATTCCTGATGCACTAATGAGACAGTCCCTTGAAGAGATGATGGAGAGTGCTTCAGGATTATTATTAGTCACCAGTACACAACAACAAGTCCCCACACCCCTTCTTTATAGTTTGTTCTCTCACAATGCTGCCAACCCACAAGCAATGGCCACTGTGGAAGAATCCATTAGTTATCTTCTCTCTGGGATGAGTCAAATTGAAATAGATGTTGATAGAGAAAAAGATTATCCTCATGTACTGCAATCGCTTCTCAAACAAGATAAACCACGTATTATGGTTGATAGTCTCTCCAATCCATCGGTTGCTCGGATGGTTGCAGAAATGGCTGATCAGGATCGTTTTGTCTTAACCAGTATCAGTGCTGAAGATGGAATCAGCGCCATTACTTTATTAAGGGAAATGGTTACGCCTAGTTTATTGGCAGATACTTTAATTGGAGTGGTTCATCAACATAGTGTCCCTCGTTTGTGTCCTGTTTGCCGTACGGTTCATGAACTCGGTGTCACAGAATTAGCTCAATGGGGAATTCCTCAGACTAACAACCCGAAAAAGACCTTTTATCAGGCCCGTTCCCTCAACGAAACAGAAATCGAACAGATGAGACAAAAAGGCCGACTTTGCCGTCAATGCAACGGTGAAGGATACGATGGTCACGTCCAATTCTATGAATTGCATCAAGTTACTCCAGCTTTAAAAACAGCCATTGCTCAAGGTGCTGATGTCGAGGAACTCAAGCAAATCGCTATGGGGTCTCAACCATCTTCTTTAATGACCACAGCACTGTCATTGCTGGAACAAGGGGAAATTAGTTTAACGGAATTTGGCCAATTGTGTCCTGTTCAGTCTAATCCCTCAATTCCATCAGAAATCATCCCTTCATTACCCACAAACGTAACTCAGCGTTTGGAAAAAATGGAAACCTTATTAATGGTTTTGACTCAAGAATTCAATCAACTTAAACAATCATTAAAAGAGCCTGTTACTTCTTCACACCCCAAAGAAACAACGTCTTTAGCCAACACATCCCGATACAAACCATCCTTTGAGCAAGCTTCAAAAGCAACTGAGATTAATGATCATTTAGCCTTAGATATTGATTTTTCTAAAGAAACGATCGCTGCTAATTCTAATTTATACGAAGAATTAGAAGATCCTGGAGATTGGGAAGCCTTGAAACGAGAATTAGATCCCAATAAAGAAACCATCGTCACAACAGATTTATCGTCTCAAGAGCAGATGGAAGCCAATCCTTTTAAACCCATTCCTGACCCCTGGTCTTGAGATGGTGAACAGGACTCTTCCGAAAAAACCGGAAGAGTCTTTATTGGTTACTCGTTATCTTCTACATCTACACCTACTTTTTTCCTGATAACCTGTAACAAAATCTACTAACAATTAGTAGGTTTCGAGATCGGAAATGGCTCGGTGATTGCGCAGGTTTTTCTTCCCAACCAACTTACTCACAAAGAAGTCGATATAAGATCGTTCCGTCCTTTTTAACAAAGGGTGAGGAAAATTACCTCTGGGGCTTTCACGGGGATTGAGGGTGAGGTCTTACCTCGCCGAATAATTAATCCTCTGGTTAATTATCCATCTATCATTGTATCATGGCAATTTTTATCTGTCTAGAAAGATATTGAAAAATTTTAGAAGATATTGGCAGATATTGATAGATTATTGGCTCCTAGAAAAAGCAGTTTCTTCTTCTGCTTCAGACTCAGTTTTATTTTCTTCTTCTAGAGTTCCTTTGGGAACTAATTCTACTGTGGCTTTTTCTTGTAACCAATCGAGGGTTTTTTCGGTTATTAATTGTTCTTCTACTACTGCTCGCAACTTATCAGGATCAACCTCTTGTCCTTGCAATTGTTCTTTAATTTCATTACTTCTTTCTTCTATTTCTGCATCTTCGAGGGTGATGGACTCTACTTTCGCAATTTCTTCTAAAATTAAGGTTTGTTGGAGCCTTTCTATGGCTTCAGGACGAGCATTTTCTCGTAATTTTGGTAAATTGTCTTGGGTGAAAAGTTGTCCTAAATCAATGCCCATTTGTTCCATTTGCATTGCCGTTTGCGTCAGAACTCTGGTAACTTCTTCTTGTACTAAAGTATCAGGAAGGTCAACCGTACAAATTTCACTTAATTCCGAAGTAATGGCATTATGAATACTTTGTTTGGTTTCGTTTTCTGCTGAGTCTTTAAATTGCTTTTCTAAGGATTCTCTCAGTTCAGCAATGGTTTCATACTCACTCACTTCTTCAGCAAAATCATCATCTAACTCGGGTAATTCTTTTGCTTTTAGTTCTTTGAGGGTAATGGTAAAGGTAACGGGTTTTCCTGCTAAATCTTCTCTAGGATAATCATCAGGAAAAGTTAGGGGTAATTCTTTGGTTTCTTCGGGTTTCATCCCGACAATACCTTCTACCATTCCTTCAATAAATTTTCCTTCTTCGAGATCAACACGGAAGTCTGTTCCTTCGACTCCTTCAATGGGTTCTCCTTCTTCTTCACCTTCAGGGGTAGACACACCTTTATAGTCTACAATAGCCACATCTCCCATTTGAGCGCCACGATCTTCAATCGGAACCAGGGTGGCTAATTTTTCTTGTCGTTCTTTGAACCAGTCTTCTAACTGTTGTGGATCATACGCTGTTTCTTCTGCTTTAATGGAAAGGGTTTGATAGTCTCCCAATTCTATCGTGGGAGGCACATCAACGGCTGCTAAAAAGGTAAATGGTTCCCCTGGCTTAAACTTTTCCACCAGTTCGTCTAAACTAGAGCGTAAGGTATAGTTACCAATAGGTTCAATGGATTCTTGTTCTAGGGCTTTTTCTAAGGTTTTTTGAACCAATTCTTCTAAGGTAACTGCTTTAATGTAGCGGGTTCCTAACCGTTGTAGCAAAATGGGACGGGGAACTTTACCTTTACGAAACCCAGGAATATTGGCAGTACGGGCCAAGGTTTTAACCTTGGTTTCATAGGCTTTTTTGCCCGTTTCGGCGGGAATTTCAATTTCTAAGCCAATTTGACTATCGGGGAGTTTTTCCTGGGTTACTTTCATAGAGATTACGATTTCGGACAATTTCCTATTATGCCATTTTTGGTCGCCTTAAAACAAGCTTAGCTTTGCTAAGGGAGGGTTTTGCTTGGATGTTAAGTCCCTTTTCTGGGAGTTGACCATAACTGAAATAGCTTCTCTATTCTAACCTGAATGTCTCTGAATCAATCAGCTTTTCTCTCAGTGTTAGGGAAATTTTAAGATTTATCTGAGGATTCGGTTATCAGTTATCAGTCATCAGTTATTAGATAATGGTAATTAATCACAACTAATTCTAATGAGTAAGTTACGGTTATAGGTGATTGACTCATGGTTTCAACTCCTAGCATAATCTATTTATGATGGGTTCAGGGAACATCTACTCTGACTCTTACCCCCTTTATTTTTATTGTACTAGATAAGTTTCCTCATAGAAATAATAAACATTTTTTCATGATTAACCTTATCTTAAAATATTATCCCGTTCAAATCTATTTTCAAATTCATCAACATTATTCAAAGGATTTTCTATGGTTTCTATCTCATTTTTAATAGTATCAATATTATTCGGTGAAGATGGCAATTTCTCCTCTATATTAGGAATTTCTTGTTCTGGAATTCCTTGATTCATTCCTTCATTAACTTTTTGAATTTGTGCTAGAAAATGCTCTTGATTATGATTAAGAGAACGCGCTAAGATTAATCCTTCTTGAAAAGCAGATAAAGCAGGTTCATATTGTTTGTTTTTTAAATAAATCTTCCCAATTTTGTCATAAACTCTCATCAAACCATAATAATTGTAAGATAATTGTTCCACTTGAATTAAGCGTTGATAAATCTGTAAAGCATAGTCTTCTTGTTCATATTCACTGTACAAATTAGCTAATCGTGTTAATGCTTCTGCGGCTGCACCAAACAGTTGTAAAGACCAAGCTAAATCATAAGCTTCCTGATAATTTTGACTAGCTAATTCTGGTTGATCTAATGCTTCATAATCTTGACCAATCTCAATTTTTAAAGGGGGTACGAACTCAATTTTTTCATGAGCTAGATAACTATCCACTAATCTTTGTTTAATATCTGCTGAATTATTAGGTTGTAAAGAGGCTGTATAAATTTCAGCTAATGCTTGTAAATATAACCCTTCTTCGTAGGTATTTTGCTCAACTTGTGCTATGTCTAATAATTCCTCATAGATGACGGCCGCATTAACATAATCGAACTTAGATAAATAGAGTCTTCCTAATCCTTGTAATGCTTCTTTTTCTGTGAAAGGACTGTCATTTTCTCTGGCATAGTTTAAGACTTTTTGATAGACAATAATGGAATTATCTAAACTATGTAATTTAGCGTAAGCATTAGCTAAAGCAATCAAAAATTCTGGACTGAGAGGATCTTCTTGTTCCGATAATTGTTGTAATTCAACGATTCTTTTACTAATAATTTGCACATCTTCAGTACGGGTTTTATTCCAAGCAATTTCTCCAACTCTTCCCAAAGCATTTACTTCTTCTATTCTCCCTAGAACCCGTCTTAATCTCAATTCTCGATACCAAATTTCAAAAGCAAGATTATCATTACCTTCGTCTAATTCTTGTTGTGCTTCTTGATTTAATTTATCTAGTTCTTTTCTCAATCTTTTTTGTTCCAATGGAGTCAGAGGACGAGGAATAGGAGGAATTAAAGGATCATCTAAAGGAATTTCTAAGGGATTTAATTCAGGTTCAGGAAGGGATAAAGCGACATGATCAAAGTGGACAAAATCACCCGAACAAAGAATAAGAGTTAAGGTAATTAAAACAGAAATTTTATTGATAGAATTACGAAAATAAACCATAATTTTCCTCACCAACATTAAAAGAAACAATCAAGAGAAGACTTAGCTTAATAAATAAGTCAAAAACAAATAACTGACCACTGCTCACTGTTTACTGATATAAGGTAACATTTGAGAGAGAATTTATGTTATCAGGACACCAATGTGAGGATAATTGTCAATCTACTCCTAGCTTTAATCGTTCTCATCGGTTTATCTGCTTGTGATAGAATACCCCAAGTTCAAGCAGAACAGCGATTATTCGCCCCTATTTCCATAGAATTTTTAGATGAGTATCAAATACTACCCCAGACGTTCCAAGAAACTCCTATAGGGGGTTTATCCGCCATTACCTACGATCGCAAAAAAGATCGCTTTTATGCCTTGTCTGACGATCGCTCCCAACAAGCTCCTGCTCGATTTTATACCTTAAAGATAGATATTGCTACTAATAATGAGCAAATCGCCGAAATAGAAGGGGTAACCCTAGAAAATGTCACCTTTCTCAAAGACGAAACTGGACAAAATTACTCATCTCAAACCATCGATCCAGAGGGCATTTCCTTGTCTCCTAGAGGCACTGTTTTTATTTCTAGTGAAGGGATACCTAAAGACGGAATTAATCCCTTTATAGGCGAATTTGACCTGACTACAGGACAACTTCAACAAGAGATTCCTCTCCCTCAACGTTATCTCATCGCAACTGATCCCGAAACAACTCCGAGAGGGGTAGAAGCAAATTTAGGGTTTGAACCCTTAACCATTAGTGCCACCAGCACCTTAAAAGATGACCCTTTTCGTCTGTTTACAGCGACAGAAGCTTCATTAAAACAGGATACCCCTTCAACCCCTCCGGTCAACATTCCTGTGCGTTTGCTGCATTATGTGATCAGTCCCGTGGGTTCTCCGGTGATAGTGGCTGAACATTTATACTTATTGGATGAAACCCCCAAAGGTGCGATCGCCAATGGGTTAACAGAATTACTTGCTTTACCCACCGAAGGATCATGGTTAAGTTTAGAGCGAACGTTTGGAATGTTCGGTTATGGAGCAAAATTATTTCAAGTGGTTAATAGTGGTGCATCTGAAACATCAACCATTGTCAGTTTCAAAGAAGGAATAGAAGGGATTAAACCCCTACGAAAAAAGCTATTATTGGATCTCAAAACCTTAGAGATTGAGTTAGATAACTTAGAAGGAATGACCCTTGGACCGAGATTACAAGATGGTAGTCAAACCCTATTTTTAGTCAGTGATAATAACTTTAATGCTGAGCAAAAAACTCAACTTTTATTATTTAATCTACGTTCGATGTAAGGATTTTGCCAGTTTTAACAAGAATTCAGAACAGTATTGACCCATCTCACACTTCCCCCACTCACTTAACCGAAATATTGATACACCCAATTGAAAACTGCTATTAGACAGGTTGGCCATGGTGAACTACCCAACACCGAATCAAAGATTACGGTGTGGACTTCCTACCCAACAGATAGCGGTGTAGTGGATTTCTTGCGTCCTCCTCTACCACGTCTTACATCTGGGCAATAGGCTTTATCCCGTGTCCCACAGGT
>JASJDD010000229.1 GCA_030065735.1 Crocosphaera sp.
GTAATATCTTCTAAATTTCCGATGGGTGTTCCCACAATGTAAAGTGTTCCCTGCTGTAAACTTTCGTTGTTCATTATATTAGTCATGAATGGATTATTTGTCGGTTTAACGACTCTCGATATCATTTATCTTGCTGATCATTTTCCCCATTCTAATGAAAAAATTGTAGCACTTGATCAAACCATTGCTGCAGGGGGTCCGGCTACAAATGCAGCCATTACGTTTCAACATTTTGGTCATCAAGGTACTCTTTTAAGTATGATTGGAAACCATCCCATTAGTCAACTAATTTGTGCAGAATTAGAAGATTGTTCTTTGAGTGTTTTTGATCTTGCACCTTATCATCCGGAACCCCCTCCAACCTCTTCAATTATTGTTAATAAATTAACGGGGGAACGGGCGGTTATCTCCATTAATGCTATCAAATCTCAGGCAAAAGCTGATAAATTATCTTTGGAAATTTTACAGGATATTGATATCATTTTAATCGATGGACATCAGATGGCTGTGAGTCAAATGATTGCTCAAGCAGCCCATTTTAGAGGGATTCCTGTTGTCATTGATGGAGGGAGTTGGAAACCTGGGTTTGAAAAGGTTTTACCCTATGTTAATTATGCTGTGTGTTCGGCTAATTTTCATCCCCCTAATTGTTATGATGATGATGATATTTTCAAGTATTTTAAACAATTTGGCATTGTAAATATTGCTATTACTAATGGAGAAAATCCTATTAAATATTGGACTCAAGATGAGTTTGATAGTCTAGAAGTTTCTTCCATTAAAGCTGTTGATACTTTGGGGGCTGGTGATATTTTTCATGGGGCTTTTTGTCACTTTATTTTAGACCATAATTTTAGGGATTCCTTAGCTAAAGCGTCACAAGTGGCTACCCTAGCTTGTCAATCATTTGGTACTCGAAAATGGATGGATCATTTAATAGGTAATGAAGACAAAAAAAAGCAGCAAGGAACAGGATTTTTTTTTAGTGAAAAACAAAATTGGCTAAAAATAAATCTCTTGTTTCAATAAAATTGTTTATGTTCCCTAATCATTTAATATAGAAAGAGTAACCCAGCTTGCTAGGCTGTAACTAGCAGTATACTTATGTTTCAATTAGTTGAAATATTTTAAAATCTTAGAAAAATGAATCAAGAAAAAATCGAAAAGTTTGGTTTTAATTTATCAATCTATGTCACTTTATTTATGTCAACTTTAGGGATTGGATTTGGAATTTTTACGGAGTCAGAAGCTATTTTACTAGATGGCTTTTTTAATGTTGTTAATTTTATTATGGCCTTGGTAACCTTAAGGGTAGCTTGGTTACAAAAACAACCAGAAAATGAATATTTTAATTTTGGTTATCTTAGTTTTATTCCCTTAGTTAATCTGATTAAAGGGCTGTTAATTTTTCTCTTATCATTATTTGCTTTAACCTCTGCTATCACTGCTATTTTACATGGAGGTAAAACCCTTAATGCTAATATAGCTATCATTTATGCTTTAATTGCTGCTGGTGGTTGTTTAATAACTGCCTTAATTCAAAAGAAAATAGCCCAAAAAACTCACTCAATAATGATAGAAGTAGATGCACAAAACTGGTTAATCAATGGGTTAATTAGTTTATCTGTTGGGATTGCTTTTACGGTAATTATATTCATAAAAAACACGCCTTTATCTTGGTTTATCCCTTATGCTGATTCTACTTTAGTGATTATTTTAGTATTAATTACGCTTCCTGTACCCGTTAAAATTATTATTGATAGTTTAAAACAGTTGTTATTAGCTTCTCCTAGGGCAAAGATTCAACAAGAAATCAAACATTTATTTGAAACCACAGCTAACTCCTTTCCTCTAGAAAAGTATTGGTTAAGAATGACTCAAATAGGTAACACAATCTTTGTTAGTATTTATTGGTTATTACCTCAAGAACATAATTTAAAAGGGATTGAAGAATTAGATAATATTAGAGAAGAAGTCAGCCAAGTTATCTATGCAAATTATCCTGATTTAATGATTGATATTATCTTTACGAAAGATGCTAAATGGGCAGAAGCTATTATCCTACGGGAAAGGAAAAAGTAGGTTTCATAAGAATAAGAAACTTAGAATACTTTAATTGCCAAGCCATTAATTTTTTACCAAGGAAGGAAGTCTGAACAATCTTCAATTGGTTCATTTATTCCTTCTTCAATCGATTCCCACATACCCGGAATTGATTTTAAATAAAGAGTTTCTTGAAGAGATTTCCAATCTTCTTCACTGACCAAAACAGCGTTATTATTTTGACCAGTAATTGTCACAGGTTTATGGAATTCATTAACTTGTTCCATGAGAGTTAAAAGCTTTTTTTGAGCTTCTATAAAGGAAATACTTGTAGAATCTAACATACTGACTTCATTCTCTTCTTTAAGGATGAAATTACTAGGGCTATTATATCATATTTAGATTACCCGATGGTCCTGTGGACAATATTCATCAACCTGCGATCGCAGGTTGATAGTTTGAGCAAATGTTGGGGCATATTAGCTATATCGGGCTATGACAATGAAAAACGATGCTTTATATCTAATCTCATACCCTGCCAGTCCTTCCTATCTTAAAAAATGACCCATGAGTTCTTTGATCAAAATAGAGAAATCTTCCTCGCAACCCAATGAGATGTCATCCAATCCCATGACGAACCCTGCCTTATGGCAAGCATTGGAAGCGGAGTTAGTGTATATTCAAGACAGATCAGGGAAATATTTGTCATTTTACGGAGATTTAGGGGAAGAATTAGCCATTGAAGCGGAAGATATTATTGGCTTTTTTCCAGAACAAAGCCTGAAACCAGCATCCCCAGAAGCTTATTATGAAAGAATCAGACGGGTTTTAGAGCGGAGAATTCCTGAACAATGTTATTGTCAATTTGAATATAGAGGTCAAACCTTTCCCCTGGAATTAGTGATCACTCCGATTTTCAAGCAACAGGGACAGGTTACCACCGTTTTAGTAATGGGACATCGCTTACAAGACAACGATCTTAGCTTAATTAATAACTCCGCCTTACCCACCCATCCCGACCCCTATCAAAAACTTCTGACCAAAATTGCCAGAAAAATTCGACGAACCCTTAATTTAGAAACGATATGGCAGCAAACCGTAGATAGTCTAGGAGAAGCTTTGCAAGTCAGTCGTTGTCTGATGGTTGCTATTGGACCGGAGCAACAGTATTTAGAGATTAAAGCAGAATATTGTATCCCCTGTTGTACTTCAGAATTAGGGAATCGTTTTACTCCAGATAAAGACCCTTGGTGGCAACAAGCATTAAGTCAACGAGAACCCGTCATTTTTGAACACTTAGTGCAAGATTGTCATCCAATCCAATCGATTTTAATTATTTCCACCTTTTATCAAAATCAACGCAATGGTTTAATCTGTTTACAACAATGCGATCGCAGTCGTTATTGGTGTCCGGCCGAAATCGAACTCATCCAAGAATTAGCCGATCAAGTAGGAACAGCCATCGCCCATGCGACCCTCTATCAAGAACTCGAACAAGCAACCCTAGCAGCCGAAGAAGCATCCCGTCTCAAAAGTGACTTTTTAGCCAGTACCACCCACGAATTAAGAACCCCTCTTAATGGAATTATTGGCTTTCTCAAACTGATTTTAGATGGTATGGCCGATGATGCTCAAGAACAACAAGAATTCCTCGAAGAAGCCCATAAATCAGCCTTACACTTGCTCAATCTCATTAATGATATCCTCGATATTGCCAAAATCGAAGCCGGTAAAATGGACCTCGAATTAGGGTCTGTTGAACTAGAGGAATTATTCCAAGCAGTAGATAACTTTACCTTACCCCAAGCTCAACGCAAACATCTGAAGTTTCGCAGTAAACTACCCAGTACCTTAACCCCCATTGTGGTTTATGGTAATTATCAGCGACTGCTACAAGTGATGCTCAATTTAGTCAGTAATGCCATTAAATTTACCCATGAGGGAAGTATTGTGGTCAACGCAGAAATCGTCAAAAAGAAAATACAACACCCAGATTACGAATTCCCTGGTCTGGTGAAAGTGAGTGTCACCGATACCGGTATTGGGGTTTCCCTGGATAAACAAGCCAAACTCTTTGAAAAATTTGTGCAAGTGGATGGTTCCCATACCAAAGCCTATGGAGGAACAGGACTGGGTTTAGCCATTTCTCAAAAGCTAGTCGAAGCCATGGGGGGACAAGTGGAATTTTATAGCATGGGGGAAGGACTGGGGTCCACCGTGACCTTTACCGTTCCCCTCGAACAAATGCCCGTGATCAAAACAGGAAAATCTTCTCAAAAGTCAACTACGTAGCCATTTGACCTGAAAAAAACCGTTACAGAATTTGATGTTAAAATTAAACTATTATTTAGTGTCAAGATTAAGGTGATTTGTGACTACATCATTACCAGATTTACCGGTAGAAGAACTTGAAGAGGGAGGTTCCTCTGGGGGCAAAGGATTTAATTTTCGTCCTTATTTACGAATCCTGCTGAGAAAAGCCTGGTTAATTGGTGGATTAACTTGTTTGACAACCTTAGGGGCTTGGATATGGAGTAGCCAAGATCCTTATACTTATACAGGAAACTTCTTTTTATTGGTTGAACCCATCACCGCTAGTGGGAAACTAACCAACCCCACTACTCTCGCTCGTACCCAAGGAGTTCCTAATGAAAATTTATTCGCTCTAGATTATCCCACCAATCTCGTCTTCCTCACCAGTCCAGGAATGACTTTAAAAATTGCTCAGGAAGTTCAGGCAAAAGAACGCATCCGCAAAGTTCCTGCTATTTGGAAAGATATACGACAAAATTTAAGCGTAACTCGCGCCACAGTTGGACAAGGAAGAGGAACAGCCACAAAAATCTTTCAAGTCTCCTATACCGGACAAGATCCCCAAGAAGTGCAAACCATTCTAGAAACGGCAGCCAATACTTTTCTTGAATATAGTTCTGAAGATAGAGAAACCAATATCAAGGCAGGGGTTAAGTTTATTGATGAACAATTGCCCGAATTACAAGAACGATTACAAGGCCTAAAAGCTAAACAAAAACAAATCAGACAAAACTACGAATTAATTGATCCCTTACCCAAAAATCAACAAGTTCTCGCTCAAATTAGTAGCTTAGAACAACAAAAATTCACCCTCGATACTCAACTCCAAGCTCAACAAAAATTAGCTAATTCCCTACAACAACAACTAAAATTATCCCCCGACGAAGCCTTTGCTGCTGCTACCCTCAGTCAAGACCCCACTAGGGTGGCACTCCTCTCTCAACTACAGCAATTAGACAGTCAAATTGCCATTGCTTCAGCTACGTTCACCGATAATAGTCCTCAAGTTCAGGACTTACAAGATAAACGACAAAATATCAAAACCTTACTCGATCAAACCACCCAAGACATTATTACCAACAATGGGTTATCGATTTCCCCCAATTCCAACGCACTAGAGTTTCAAGATCCCACTCGTCTGGGACTGATTCAACAGTTATTAGAAACCAGCAATCAAATTAAAAGCTTACAAGCTCAATTGGAGGCGATTGAACCGACTAAGCAACAACTTGAACAACAGGTTAAACGCTATCCTAATCTGATTAATGAGTATAGTGATCTTGAACGTCAAATTCAACTCACTGAACAAATTCTCAATAAACTGCTTCTACAACGAGAAACCCTCAAAGTCGAAGCTGCCCAAGAACTACCTTGGCAATTAATTTCTAAACCCCAAATTCCTTTAGATGGAGAGGGGAGTCCCATTGGCTCTCCCCCCAGTCGCAGAAAGAAACTCCTAGCAGGGGCAATGGCAGGGATTTTATTAGGATCTGCGATCGCTTTTATCTGGGAAAAACGTCAAAATATTTTCTACACCGCCGAGGATATCTCTCAACTTCTAGACATTCCCCTATTAGGTAAAATTCCTAAAGATGACCGTGAAGCTTTATCCGACACCTTTTCCCCATCACATTTACCACAAACAGAAGTAGAGGTCATGGAAACGGGTTCAGAGGATAATCGTCACGGACAAATAGATGAAGAAGCCTTATTTTTATCCACTAATCAATCAAGTTTTCTCGAAGCGTTTGATGATTTATATTTACAACTCTACTTACAACAACAAGGATCTAACCTTCGTTCCCTGATGGTATGTTCCGTCGAATCTCAAGATGGTTGTTCAACCATCGCCCTTAATTTAGCCCTTAATGCGGCTCAAAAGGGGCAACAAGTATTATTAGTGGATACTAACTTTTCTAACCCTCAACTCCACAATTTATTAAATATTTCTAATCACAAAGGACTCATTGATGTTCTGCAAGAACAAGTCTCACCCCAGGCTATTATTGAAACTGTCCGAGATACAGATAATTTATCAGTCTTACCCATCGGAGAAAGCTTAGGGTCTTCTATCAAACATCTTTGGTCTCCCAAATTTAATAGTCTCATGGAAGAATTAGCAAAAACCTATGATTTAGTGATTTATGATACGCCTCCCTTTTTCCTCAGTTCAGATATGAAATTTATAGCGAAACAAACCAATGGCATTATTTTGGTAGCTACATTGCAGAAAACCTCTCAATCTCTCTTAAAAAAAGCAGTCAAAGAAATTAAATCTTTAAATTTACCTTTGTTGGGGGCTGTGGCTAATAGTCGAGTCTAGAGTAAGGCTGCTTAAAGTTTTCAATCAATATATTAGTATTATTTTTAGCTTTTCTGACAAGCTAAATCATATTTTTATGTCTTCTAAATCGTTATAAAAGCCCTTTGAAAATCAGGGTTTATAATCATTTCTCCATTTGACAACAATTATTTTAAATCAGCGATCGCCCCTCTCGCCATCTGTGCAATCGCTTGATCCGTTGCCCTTGGTAACTGATAATAAGTGCCTCCTGCTGTTTGTGCCATCTCTTTCCCAAACCCAGTAGAAACAAATTTTTTCTCGGTATCTATCACCAATAATTTAATGCCTAATCCCCGAATTTTTCCTGCAATATCTAATAATTCTTGTTTAATATCGGGCTTTTCGCCTTCGGGTATGGGTTCCCCTAAAGACTTAGCTAAGGGAATATTTCCCCGTCCATCGGTGATGGCAACGATCACCACTTGACCAATATCCCCAGACATCTTTGCATTCATCCCCACATGAACCGCTTGGGTTAACCCGTGTGCTAAAGGTGAACCACCGCCACAGGGCAAGGTTTCCAGGCGTTTACGGGCTAAAGAAATGGAACGGGTGGGGGGTAACAATACGTCTGCTTGTTCCCCTCTGAAGGGTATTAACGCCACCTGATCCCTGTTTTCGTATGCTTCTGTCAACAGACGCATCACTGCACCTTTAGCTGACTGCATCCGGTTCAAGGCCATTGACCCCGAAGCGTCCACGACAAAGACAATTAAAGCCCCTGCTTTGCGTGCTAAACGCTTAGAACGGATATCCCCCTGTTCGATGATAACATTGCGTCCAGGATGCCTTAACCGTCGGGATTTTTGATAGGGGGCAGCAGCGCGTAAGGTGGCATCTACAGCAATCCGTCTGACTTTACCTTTGGGTAACATCGGTTTAACGTAGCGTCCCCGATCTTCGGAAAAGATGAGACTACGACTACCGGACTTGCCTTGATTTTGCGCCATCTGGGCAAAATACAGCACACTGGGGTCTAATATCACTCCTTCGATGTCAAAAACGAACTCTTCAGGTATTCCTGGGGGTTCTTGTTCTGGTTCTTCGTTGTTCTCTTCTTCCTCTTCTTGTTCCTCTTGATCTTGGTTGGACTCATCTTGGGGTTGCTGTGGTGGGGGAGGTGGAGGGGGTTGAGGGGCATCTTCTGGGGGCGGTTGCATCATGGTGGAACGAGGAACGATCACCAGTTCTACTGCTCGTCTGAGGTCGTCTGAATTGATGGTATTTCGTCCATCTAGGGCTGCGGAGGCTTTGGCGACTCGAACGGCAAAAAGTTCGGCGCGATGGCCTTCTACCCCTCCTCTGATGGCTTCTTCGACTAAATATTGAATCTGATCAGGGGTAATGGTGACCTCTTTTAACCATTCCCTGGCTAGAATAATTTGGGTTTTAATATCGTC
>JASJDD010000230.1 GCA_030065735.1 Crocosphaera sp.
CTGGCGTAGAGGCATGAAGCCTCTGTGGGCAGAAATATCCCGTCGTGAGTCGGGAAGCCCCAACTATAATCTGTGATTTAGTTGGGGAGGATGTCACATCAGTGTACAAAAGATGACATCTTTGTTAACAAAAGATGTTATTTTTGATAGAAGCATCTTTATGATAAAAATTTTGTATCAATGGTCACTCAAGCGAGAATAGGTATTCTGGGCGGTAGCGGTTTGTATAAGATGGACGAGCTTCAGGATGTGCAAGAAATTCATCTAGAGACTCCCTTTGGAAAGCCATCTGATGCGTTCATTTTAGGCAACCTAGAGGGGGTTTCAGTGGCTTTTTTAGCCCGTCATGGTCGTAATCATCATTTAATCCCTTCCGAGTTGCCATTTCGGGCAAATATTTACGGCATGAAACAGCTAGGAGTTGACTATTTAATTTCAGCTTCTGCGGTAGGTTCTCTCAAAGAGGAAGTCAAACCCCTAGATATGGTCATACCCGATCAATTTATCGATCGCACTCATCACCGAATTTCCACCTTTTTTGGCCAGGGAATTGTCGCCCATATTGGCTTTGGTCATCCCGTTTGTCCACAACTGACCACGATTTTAGCTGAGGCGGTAGAGAGTTTACAATTACCTGACATTGAGTTACATAAAGGAGGAACTTATGTTTGTATGGAAGGTCCGGCTTTTTCTACCATCGCTGAATCTAATTTATATCGCAGTTGGGGTGCGTCTGTCATTGGCATGACCAATTTACAAGAGGCAAAATTAGCCAGAGAAGCAGAAATTGCTTATGCTACCTTAGCCCTAGTTACCGATTATGATTGTTGGCATCAAGACCATGATCATGTCACCGTAGAAATGATCATTGATAATTTACATAAAAATGCCATTAATGCCCAAAAAGTTATCTTAGAAACCGTCAAACGCTTAGAGAAAAATCCCCCTGTTTCTGAAGCACATTCAGCCCTAAAATATGCCATTCTTACCCCTCCTGATCAGATTTCAGCAGAAACTAAAGAAAAATTAGGTCTGATTTTAAAGAAATATTTGTAAAGAGAAAAAAGATGATGAAACAGAAAATTTTCAGATTACTATTTACTCTTTTGCTTTCCTGTTGTTTAATGAATGTGTCGGATACATTAGCAGCAACCGAAACAGGAGAAGTTAATGTTAGCTTAGGCAACGAAGCAGGGGAATTAATTTTTGTTCCGAATCATTTGGAATTTGTAGTCGGAAAAAAATACAAAATTAACTTAAATAATCCCAGTCCCATTAAACATTTTATCTCAATAGACTAATTATAGTTTTAAGTTATGGCTACCGCAAATGTATCTCGTTTCCGAATCCTACAAAAACGCCGTCATTTTTATCAATCTCGCTGTCAAGTTTTGCGTTCTCAATTAGGGTTTAATCAAGTTGAACCAAACCGTCCCAAAACTTGTCTCGGTTGCTGTCATTATCATGGCAAATTTTATGGTTATAATCGTCATCAGAGAACCCAATTAATTTGCGGTTTTCATCCCAGTGGTTGGCTAGAAAGTGAACAATGTCCTGACTGGAAAAACATATCGTTATAGTTTTTACCACTCCTGCCTTCTACCTATCATTAGTAACAAATTCCTTAAATTTAACTGAGGTTATATTGACTTTAATTAAGATGATATTCTTTCCTTAGTTATCTACGCTATCGTTAAAGGGGGAATCTCTATAAGATTTCCTTATAAGACGATTAGTGTGAACAAGTAAAATATATCATGACATCTCAACAACAACCAAAAGTTAATAGTTTAAAACCATCAAATGAAATAGATACTCCTCAAAACATAACCGAAGAAAAATCCCCCAAGAAACCTCGTTTAACTCTTTCTCAGATGATTTTAGTCGCCTTGCTAGGCGGTATTGTTTGTGGTCTTTTTTTTGGAGAATGGTGTGCTAATTTACAAATCATTGGTGATGTTTTTATTGGTCTTTTACAGATGACAGTTTTACCCGCTATTGTCTTTTCTTTAATTAGTGGAATTGGTCGATTAACCGTTGAACAAAGTACAAAATTGGCATCAAAAGCAATTCTAGTATTATTAATGCTTTGGGCCATTGGATTTATTACTGTTTTATTAATTCCTCTGGCATTTCCTACATGGCAATCTGCTTCTTTTTTTAGTACCAATTTTATTGAAGAACCCAAATCAGTTGACCTATTTGGGTTATTTATTCCCAAAAATCCTTTTAATTCTTTAGCAGATAATGAAGTTCCAGCCGTTGTTCTTTTCTGTATTTTTATGGGAATTAGTTTGATTAAAATTCCGAGAAAAAAACGACTTTTAAAATTAATTGATATTCTGTCTGATTCTATGTCAAAAGTTACTAAAATGGTGGTTAAACTAACACCTATTGGCGTTTTTGCCATCGCAGCAAGTGCAGCCGGAACCATGACGTTTCAAGATTTAGGAAGATTACAAGGTTATTTTATTACTTATATTTTAGCAACCCTAATTTTAGGGGGATTAATTTTACCTGCTATTATTGCATCTTTAACCCCTTTTTCTTATAAAGATATTATTTCTACGATTCAAAATACCCTAATTTTAACCTTTGCGGCCGGAAAAGTATTAGTTGCACTTCCTCTGATTGTTGATAATATAAAAACTCTGTTTAAAAAGTATGAATTTAGCAATGAAGATATTGAAGCAACGGCTGAGGTTATTGTTCCTTTAAGCTTTCCTTTTCCCCATTTAGGGAGACTGGTTGTCATGAGTTTTATTCCTTTTTCTGCTTGGTTTGTTGGGACTCCGTTAAGCTTTTTACAGTATGGAATATTATTGCCGGTTGGGTTTTTAGTGTTATTTGGAAGTTCATCAGTTGCCATTCCATTTATGTTGGATTTAATGAGACTTCCTGCGGATATGTTTCAAGTTTTTGTTCTCACTGATGTCTTAATTGATCGCTTGAGCAATGTATTAGCTGCTGTCCATCTTTTTACCGTAGGAATCATAACAACGGCTGCTTTATTTGGTTTTTTACAGATTCGTTGGAAGCGATTAAGAAACTTACTAATTAGTGGTTTGATTTTGGCAGTAATTGCTTTATTCAGTACCAAAATTTATTTGAGTAACTCTTTAGCTGAATACGATAAAGATAAAATTATTGCGAATATGCAGTTATTACAACCATCTGTATCTAGTGTAATCGTTGAAACGGCTAAAAATCCTATTCCTTTAAAACCCAATCAATCACTGCTTAATCGAGTTCAAGAAAGAGGGATAATACGCATTGGATATATTCCTGATAATTTACCATTTTCTTATACTAATGCTCAAGGAAAATTAGTGGGTTTTGATATTGATATGGCGCAAAGATTAGCGCAAGAATTGAAAGTACAAGTTGAGTTTGTTCCTTTTAAACTAGATAATCTCAATAGGGTTTTAAACGAAGATTATTTTGATCTGGAAATGTCAGGAATTTTAGGAACCGTAGAAAGGTCTTATGAGGAAATTGGTTTTTCTGATCCCTATTTGAATGTAACAATGGCTTTGGTTGTTCCTGATTATCGAGATAAGGAATTTGCTGATTTAGCCTCCATTAATCAAATGGAATCTCTAAAAATTGGAGTCACTGATAAACGATTATTTGGGGATAAAATTGAATTATATTTCCCCAATGCTGAAGTGGTTTTCTTAGAATCTCCCCGTGATTTCTTTGAGAAAAAAGATAAGGGAAAAGATGTGGATGTTCTCTTATCCAGTGCAGAAGCCGGATCAGCTTGGACATTACTTTATCCTCGCTTTCAAGTGGTTAATCCTTTGCCTCGTCAAGTCGCTATTCCCTTAGTTTATCCCTTTAATGGTCGTAATGATGCAACGATAGATGAATTTATTGATCATTGGGTTGAATTGAAAAAACTTGATGGTTCAATTGATGAAGTTTATGACTATTGGATTTTAGGGAAAGGGAGTGAGAAAAAAGAACCCAGATGGAGCATTATTCGTAATGTTTTAGGTTGGATTTAACTTAACCCTGAGTTATTAAAGGTGTCTCAAACCAAATTGAACGTTGAGGGAAAGGAATTGATATTCCTTGTTGCTCAAATGCTATTTTTAAACGTCTTCGATATTCTCTTCCTACCTCCCATTGTTTTCTGGGTTGAGTTTTTATCAATAAACGAATAGTAATGCTATTATCTCCAAAATCATCTACCCCTAAAACTTTGGGAGTTTCTAAAATATACTGTTTCCAAGTGGTGTTTTGGTACATTTCTTGAGCAACTTTATTGATGACATTAATCGCTAAATCTAAATCTGTATTATAAGCAACTGTTATCCCTAAGTTTAAACGAGACCAATACTTAGTGTGATTAATCACTTTTTGGAAACTACTATGAGAAAATGTTACCACTTCTCCGTCAAGGGTACGCAGTTGAGTCGATCTCAGATTAAACTGTTCAACTTCTCCGAAATGGGAGTTTATCGTCACAATATCTCCTTGAGTATAATGATCTTCCCAAAGGATCAATACCCCTTGAATAACATCTTGAATCAAATTTTGAAAACCAAACCCTAATAAACCAATACCAGCAAAAGTAGCAACAATGGGAACATGATAAATTCGCAAAAACCAGAGAATACCCAGGATAAATGCTAAAAAAGATGTACTTTGATAAAACGCAGTATTTAAAGTAGGTATTCTTAACAAAAAACGCTGGAAGTTTTGACTAGATGATTTGTGACGGTGACTCCAACCTTGCAAAACATAGGAAAAACCCAAATCTAGACTAGATTTTAGCAACCCTAAAGCCCCAATTAAGAGAATAATAGTTAGTGGAATAGCAAGTATGGCTTTAGCAATTAAACGGGTGTTATAAAATAAGTAGAAGATCCAAGCAGTTCCTCCTAACCAGAAAAAAGCTTGTATCGACCATAATAAAGCTCTAAGAAAATTTTTAAAAATTGTTACTTGAATTAAGCGAAATGATACATTTTGTTCTTGTGAATTCTCATCCCTATCTTTTAGTGAGTTTTCTTCAACTTGCTGGTTTTCTAACCGTTGTTGCTTAAGATGCTCTAAAATGCTCTGATGAGTCGTTTGCCAACGATGAAAAGCAACGTTTAGCAAACGACTCATCAGAGCAATACCTAAAGAAGTTCCTATCAAAAGGCCTAAGATTTTTAAAGCGTTTAGCATCTCTTGGCGTATATTATGAGGTTGACGTTCTTCATAGGCTCTCATCAAAGCAATTCTAATAATATCGGCTCGTTTTTGGGATAATTCTTCTTTAGATTGAGTCGTATCATCACTTTGCCAATCATCATTGGTAATAGTTAACAACAAAATTTTCCAAGTGTCACCAATAGCAAAGATAGCAGGTTGGTCATTTAATTGTTCAACTCTAATCAAGATCAAAGCTGGATTAAAATTTTTCTCATCCACAATTTCTGCTAAATTATGTTCAATTTCATTAATGCGCCATTGAAGTTTAGAGATGCTTTTAGGATTATTTGGATTATAAGGTTCATTGGGGGCTGAAACTCTAAATAAAGGGATTCCATCGAGAAAAACCCAACCTTCTTTAAGATTTCCTTGTACTTTTAAAGATTGACCTGTAGCCGACTGGAATAGTAAACCTAAATCTAACCAGATATTTTCCTGGCTCATGTTTGAGGACAATGATTCTTGAGAATTATTTTGGGAAGCCGTTGGCAATGAAAGCGTAGTTAAACTCACTACAGCTAAAATCCATGCTAGAAAGATACTCAATAGAAACCTTTTTGATAACATATTATTTCTGAAAATCAAGTAATGTTAAAAAATAAAAACAAATCAATAATATAATTTCCTAATGTTTTAGAATAAAGATATTTTGAATTTCCAAGTTAAAGAATAATAGATTTAACAATAAAATAGGACTAACTAAATGGAACAGCATCCTTATTTTTTGCGAGAAGACGTAGAAGTTTGGCAGAAGGATCTACCTTATAATCCTCATTTATGGTTAGAACCTTGGCCAAGACGAAATGAAGTAGGACAAGCGTTACAAAAAAAAGTCCCCTTAGAAAGTTTAGGTGAATATAAACTATTAGAAAATCGTCCTAACCCTTTAGACATTATTCAAGCAACTAATAAGGGTCGTCAAGAACATTTAATTCCCTTAAGAATGGGACGCATGGCAGCATCTCCCTTTACATTTTTGCGTGGTGCTGCTGCTGTCATGGCTTGGGATCTTTCCAAAAGTCCTGTATCTGGTTTACAGTGCGTGATTGATGGGGATGCTCACCTAAATAACTTTGGACTCTATGGCACTCCACAACGGACTGTAGTTTTTGATCTCGATGATTTCGATGAAGTCACTATTAGTTCCTGGGAATGGGATCTTAAACGCTTGGCGGCCAGTGTTAATGTTGCAGGAAGAGAAAATGGACTGGATAAAAGTGATCGTAAAGAAGCGGTTATAAATTGTGTCTCAGGTTATCGGGAAAATGCTAATCGTCTCCAAAGTTTAAGGATATTGGAAGTTTGGTATCTCCATCATCAACCAGGGGAAACACATCCCGTGTTTAAACCCGATGCCAAAACCCGAAAAGTGTTGGAAAAAGCCGTTAAAAAAGCCCAACAGCGTACCAATGTTACCTTACTCGAAAAAGTTGCTCATCGGTCTGTGGGGGGAGGATGGCGATTTTCTGATGACCCACCGATCTTAACCCGTACGGATGATGAAACAGCAGAAAAAGTCATCAATTCTCTGACTCCTTATGCAGATACACTGTCTCCAGAACGTGGCTATATGTTCCAACGTTATCGGGTTGCTGATGTTGCTCATCGTGTTGTTGGAGTAGGTAGTGTGGGACTTCGAGCTTATTTAGTGATGCTCTTTGGCAATGACGATAATGATCCTCTGTTTCTACAAGTCAAAGAAGCATCTGTCCCTGTTTTTGAACCCTATACCTCTCCCTTACCCCCAGAAGCCACTCATAATGGACGTAGAGTTGTCTTAGGACAACGGGTATTACAAGCAACAACAGACGTATTATTGGGCTGGACAACCATTGATGAGCGTCCCTTTTATGTCCGTCAAATGAAGAATATGAAGGGATCAATTCCTATTGAATGGTTGAAGGGATCGGCCTTTTTCATGTATGCTCGTGCTTGTGGCACGTTACTTGCTAGATCCCATGCTCGTGGTGGAGATATTGCCAAAATTGCTGGATATTGTGGAACATCAAACTATTTGGATGAGATAATAGCAGACTGGGCAGAGAGTTACGGCGATCAAACAGAACAAGATCATGATGTCTTAGTTAAGGCAATCAGTAATGGCAGCATTTGCTCTAAAGTTGTAGATAGCAAGTAGGGGACTAGGGACTGAGGCGCATTCGTTCAAGGGGACTTCATATTAGGGACAAGGTTCAATCGTCCAATGGGTGGGATCATCACTCCGATAACAGGATTGTTGACTCCCTGCTTCTGTTAAACGCCATTTAGCTGTAGACTGATCGAACTCAAACTTAAGTCGGTAACGTCTTCCTTTGATCGAATCATCTGGTAGGTTCATTTGGGTTAACATTAAAGTCCTCTCAAAGCCTTGTTGCTCAATTACCTCAATTTCCTGCGAAAAATTTCCCTCAACGGGTTCTTGGTTGCCAAATAAGTTTAAGGCAATAGTTTCAGGTTTTTCTGCTGTTAGTTCCCCTTGGAGTTCCGCAAGATTTAAAGGAAGGTAAGATTCCTTACCAAAAGGATTGTTTATGGGCCTACAGCCCATAAGGATGAAGCACAGACTTAACCCTAATCTTATACATTTTAAGCAATCTTTATTATTCATTGATGTCTTTTTATCTTGAAGGGAAGGGTGGGAAGAGAAAACCATCTGTCAAGCTTAATTCTCCCCACACTCCCTATTTCATCAACTTTTTCAGCTTAACCGAGTAGTATTGTCTCCAATTGTACAGTGCCAAATTAAATGACGTGATGACAAATTAGTGTCGTCGGCTGTAATTCTTAGATGGTCTTGATTATTAGCATTTTAACCAAATGTCGGTCAGAATTCCCTAACGTTCTATAACTTAGGGATGAATGACCGACAAATAAATAGACCGCGTAGCGTCCTCATTTCTTAGTTTCTAGTCCTCCTGATTGATTTTTGATATATTC
>JASJDD010000014.1 GCA_030065735.1 Crocosphaera sp.
AAAATCTACGGGGAGTCACCGATGCCCCAAAACTGTTAGTCTAATAAGACATTATTAGATATTAATAGGTTTTTAGTAGGTGCTATTATAAGGCGATCGTCATAGAATATCCCTCACCCATTTTGACCTTTTTATCGTTATTTAACTGAATTTAACTGATATGTCTCAAAGAAAATTAATCAAAATTTTCATGCTGTTCCTTTGTGGATTAATCCTGGTTAGTGCCATCGGATTAGTGGTTTTATGGGTTAGCAATAAGAATCAAGTTAATCAGGTGCAAAGTAACAATAACCCAAGCATCTCCGAGACATTCAACATCGAAATCACTCAAGGAGAAAAAGTTCTAATCAAGGAACAAGCAACAGACAATAAACTAGCTGCTGCTCAAGATATAGCAGAAAAAAACTATGAAAGTGCTATTAGTAAATTAACCCAATCTTTGCAAACCTATCCCAATGATCCAGAAGCCTTAATATACCTCAATAATGCTCAAATTGGTGACAATAAATCCTATAGTCTTGCAGTTGCTGTTCCCATTGGTACCAATGTGAATGGAGCTAAAGAAATTCTGCGAGGGGTTGCCCAAGCACAACAAGAAATTAATCAAGCAGGAGGAATTAAAAACATTCCTTTAAAAATTTTTATTGCTAATGATAATAATAATCCCGAAATGGCCAAACAACTGGCTCAGGAATTTGCTAATAATTCAGATATTTTAGGGGCGATTGGTCATTGGAGCAGCGACGTTACCCTAGCATCAGCTACGATTTATCAAGCTGAAAAATTAGTGGTTATTTCTCCTATTAGTACCTCAGTAGAATTATCATCTTTTGATGATTATGTCTTTAGAACTGTTCCGAGCGATCGCTTTGCAGGAGATACACTTTCTCGTTATATGATGAATCAATTACGCCAACAAAAAGCAGCAATTTTCTTTGATTCACAAAGTAATTATAGTCAATCCCTTAAAGATGAATTTACCAAAAGTTTATTTAGTGATGGGGGAGAAGTTATAGCAGAATTTGATTTATCTCAACCCAACTTTACTCCTGATAATAGTTGGCAACAAGCCAAAGATAAAGGGGCTAAAGTTTTAATGTTGGCTCTAACAACCAATACCCTCCAATCAGCTTTAGACCTTATTAAAATTAATGATCAACGGTTGCTATTATTAGCAGGAGATGATTTATATAATATAGAGGTATTGCAAAAAGGAGGAGCCGATGCTGTGGGAATGATTGTAGCGATTCCTTGGCATATTTCAGCCCATCAAAATGAACCTTTTGTAGAAGTTTCTAGAAGACTTTGGGGTGGAAAAATAAGCTGGCGTACGGCCCTTGCTTATGATGCGACCTTAGCTTTCGTCACTGCCTTAGAACAAACCCCCCAACCCACTCGTCAAAATATACAAGCAACCTTATCTCAAGCAGATTTTTCATTCCAGGGAGCATCGGGTTCTGTCAATTTTTTACCCTCTGGAGACAGAAATAAAGCGGTTCAATTAGTAACCATTAAAGCGAATAATCGTGCTGAATTTGGTTATGAATTTGACGTAGTTCCCCGTAACCTCTGGTGATCTCACGTTAATCAACCCAAAACAATTTTATTTAATAGGATGTCAAACAAAGATTTTAATGCTACAATTATCTAAATTTAAAACAATATCTAAATCAAAGGTCTACTCAAGGTTAAAACCTAACCATCCATGAAATCTGTTAAACTGATGGACTTTCCTCTATTTTAGTTTGAATATTTTGAACATAATGTCTCCAAAACCTATCTTTTCTAATATTATAAACTCCGATCCTCTTTCTGATTCTTCTTCTGTTGAAAATGCTTTTTGCCCCTATGTGGGTTTAAAATCATTTGAAAATAATGGCAGTGATAGTCACTTTTTCTTTGGTCGAGATACTTTAACCCACCAACTCTTAAATCATCTTCAAAAACATAATTTTTTAGCACTTGTCGGTGCATTGGGTAACGGGAAATCTTCTTTACTTCAAGCAGGACTGCTGCATCATCTCTCGTCTTCTCAGGAATGGGAGATTAAACTCATGCAACCGGGTCAGCATCCTCTAAAAACCCTGGCCATGACTTTTGCTGATAATAGTTTACCTCCTTTACAAAAAGCTGAACAAGTTGCAGAAATTCAAATAGGTTTAGAACAAAGTCCTGAGAATTTCTCTCATTTTCTAGATAGAGTTTCAACTCCTAAGTTGTTCTTGGCTATTGATCATTTTGAGGAAATTTTTACCCTTTGTCAAAATTCTAAAGAAAGATGGCAATTTTTAAGCTGTTTACTCACTGCATTAGAACAACATCCTCATAAATTCACCATGATTGCCATTATTAATGAGGAGTTTTTAGGTTATTGTCTTGAACAAAAACCAAGGAAACTAGGTCAAAAAATTCAGGAAAATTTGATTTTTATTTCTCCTTTAAACTACCAAGAACGCTACGATGCAATCACTTTGCCAGCACAACAAGCTAACCTAGAACTTGAATCCCAATTGGTTGAGAAGTTACTCAAGGATTCTCAGAATTTACCAGGAAGTCTCTCTTTACTACAATATGCTCTTTGGCAAATTTGTCGCTTCCGTAGCAATTTTAAATTAACTTTATCCAGCTATAAACAGTTAGGAGAAGTTAGAAAGGTTTTAGATCGACAAGCTACCCAAATTTTTCATCAGTTAAACCGAATTCAACAAAGAACTGCAAAAAAACTCTTTTTAAGTCTTATTCAAACCCATGAAGAAATGGGTCATATTTGTTATCGAGTTCCCCAAAGAAAACTCGAAAATCTTCCCAATTTTTATTATGTTTTGCAACAGTTTAAGGAAGCTGGTTTAATTAAAGTCGAAGAAAGAGATTCTTTTAGTAAGAAAGAAACTTTCTTGCAACTTTCCCACCCCATTATTATACAGCATTGGCCTCTCTTACAACAGTGGCTAGAACAACGGCAATATTGTCTGAGAGAACAAAAAAATTTGACAGAGACTGCTCAAAAATGGCAGACCTCAGACAGAGATAACCAGTATTTATTATCCAGTGAAGGACTAAAAATTGTTAAAACTTTACAGCGAAATCAAATCAATTTTTCTCCCTTAACTAAAGAATTTATTAATCAAAGTTCTAAACAAAAATCACGAAACACCCTTTTATATGCTCTTTTACCCATTACATTAATCACTGTTTTGGGTGGGTTAACTTATCGTCATTGGGAAATTAAAACAGCACAAAAAACCCTGGAGTTAGTTAAAAATAATCCCTATGATATTCGTCGAAAGGATGCCTTAGAAAAACTCAATTTTTGGCAGATTAATCTTCAAAACATTCCTTTAGCTTCTACTTATCTTAAGGATCTTAATCTTCCTGAAACTAATTTAAGTAATATGGATTTTTCTGGAGCAAATCTTGAAAATGCCAATCTGAGCAAATCTGATTTAATTAACAGCAATTTCAAAACTGCTAACTTAACCAATAGTCGTCTAGTCAAATCTAATCTTTCCCAAAGTAATTTACGTTTAACCAATTTAATTCAAGGGAATTTAAGCGAAGCCAATTTGTTTCAGACAAACTTCACTTTCGCTTCCTTAAACTTTGCTAATTTATCATCAACTAATTTATCACAGTCTAGTCTTTATTTTGCTGATCTAGAAGGTGCCAACCTCTTGAAAACAAATATGAGTCGGAGTAATCTTTCTGGTGCTAATTTAGCCTTTAGTAATCTTATGTTTGCTAATCTTTCTAATGCTAATTTATCATCAGCGAATTTAGTAGAAGCCAATTTTTTATCGGCTGATTTGACTAATACTAACCTCTTAGGTGCTAACTTAATTCAGTCTAAAAATCTTGAGCCAACTCACTTAAAAAAAGCTTGTTTTTGGCAATATGCCATCTATAAAGGAAAATGGAATAGTCAACAACAAGAATGGGAAATTGATGAGATGGCTAATCGACAGTTCATTGAACAATTAATAGAGGATAAAACTTCAGATCCAGCCGTTGAACCCACTTGTTAATGGTCATGGATCGACTCTTTAAATACCAATATTTTGAGTTGTCTTTTGGCTCTTACTTACGACTTAAATATAGTCACTATTAACTGAAATATTTTTAAATTACCAACAATTTTAAACCATGAATTTTTTATCATCATCACCTTCAGAATCTCCCTATTTTAACCTTCTGAGTATCGGCCAGCGTGGCGTAGGAAAAACCGTTTTTTTAACTGGTAGCTACGCAGAGATGAAGCAGATATCTTCTGAAAAAGAGCATCAAGAAATTTGGTTTGAGTGTGAAAATGAAGAGGAAAAGAAGAATCTAAATTCTATTCTAGACTATGTGAAACGAACAGGGGAATATCCCCCACCTACCTTAAAAATGACCAACTTCGATTTTATTTTAAAGCAGAGAAATCACAAAAAAATTAAAACCCTCTGCCATTTCAGTTGGTCAGATATTCCAGGAGAATATTGTGATTTTAATCATCCTGACTTTCAAACATTGGTTCTTTCTTCTCATAGTTGTTGTGTCTTTATTAATGGGGAAAAATTAGTCAAAGATCCCACCTATATTAATGAATTAGAAGGATTAGTTAAACAAGTGATGGCTATTGCTATTCTCATCGATCAACAAGCCATCGATTATGGATTTGCTCTAATTATTACACAATGCGATCGCTTACCATCAGGGTCAATGACTCGCTTACAAATTGAAGAAAATTTACAATTTTTGACCACCCGTCTCGAAGCAGCTAACGTAAAATATCAACGGTTTTATTCAGGAATTCCTATTGTTTCTCAGGACGAAGGCTATTATTTTCAAGTACAAGGATCAGCGGCCGCTTTTCTTTGGCTTGTTTCTGAATTACAAAAAGGAACGAGTTTATCTCGTTATAATCAACCGTTAGAAGACTCTCTTAAACTAGATGTTTCTGCTTTACAATATTGGTTATCCGGTTCTCCTAAAATACTCTGGCCATTAATAGGAATTGTGGGAGGTGTATTTGGTTTAACGGCAGTGGGAATATTACTAATCAATCAATTACAGACTCCAAATTCTAATCATCAAGTTGCTGAAACATCTATTCAAGAATTGGAACAAATCATCAAAAAAAATCCTAATGACACCGAAACTGCATTTACTTTAGTTGATCACTATCTTAATCAAGAAGAAATACAACCAGCGATCAATCTTTTAAATAAAATTGTCAAGCAGCAACCGAATGATTTAGAAAGTAAAATGAAGTTAGCAGAGTTGTACGAAATGAATGGCAAAACTCAGGAAGCAGAATCTATTTACGATGCAATTTTAGTCCAAGATTCTACCTACTATAATGCTCTTTTTAAAAAAGCTTTGATTCGTCATAAACAAGAGGATCTCAATACAGCTAAAGCTTTAATGCAAGCAGCAGAAAAAAATGCTCCTTCAGAGGATCTCAAAATCAAAACAAAAGAAGCTATCAAAAAACTCAATCTAGAATAAATATTTTTCTCATTCAATTAAATTGAAGTTTAGGTTATAATCAATTGGTGTGAGACCAAAGTAGCGGAATAGAGAGAGCACAGATCAACTAATAAACAATAGAAACCAAGTTAAGGAGTTAGTTTATGTTCTTGGATGAGGTTAGTTTTCTGGATATTTTTCTGGAAGGATTAAAAGTGCTTGGTATGATTTTTTTACTTTTAACATTGGTAGATGGGGCCGATAAATATCCTTCTTTAGCTGGTAGTCGATGGAATCTTATTATTGGCGGTTTCGCCTTGATGTTGGTTGGATTTGCTTTTGACTGGTCCGACGAATTTATCAACTATGAAGCTTTTCCCCTATTAAATACCCTTGAGGTTGTGATTGAAGAAGTTGGCTTAATTGGCGGCCTTCTTCTGGTTACATTGGGTTTTAAGAGTTGGTTTAAATTTATGAGTCGTTTTCTGGGGATTTCCTCCCCTCGACGTAATCAATAGCTACACTTATATAACAATGTTGATTTTATTTTATGTCCGACTAAGTACCTGGACAAAAATAAACGTTACTTGTTTAAGTTAAGCAGAGGAGTAAGGTTTATGGAGTAATTTACATTTCTTAAGACAGTTCACTTTATTTATGTCCGACTACTTAGTGGTTGGGAGTGTCAAGTTAAATATTTTTCAAGAAACTCCAATATCCCTAAAACGACGAATAATGGTGGCTTCAAATTTTGCCAAAGCTGAACGAATTAGTTTTTCCCTTTCGTCTAAAATCCTAAACTTTTTTGTTACAGTGGTTTGCAAGGTTTGTAAGTTTTTATCTTGTACTGCTTGTAAGGTAGAAACAAACACATAGTCCCCACGTTTAACTAAAATTCCTTCATTAATAGCGATAAAAATCTCTTGGTTATCCTCTAAAGTATAACTGAGAATTCCAGGGACTAAGACAGCTAAAAAATCAATATGATGGGGTAATAAACAAAAAGAACCGTTTTCTGCCTCAGCCACTATTTTGATGATGTTAGTATCAACAAAAACTTCTGTGGGAACTAACACTTTGAGGTACATACACAGAGTAATTATAGTATTATAGTCATATTACAAGGATACAATTCCTCGTGTACAGGATGGGATGTTGGCTGAGGAGGCTAGGGTGGTAGAATGGGCTGTGCATTTGGGAAGCGATCGCTTTACCCCTAGTCATTAATGGGCCGAACCATTACCATCGTAATTATCAGAGTCATAAAAACCGTTCTTGGTGCCAAAAAACAGACATGAAACTGTAAATAAGGCCGTTAATACAACTAAAATTAATTTAACATCCATAATCGATTTTCTCCTCACTTGAGTATTCTGATTATTATCCTATAATAGTTCTATTTGAATGGCAAGGTGATAATTTCCACTAAAAAATTTAATGTTTACTGAAGCTGCGACTTTTCAGAGTGAAAAAAACTTAAACCATGAATATATACGAAACAGATTACACCCTTTGGAAGCAACAACAAATTGAAGCGTTAGCCCATAAAGATTGGGATGCCATCGATATTAAACATTTAATCGAAGACTTAGAAATGGGAGATCCCAGAAAAGCATTAAGAAGTAATTTAATTATTTTAATTGCCCATTTAATCAAGCTTTATGTTCAAAAAGATGCCCCAGACTGGATGACCAATAGTTGGTATAATTCCATTGATGAACACCGGGCTAGAATTCGCAATGATATTCAAGATGGGATATTGAAACGTTATTTTCCCGAAGCAGTTAAAATAGCTTATCCTCAAGCCAGAAAATTAGCTATTCTTGAAGGAAAAAGAGCGGACGGACGTAAGATTAAAAAACGTCTTGAATCTGAATATCCTGACCAACTTCCTGATGGTTGGTTAGAAAAATTACTCGATGATGAATGGTATCCTAATACTGTAATAGGTTTTGAAAAAAATTGATTTTGTAGGGCAAATGAATTTATAATTTAGAATTTAGAACTTAGAAAATAATAATCAATTACTATTTAATTAAATCTTAAAATAAGTATAACATGAAGTTTGAATGGGATGAAAACAAACGACTAGCAAACATCCGTAAGCATGGCATTGACTTTTAAGTGACTGGGGGAAGTGTGGGATAGGTTATTCCTTAATTAATTTTTGAATAAGTAAGGTGGGCCTTGCCCACCCTACAGTTTTAACTCATCGCTTCTTTAATGGCTATTTCTAATAACTCATTTAAAGTAATACCCTTTGCTTGTGCCATCATCGGAATAACACTTTTAGGGGAAAAAGAACAGTATAAACCCGCTTCTAAAAACCAGGGTTGTCCTTGAGGATCAATGCGAAAATCAAACAAACTATAATGACGACAACCTAACGCTTGATGACATTGTTTCGCGATGTCTTGAACTCGTCTGGTTGCTGGATCTTTAACATCAACGATCCAAGCTTTTTTATTGTTCTTAGCACTCCAAGTTAACTCACCCTCTTCTGTCTTTTTGTATTTATCAGCATAGTAACGAATGGGATGATCTTGATTATTCACTAAATATTCTTCTAGGGGCAAACTGATTAACTCTCCTTCCTTAACAATGGTGCCACATCTGACTTCTCTTCCTAGTTCGATATATTCCTCTACCAACACCTCATCAGCATATTGAAAGGCTTTTTCTAACCCTTCGTTATATTCAGCCATATTTTTAACTAAACTCACACCAAAAGAATTATCAGCATTGGCTGGTTTAATGACAACCGGTGGGCGCAAGTTTGGAGTATCCCCTCGACGTAAGAGTTCCCCATAAGGGACTTTCACTCCTGTAGCAGCGACGATCGCCTTCGCTTTCGCCTTATAAGCTCCTATGGCCATTAATTCAGCTTTATTTCCCACATAAGGAATGTTGAGAAGGTCAAATAAACTGCGATACTGAGTCATTCCAGGAAGACAAAACATTTGGGGTAATACTAAGTCAATATTTTGTTCTGTGATCCACTGTATAGCTTGAGATAACGATAGGGGGGTAGCTGCATTAATATCGTCTCTGCTTAACGATGCCGGAAAACGCCACAAGCGATCGGGAGTCACATAAGCAATCGAGAAACGATAACGAGAAGGGTTAGCGGTTGCTGCAATACAATCTTTAGCCCAAAGACAAGATAGATCGGTGTAAAACTGATTTTCAGTGGAACCAATGAGATGAAGAATATGAAGAATAGACATGGTTAAATCTCCTGATAAATAATATAGGGCAAAAGGTGGGAAGTGTCGGAAGATGGAGGGATAGATTAACTCCGAACTCCGAACTCCTAACACCGAACTCAAGTTAGTTATGTTTTGAAAGAGGATAGGCTACGATAAACCCCATATACAGCCATACCTGCAACCATACCGGGTAACACTTCATAAATGACACCGGATAAGTTAAGAATTAAATTCCAGATCAAAGCGGTTGCTATACCTACGATCATCATGGCGATCGCTGTTATGGTATTGATGGGTTGTTGCCACACTTTCACCAGTAATAACGGACCCAACCCAGAGGCTAAGACAGACCAAGAAAAGGTCACTAAGGCGAAGACATTGTTATCTTCAACCAGGGCAATAATTAAAATAAAAGCAGTTACGCTTAAAGTCCCTATTTTTGCAAAATTGTACGACTTAGACATCTGGGGAAAGATATCTTGTGTTAAGGCTGCTGAACAAGATAATATTTGGGAGTCTGCGGTAGACATGGTTGCAGAAAAAAGTCCGGCTAAGATCAACCCCACCAAGACAACCGGTAGCAATTCTAGGGAGAGATAAGGTAAGGCTAACTCTGGATCACCGGATGTCAACAACTCTGGGAGTAATACCCTTGCGGTTAAGCCAATACCCAACGCAGAGAAGGAGTTGATTAACCCTAAACTGGTTTTCAAATTCCTGGCGAAACCGAGATGTGTAGCTGAGTCGATGGCCATGGCCCGCACCATAATATGAGGTTGTCCCACAACGCCAAACCCGGCAACCATCCAACCGATCAAGAAAGGAATAAAGCCTAAAGGTAGAGATTGAGGGCTAAAATTAATTAGATTTGGGTCAATATCGTTTAAAGATTGCCATAAGCTAGAAAAACCACCACATTTTATCACTGCTACGATTAATAACAGTAACAACGAACCTAACATTAATATTCCCTGTAGGGCATCAGTCCAGATTGAAGCACGAATGCCCCCAGAAAAGCAGTAGATAACCACAATAATAGCACCGATGATGATCCCTAGGTTATAATTCCAGCCAAACACGGTATTGAGGGCTTTACTTCCAGCTACCAGTTGGGCTGCGGCGTAGGAACCGAGAAAAGCCAGGGTTATCAGGGCAGAAATTAGCGAAATAAGGCGATATCCTTTGATATTTTGGGCAAGAAAAGCAGAAACGGTGTCTGAGTTGGTCGCTTCAGAAAGCTGTCTTAACGGTTGAAAAACAAACCACCAAGCGAGATAATCGCCGATCGCCCAACCTATGGTTAGCCAGATAGTGGAAATACCCATTTTATAGGCAAAACCTACTTGTCCGATGAATAATAAGCCACTTTGCCCCGTTGCCATAGCTGAGAGGGCAGTTAACCAGGGATTAACGTTACGACTGGCTAATAAATAGTCAGTGGTGGTGGCTTTTTTCTGAGTCGCTGAATAGGTTCCCACCCCTGTAAATAACAGCAGGAAAAAAACAAATGTAATGATAATTCCAAGTTGATCAACCATTATTTTTTAGGGTTAGGATGACATCTACTGTAGGGACTTAATATTCTTTGTAGGGGCTTAATATTATTAAGCCCCTACGGACTTTTGTTTTTCCTTTAGTCACCACCAATTTCTACCAGTTTACCAATATTAAAGTCAATTTTTACCCAATCTTTTAGTTTGCCTAAATTTTGCAGTAATAATAGGCTAATTTGCCAATGAGGATTCATTAAAAAGGGTAGGGGATCATTGAGTTGAAAAATAGCATCGGTTCCTGTGGTAATTTTCTTGATCCAAGCTTGAAAATCTGAGAGAGAACGAATGCCTGTTAACCGCCAAACTTCGTGATATAGCCAATAAGTGGGCTTACTATTGGTTAATGGAGTAATGGGCTGTTCATCATTTTCACCATCCTTTAGATAGGCATCAGCCACACCTGGATGATTATAAAACATGGTGATAGCTGAATGGGTACGAGGGTTACATTCGATGGGATAAACAGTACCGTCTTCTGACTGAATAAAATCAAAAGAAATTTGTCCAGAGAGGTTTAATTCTTTAACAAATTTTTCTATCCATTTGTCAATTTCTGGTTTTTCGATATGTTGATAATTTACCTGAAAGGGAGAAGACTCTGAACAACAATGTAGTCTAATTTTTCCTTTTCTCACTGTACTATGGGTACAATATTCTTTTCCTGTTATAAATTCTTGCATCGCCCAAGGGTTATCTTTACTAATGGGCAAATTTTTAACATAGTCTTCCATCCCTTCAAAGGGAAGTTTTGTCATATCTAAGCGAGAAACAGAGTCATACTTAATACTTTTTAAAAGATACTTTCTTCCTGGATTATTTTTGAAGTCAAAATCAAGTATTTCTTGCGGATCAGTGATTAAATAAGCTTGGGGTGCAGATAACCCTAAACTACTGGCTTGTTGGCACAATTCAAACTTATCATCTAACATCTTGGTAATGTCAGGTTCAAAGTGCATAATTTCACAATAAGGGGCTAATAAAGTACCCGCAACGGAATCATAATAACTAGCAACTGGACTAGACACAGGAATAAAAATATCGATGTTTTCTTTTTGGACAATATTTAATAGTCCCTGATAGTATCCTGCTTGATCTTTTTCGGGTGCAGGAACGGTATAAAACCCCTTAACGGCCCTAGAAAAACGGTGTCCAGACAACCAATATTTATCAGTTTCTACTAAAATAACCTCATGTCCAGCATTATAAAAAGAACGGGCAAGTTGCAGAGATTTTGTCATTTTGCCCCCTGTCAATAATATTTTTTTCGGATTTTTTACAACCTTTTTTCTGGAAAAAGGTATCATTAAAAAACTTATAATTAGGGATACACAAACAACAGAAAAGTTAATCGGGAAAACAATCAAAAGTAGTCCCAATGTAGCGATAGTCTTTAATAAGGCAATCATTACTTATGAAAGAAAAGAGTGTGAGGAGTGTTGTCGAGCTATTTCATGAGTCAATTGTTAAACCCCGTCGTTAACAACGGGGTTTCATCCAACTATTTACGTCGAATCAGGGTTAAACCATCTCTTAACGGTAATAATACCTGTTCCACACGGTCATCATCCGCCACGAAACGGTTAAAACGAGCGATCGCTTCCCCGTTAGGTGTGCGTTGTTGCGCTGGTAAATAGGGTTGTCCCTGCAACAAGGTGTTATCCACGCAGATAATGCCCCCAGGAGCTAATAAATTGCTCTCTAACAGCAGTTTGAAGTAGTCGATGTACTCCGTCTTATCGGCATCAATAAACACCAAATCAAAGCATTCTTGAGCTTCTGCTAAACTTTTCATGGTTTCCAAAGCAGGGGCAACTTTAATCTCTATTTTGTTGCCATGAGGGGACTGATCAAAACAAGCGCGGGCAAAGTCAGCCACGTATTGATCTACCTCGCAAGCGATCAAGCAACCATCTTCGGGTAACGCTTCAGCCATAGCTAAAGCAGAATAGCCACTAAACATTCCCACTTCCAGGATACGTTTTGCCCCCATCATGGAAACAAACAGTTTTAAGGTTTGTCCTTCAATATGACCGGACAGCATTTCCTGTTCCAACTGACGTACGGTTTCTCCGTCAGAAAACCGTTTACTCCAGTCCTCTTGGGCCGTTTTTTGGGCTAAGTTGGCTAAAGCTGCTGATTCTTCTGTGGTACATTCATCTAGATAAGGATCTATCCCTGATGCTAAGGCTTCTACCTCTTTTAAGGCGTTTAACAGAGGAGCCGAAACTGCCTCATTTTCGGCTAATTTACAGACGTTTTCTAATTTTTCCACTAGAATACCTAAAGGTGTCACGGGTCTAGCGGACGGTGGAGTGGTTAATAATTGACTCATCTTTAATTGCTCCTATGCTAAACCGAGATCCCTGAGATACATTTCCTTGCCTTCTCCTCCACTTGGCAAGGAAGCACACAACGTTTTATGGTGTTCCACCGCTTGTTCTAGCAACCCGGAGGAAACATCCTGAGCATAGTCGCATTCCCCAATAGCAGTGGGTAACGGGGCCCAAAGTCCACCTTCTCCCCGTTTACGGCGCATATTTTTCTGGCCTTCAAGCATGATGTCCATATCTTCTAAGATGGGATGATAGACAGATAAGCCAATGGAAGTGCAAAGGCCAATAATGCGATCGCGATCTTCTGTTGATAACCAACCCATTTCCGTTGCTAAACTTGCCCCAAAAGCCATGCCAATCGATACCGCGTGTCCGTGCATTAATTTGGCAGCAGGTTCAAAGCGAGGACTCCAGGTGTGTCCGTAAGCATGGGGACGATCTTGATAGGTTTCAAACATATTTGTCCCTTCGTGCTTCATATAGGAGAATAATGCCCGATAAATCACCTCATCAGCAATCTCAGAAAGTTCCCCATCGTCTTCTAAGGTGGCAAAATGGGTCTCTAATAAACGAGATCCATAGGTTTCCATTAATTCAAACAAAACGGGATCATCGGTAACCGCCATTTTAATAATTTCAGCCATCCCGTTACGCACATGACCGGTTTCTAAGGTGCGGAAAAAACTACGATCCACTAAGGTTAGAACAGGAGGATGGTACACTCCCATACTATTCTTAAATTGACTACCGTTGGTACAAGTGCGAGGAGAAGGGCCCGCATCGATCGCAGCTACTATAGTGGTTCCGATCATGATATAAGGGGTGCGTCGGTGTTGCAGCGCACAAGCTAACCCGGCTACATCACTTAAGACACCACCTCCGATGACTAATACCGGTTCGTTACGGGAAACATCGCAACCATCTTTTCCTAAAAAAGCTAGTAATTTATGGACGGTTTGAGGGGTTTTATCGGACTCCCAAGCGCGACAGGGCAATAATTCTAAAGGAATTTCATGATACTCGAAATAATGGCGAATTTCTTTACCATATAACTCATCAACAGTGAGATCGACAATGGCTACACAGCGGCCACGATTACTGTAAATCTCAGCTAAGGTTGGGTTTTCTGGGTTTAGGATTTCGTTAACTAATTTAACAGTGGCTTTTAAGTTATAACTGGCAGATACTTCAAAGGAACGGTTATCTCCACTAGCAACAATCTCACCATGCCCAGTATACCACTCAGAAGTACGATACTTTACAGGGTGATTGAACTGAATAATCTGATTAGACTTAGAAGCAGTCTTCTCAGTCAACGGTTTTGCTTGAACCATAGTTATCCTTGCGTATGCGCTTATAATTTATGTGAAATGTATGGAAAGTTGCGTTTCCTGTAGGCAGGAATTACCAACTTGATTTGAGGGTTGTCACATAAGCAGTGTAACAAGATGTTAAAAAAAAGTAAACTTTTTTAAGAAAAGGGATTTTTGTCTCATAAACAATACACATGAATTTGAGTATAAATACTTATTTCCTGCCTTTGGCTAGGTTTTGGGCAAAATTTATCTTAAATGTCGGATTGAAGACCCTCGGTTTTACCGAAGGGATGAAAATCCGACCAATATATAAACCTATTTTAGCTAGGTTAAATAAAGTTTACACACACAAAAACTAGGTGTAAGCTAAAATAGAACCATGCTAACCATGACCTACGAGTACAAACTAGAACTGACTCCTGAACAGATTGCCACCATCGAGCAAACCCTTGATGTGTGCCGTTCTGTCTGGAACTTTGCTTTACGTCAGCGTAAAGACTGGTGCGCCTCTCGTAAGTCCCCTGTGAATGCTTGTTCAATCAATTCTGAATATATCATTTCTGTTGATGAACCATTTCCGAACTACCACAAACAAGCCAAACAGTTAACTGAGGCCAAAAATCAATATCCTCAGTTAAAGACAGTTCATTCTCAAGTTCTGCAACAGGTACTAAGAACCTTAGATAGAGCTTGGGATGACATGAAAGCGAGGGGTTTTGGCTTTCCTCGCTTTAAAAACAAGTATCGAATGCGCTCGGCGGTCTTTCCACAATTAGGGAAAGACCCCCTCAGAAATGATGCTATTAAGCTCCCTAAACTGGGATGGGTTAAGTGGAGACTATCTCGACCGATACCAGAAGGCTTTGAAGTTAAGCAAGCTAGGGTGGTTAGAAAAGCATCTGGTTATTTTGTAGCTCTGTCACTACAGTTAGACGTTGATGTCCCTAGTCCCATGCCTCATGGTCATCCCCTGGGATTAGACTTAGGATTTGACAAGTTTGTGGCTACTTCGGACGGTGAAGAGATTAAACGACCCAGATTTCTGACAACTCTACAGCGTGAGATTAAATTACTACAACGTAGGTTAAAGAAAAAGCAGAAGGGGTCTAACAATCGACACAAACTGAATCAGAAGATAGCTAGGTTACATCAACGTATAACTGACACTCGCAAAGACTGGCATTTTAAATTGGCCCATCATCTTTGTGATGGTGTGGGCATGATTTTTGTAGAAGACATCAACTTTGTCTCTTGGCAAAGGGGAATGCTTTCAAAACATAGTGCTGATGCTGGCTTTGGACAGTTTGTTAATATTTTGTCGTGGGTATGCTTTCGTCGGGATGTGTATTTTGCCAAGGTAAATAAAGACGGCACATCCCAGACCTGTCCTAACTGTGGCGCACACACAGGAAAGAAAACTTTAGATTTTAGAGTTCACCACTGTCATGAGTGTGGGTACATTACCACAAGAGATGTAGCAGCTAGTCAAGAAATAAGGAATCGAGGAATTGCTGCGCTAGGGCATAGCGTGGTTAAAAATGTCTGTGGACTCAGAGCGACGGGGAGTATCGGTCACGATGCTCTAGTTGGTGGGGGACGAAACAGAAAACTAGCATCGTGAGGTGTTAGAATCCCTCGACTCCGTCGACGGGAGTATGTCAACTTGTGGGACAAATCTAGAATTAATATTTTCTAGATTTTTGATTCTTGATTTCCCTAATCTAATTATTATCATCTTTGGGAAGATAATCAAGGGTTAAAACGTCTGTTTTAGGAAAGGGACAAATTTCAGGAAAAGTGTTGATAGGTAAACCGGTTTCTGCTTCAGCATATTTTCTGGCATTTTGATAACATTTATCAAAAATTTGCTCATAATAGGGTTGATAACTGGGACTATCTTCTAAGTCGTCTAACATTCTATTCCGATGTTCAATAATAGAACTTTTCCAACTTCCTGATCGTTTATTGGGTTGATATTTCCATTTTAAAAGATGGAGTAATAATTGTTCTAAGTTACTACGAAATCCTCTTTTTTCGCTTCTTCCTATTGCTTCAATTTCTTCGATCAAATTCTCAATATCTAATTGCTCTAATTTATTTTCTTTCAGTAATCTTGCTGTTTCTTCTAACCAAAGGTTAAAGTCCGTTTCGTAAAGAATTTTTACGGTTTTCATAGTTAATATTCCTTCTTATTCTGTTTTTATTAATAGTATCAAGGTGGGCAAAATTTTGGAGATTTTTTAGATAAAGTATTGCCCACCCGACAACTAAATATCTTGAGGATTAACAGGAAAATAGAACTCAATTCCTTTATCAATTAAATGCTGATTATTCGCTAAAATTTCTTTTTTGAAGTTCCAAGCTAACACATAATAGATATCAGGAAGTTCAGTTAATTCTTTTTCAATGACAATAGGAATGTGCATCCCAGGAGAATAAAGTCCTCTTCTCAGTTCATTTTTTTCGACTAAATAATCTAGATATTGGGTACCAACTCCGAAGTAATTTAACATGGTATTACCCTTAACTGGTGCGCCGAAACCCCAGACAGTTTTACCGTCTTTTTTCGCTTTATCTAAATAAGCTAAATTATCAGCTTTCATCTGTTTAATTCGCTTAGCAAAGTCTAAATAAGTGGAAAATTCATTGCTTTTTTCTTCTACTTCTGCTTGACGCATTTTTTGCAGGCGATCGCTGGCTGGTTTCTGTCCTTGGTGAGTAACAAACCCAATAATTGATCCCCCATGAATAGGCGATAAATAAGCATCAAACATGGACAAACCATGACGATTTAATAACACTTCAATGGTATTGAGATTATAGTATAAAAGATGTTCGTGATAGATTTGATCGAAGGCTAAATTATCAATAATGCGCTTCATATAAAGGAATTGAACCACAAAAATACCATCGTCTCTTAAGGCTTCTCTAATTCCTTCAGTTACCGAATGGAGTTCCTCTAAATGGAAAAAGACACCGGCTGCATTAATGGCATGAAATTTACGATCAAGGCCTTTTACCACATCTAAATTAAAGAAATCATTGACGGTAGGAACGCCTGCATCTTGGGCTATTTTTGCGGTAGTTTTTGAGGATTCTACCCCCAAAACATCATAACCTAATGCTTGAAAATGTTTCAGTTGTGTCCCATCATTAGAACCAATATCTAAAACCGACTTATTCGGAGTATCTTTAAAGAAGCGATCATCAACTTCCTGAGCAACATTTTTAAAGTGTTCGCTTAAAGATTTTGTCACCCCAGAAAGATAGGTATGATCCCC
Source organism: Crocosphaera sp. (assembly GCA_030065735.1). Lineage (GTDB taxonomy): Bacteria > Cyanobacteriota > Cyanobacteriia > Cyanobacteriales > Microcystaceae > Crocosphaera. Next base: position 17,141 of record JASJDD010000014.1, read on the forward strand.
AAACATGATCTCTTTTTTAACGGTATAATCTAACTGTACCGTTCCACAATCATGACAGTATAAAACCCGCAAGGGATAAAAAGGTTCTTTACCCACTTCTTCGGGTTTCAAGAAGTTATTACACCAGGGTTGATGTCCTAAGTCAATTGCTAATTCTAAATGAGTTGAATCACAAACACGACAGATAGTATTCAAGGTTAATTTTCTCTCCTCATGAATTAAATATGTCTTCAATTATTAAAGCATTTTGTTGGCATTTTCTCCAGCGTAGGTTACTTTTTGAACTCGATCAACATGACCATTTTGCTGATTGAATGCGAATCCTAATCTTTCCCGTACTAAATAAAGGGGACGACGTTTATCTTCGCGGTAAATGCGGCCAATATATTCACCAATCACGCCTAAAAAGACCAATTGAATGCCACCAATAAATAAAATAGCAATAAAAGAAATGGTCCAACCAGGAACCCAACTCATGGTAAAAAGTCGCACAAACAAAGCATAAATAATGCCAATCATAGAGAAAGCAACGGTTAATAAACCGGCCCAAATTGCTAGTCTTAAAGGAACCAAAGAAAAAGATAGAATACCATCGGCCGCAAAGCGAATCATTTTGAATAGGGGATATTTACTGACTCCAGCTAAACGGGAACTCCGTTGATAGGGAACAGCAACTTGACGAAACCCCACCCAACTCACCATTCCCCGTAAAAAGCGATCGCGTTCCGGCATCATTTTTAACGCTTCTACCACCCGACGATCCATCAAACGAAAGTCCCCAGTATCGAGGGGAATAGGGACATCAGACAAACCATTCATAATGCGATAGAATGCTTTTGCACTCCAGAGTTTAAAGGGGGTTTCTCCCTGTCTATCGGTCCGTACACCATAGGCCACATCATACCCCTCATACCAACGATTAACCATCTCTTTAATCACTTCTGGAGGATCTTGCAAGTCCGCATCAATTAAGACAATCGCATCCCCACTGACATGATCGAGTCCGGCGGTGACAGCCATTTGATGGCCAAAATTACGAGACAATAACATCACTTTAACCCGTTGATCTCGTTGCTGTAGTTGTCGTAGATGGTTAGGGGTTTCATCTTGACTGCCATCGTCGACGTAAATAAGTTCAAATTGGGGGGTTATTTCTTCTAAAACGGAGACTAAACGATTATGAGTTATGTGGATAACTTCTTGTTCGTTATAACAAGGAATAATAATTGAAATTAACACCGTTCACATCCTCTTGGGTTTTTGAGAAACTGAAAGTCAATAACTTATGGTTTCCAACATTAATGATTAACTTATTGTATCTTGTGAGGTCAAGCATTTTCGACATGAGTAAACCATAAAGATCCGCCACCCAACCAAACAGTTCTATCTTCTTTCCAGTCTTCTAAAATAGCGGAAAAGGCCTCTTCTAGTTCAGGCCGAAAAGACATATATCTAGCCGGCATTAGGATTTTAAGACGATTAGCTGCTGCTAATAAATAGACGGCCAACATATACTGCTCATTCCAATACCAATTTTTGAAAGATTCAGGATAATCATAAGGCAATAGAATATCATGAACACCGATAATAACCCCTGGTTTAATCATCGGTAAAACATCCATCATAAATACAGTCACATCAGAGTTCATAAAACAACGGTGACTACCATCTAAGAAAAGAATATCCCCAGGTTCTAATTGTGAAAAAATTTCTAATTCACAAGTTTCTAAACCCTCACGAATAACACGATCGCACACAGCGTCAACTTCTGCACGAGGATCAGGATCAATAGAAATAATGTTAGTATTTCGGCTATGATCTTTAATCGCTCTAGCCGCAAATAAGGTACTAACACCAGAGCCAATTTCTAGGTATGTTTTGGCTTTTAAATCAGCAACAAAATGGTAAATGAGAGCAGCATCAAAAGCATTTAATGGTGTTTTTAACCAAGCGGGTTCCCCTGAATTTTCATGGTCAAAATAAACGTTTATCTTATCAAAAAATGGTTTTAATTTAGCCAGTTTTTCAAGGGTTTGACAATGTTCATCAAAATCCCTGTGGAAAATTTCACTAATTCCTGAATGGGGTGGTTTTGTATAGCCCCAACGGGGTTGATAGTCCCTTGATGGGGGATATTCTAGAGCCATATAATATTTCCCTGTATAGGAATTAAGTTGAGGGATTAACTTTTCTGGGGAGGATAAAATATCGACTGATTCTTGAATTTTCTCCGTTCGCTCGTTTAACTGATTAATTGAATGTTGAATGTGATCATTACATTGATTCGTATGATGTTGAAGTTTAGTGACCAACTCTTGAGTTTCTCTATTTTTTTCATTAAGTAGTTGTTCAATTTCTGAAAAACCTAAAGCTTGGTTACGGATTTTTTTAAACCAATTTTTAATTGCGTTCATATTATCAATCAGGGGAATAAAAATTGAAAAATGCGAGGAAAAGATTAAATTTTTTGAGTGTGAGTTAATTGTAAATAGGAGCTTATTTTGATAATTGTTATTGCTCAGGAGGGGTTGCACACAGTGTATGTTGTTCCATAGTCAATGTATAACCGAGAGATTGTAAAAAGGGTTCAACTCCGAGTAAGGCCGTTTTTCCCGTTTTAACATCGGGATGAATATCAATACAAAGATAGGGTAAATATTTTTCTAAGGTTTGTTTTCCTCCTTGTAATGCGTACAATTCAAATCCTTCAATATCAATTTTCATGGCGTTAGGAGAAAGTCCATGAGTAGTAACAAAGTCATCAATTGTGGTTACTTGAACTTCGTAGGTAAGAGATTGAAACTTACTGTTACGGTTGGGACTATTTAAAGTTGAGGTTTCAGAAGCCCAAGAAAAAGAGCTATTGTTAAGGTATTCAACAAATTCATAAGTTCCTGGTTGATCAGAAATAGCAGATTTAACCACAGAAATATTGGTAATGTTATTAAGATCGAGAATTTGTTGTAAAAATTTTTGGGTTTTTAGTGCTGGTTCAAAAGCATAAATATGTCCTTTTTCTCCAATTATTTCGGCTAAAGGTATACTAATAGTCCCAAAAGAAGCACCAATATCTAAAATCGTATCTCCTGGTTTAACCTGAGAAGATAACCAGTCAACACAATGGGTTTCTAGTAAGTAATTGAGCTTTTTTTCTTCAGTAGGATGGAGACAATGAGGACACAATTGTAAGAGTTCAACAGGGACTAAAAGATCACAGTAATTCATATGACAATTAATAATAGAACCTGATTTACTTTGTTCAATAATTTCTTGGACAAGCTCTCTTTTTTGCTGTTCAACTAATTGCTCCACTTGACTTAAAATTCGATGATTATAATCTAAAGTGTCTTTTAATTTAGCGTCAAGGACTTGATTATGATCCCATAACTCTTGATTTTGTCTAGCTAAATGTTCAACTCTTTCTTGTATCTCAGTTAAGCCTAAACGTTGTCGAAGTTTTAATTTTAATGAATTAATCATAGTCATTATTTCCTTTATTTTTTATGGGTAGGAATAGCATAAAGGGTATGTTCTTCCATCGTCAAGCTATAACCAAGAGATTCTAAAAAAGGTTCAATTTCAACTAGAGCAGATTTTCCAGTTTTAACATCAGCATGAATATCAATACAAAGATAAGGTAAATACTTCTTTAAAGTGTGTTTAGCCCCTTGTAAGGCATAAAATTCAAAGCCTTCAATATCCATTTTAATAGCTGATGGTTCTAAAGCATTTTCTGTTACATATTCATCTAAAGTAATCACAGATACTTCATAACTGGTAAATTTTTTATATTGATCAATATTATCATCTGAGACTAAGGTTGAAGTATCTGAAGCCCAGGTTGAGTCATTATCTTGACTATATTCAATAAATTCTGCTACTCCAGATTTATCTGAAATAGCTTTAGGAACTAAAGTAATATTGGAAAAGTGATTTAGGTTTAAAATTTTTTGTAAAATATCTTGGGTATTTTTAGCGGGTTCAAAGGCATAAATATGACCTTTTTTGCCAACTGCTTTGGCTAACGGAAAACTAATTACCCCAAAAGCTGCTCCGATATCTAGTACACTATCCCCATAGTTTAGATGAGAACTTAACCACTGGGCGCAATGATTTTCAACCGAAAAATTAAGCTTTTGTTCAGCAATTGGAGATACACAATGCTGATAAACTTGTAAAGGTTCAATGGGGGCTAAAAGTTCAACTCCATTGATAGAGCATTCCACAATGCTTCCTGGTTTAATTTGATTAATAATTTCTTTAATTAACTCCCGCTTTTGATCTTTTAAGACTTGATCAAGGGCTGCTAAAATATCAATAATTCCTAAGATTCTACGTAGTTTATTAATTAGGTAATCCTTAATTGCCATAGTTTGATTAGGTTGCCTATCTGGATAGATTAAGCGATAAGTCTAATTATACGACTGTCGATCCTATGTTTTAAGTTCCTCAGATTAACCATTAATGTAACACGAGCCATCAAGATTAGGACATCGAGAAAAACGGAAACCTTTATATGATAAGCCAGTCTCTTGAGTTGATAAACTCAATGGAAAACGACTATGAGTGTAGTATCATATTTTTTTGACAAACGACTCAACTTATGATATACCTAATCGCTAGTATTTAAAATGCACTAATCTTGGATGATGAGGATTTTATGGAGTTTAAAAATTTTTCTCTTGAGGAATTTCCTCGACAATTATTATTCATATTTTTAATAATTATTTATTACATAATTGGCTTTTATTTAATCAGCCAAACTTCTATTACGTCAGATGAACCTGCTTATATTGGTGCTGCTTATTCTTATACTCAAGGGTTAGGATTAAATCGCGAACACCCTCTCTTTTTTAAGTTAATTAATTCTCTAATTCTTAATGTATTTTACTCTGATTATAATAGTTATAATATAATGATTCCTGGTATTAGTTCAGGAGAGAGTATAGAATCACGTTTAGCTGCTTTTAATCTAGGTTATAATCTCTTAATGGTGAATCCTGATAATTTTTATGACCTACTGTTTAGTTCCCGTTTAATTTATCTAATTTTTAATAGTTTTATTTTTTTATGGCTATATTTATATACTTTTGTATTTAAGAAAATTCCTTTTCAAATTTCTCTAGTATTTGCTGTTTTATACGTTTTTTCTCCCAGCTTTTATAGTCATAATTTTTTAGCCGCTTTTGATGTTAGTGTCAGTATGTATGCTTTATTATCTATTCTCACTTTAATGGTGATTTATGATACAGTGATGAAGGGTAATAATCAATTGTTAGGGATTCATTTTCTTATTTTTACTTTTTGTTTATTTGTAAGTATTAATGCTAAATTTAGTAATTTAATCCTGCTTCCTATCACCATCGGAATTTATATTTTTATTGGATTTTACTTATTTAAAGAACAGAAAATAAATAGACTAATAAATTTTTTAGGATTAGGTATTTTTAGCTTAATCATACAAGCTTTTCTGATCAGTTTAATGTATGGTTGGGCATTTAGAAATTTACCCAATCACTCACTCATTGATAATTTATTGATTTATATTGATGGCATTGACATGACTTTAAGTACATCAATATTAGTCAGAGAACCCTTTTGGAATGGACAGTTTGTCTCAATGACATCCTTGGAATATTTAGTTAAAATTTTTTGGTTTAAAGAAAACCCTGGGCTGTTTATGCTCGGACTATTTCTCTTATTAATTTTAATTTACCAAATTAGTCGTCAGAAGACAATAATTAAAAACTATATCAATAAACAAACCTTACCCTTAATCATTTTAGCTAGTGCTTATCCTCTGATTTATTTTTGGTTAATTCACGATAGTCGCAACATTATTGGCTATCGATATTTTTATCCTATTATCTTATTTATTTACCTATTGATTGCCAGTTTAACAGTCATCTTGAAACATAAATGGCAAAAATACGTCTTGTTAGGGGGAATAACCCTTTATATTTACTTAGGAATGGTAGGAATTCCTCAATCTTTGAGCTATGTCAACCCACTTTGGAACCAAGAAAAATGGAAATTAGCTGATGATTCAACTATTAACTGGGGACAAGAAACACAACATGGGGTAGAATACTTGCTAACCCATAATTTATTACCAAAAGAGAACAAAAACGTTATTACCTATAAAGTTTTCAGTGTCAATATTCATCTTATTCAATATCTTCAGGTATTAACGAGAGTCCAAGATTATCCTATCAATATTGAATCCTATTATGCTGCACCACAATTTAATCCTGAAACTGAAACCATTAGTCAGCTTTCCTATAACTACTTAGTCATTGATAGTACGGTAAAACAGCAAATATATGCCCAAAAAGAAACAAACTCTATTGCTGCTAAAAACTGGGAATTCTTGCAAAAAACTTCCCCCATTTACTCTCGAAATGATATCATGTTTATTTACAAAATAAATTAAATAATATAGAATTATAATGATAATTAAGGACTTAATCAAAACTCTGAATGAATGGCTATATAAGCATCGTATTGCACTAGGAATCTTAGTTTTATATAGCGTGGTTGCCTTATCATTAATGGCACCAATGGCCTCATCAAAAATTATTAATGGCATGTTTGGTGATACCGCTTCCCATGTTGGTTATATTGCTCAAGCAAGAACTGCTATTATAGAAGGACAATTTCCCTTAAGAGTTGCACCGCTTGAAGACAATGGTTGGCGTTATCCAGGGTTTCAATTTTATAGTCAATTACCCTATTTTATCGGAGGTTGGTTTTACAAATTAGTTACACCAACCAATCCCTACGAAGCTTATAAATTAGTAATTATACTCGCTTTAATCATCGGGGGATTTTACATTTATCGCTTAAGCTTAAAATTAACCCAATCCCGTATTGCTGCGATTTTAAGTGGAATTGCTTATATGTCTGCTCCTTATTTTTTAAATAATATTCATGCCAGAGGAGCCTTTACTGAAGCCATTGCTCAAGGTATTTTTCCTGTTGTTTTATACTATGTTATTCAATGTTACTTAACAGGAAAACGACGTTATCTAATTCTCAGTGCCATTAGTTGGTTTTGTTTAGCCGTTACTCATATTATCACCTTTGTTTACGGTACCTTATTCATTGCTCTTTTAGCCCTAATTGTTGTTATTCAAACGAGAAAAACTGACTTTACCTTTTCCCGTTTACTTCCTCCCCTGCAAGGGTACGGTTTAGGATGGTTACTCGGCTTTTATTTTTTGGCACCGGTTGTCTTTATTTCTCCTTATCTTTCTATTCGTAAGCAACTCGAAGTTATCAACCCGTTTGGCACCAATACTTATACACCCCTGGCTAACTTATTCTCTCCCACTTCCTTACCCCCTGAACCCTCACAAACTGGTGTCGCTGGAACCTATGGCTTACACCCGGCGGTAGGATGGATTTTATTAGGAGCTTGGGGTGTGGTTATGTACTATCATTATTTTTCCCCTTCTCTGCCCCCCAAATTACAACAAACTCGTCCTTATCTATTGGGGTTACTGTGGGTATTTGGGGTTGCATTATTTTTAACCTGGAGTCCGATTGATATTTGGAGTATTTTACCCCGTCAACTCTGGGTAACTCAGTTTACCTTCCGTTTTCTCACCCATGTGATGTGGGCTGGGGCCTTATTAACCGCCTACGCCACTGTCTTAATCTTTCGCAAAAGACTCGATCGCCGTCATTTAATTATTGGTATCCTAGTGATTATCTTAGCCAGTCGTCCTTGGCTGCCGGCACCCAAAGGAACCTTAACCGTTGATGAATTAAAAAAAGAACCCCTATTCCGCTATTCTGGTGCCTTAGACTATCTTTATCGTCCCCCCATCAAAACCCTCTACGGTAAAGCAGAATTACCCCTTTTAAATCCTGACTGGATTCCTGGATATGGCACTTGGAATACGTTTGTCAATCATCCCTTAATCCTAGAAGCGGAATTAACTTATCCTGCATGGGAAGAAGGAGAAAACCCTGTACTTTTTATCGAAGGAGAAGTTCCTTTAGAAAATATTGCCGATACTGCCACCTTAGAAGTTCAGATTAGTGGTAAAGTTGTGGGTTCATTTCCCCTAATTTCCCGTGAATTAAAAGGAGAGGTTCCTTTTCCACCCCTTCCTGAATCTAGCAATGATTTTGGTCTAAAATTTGTAGTCAAAGGGGCAACTCGTGATGGCCAACCGTTGAACATTCGCGTTAAACAACTGTTTTTAGACGGGATGTTACCCAAACATACCTTAATTCCTGTCACCGAAACAGAAGATAACTGTCAGCAACAAGGAGTGAGTACGGTTTGTGAAATTACGGTGACAGAAGAGGCCCATATTGTGCAGTTACCCGTGTTGTATTATCCCGATATGTTAAAAGTTTGGGTCGATGACCAGCGATTTAAAAAGATTTTTGCAGTTCATTATCGAGACTATAATTTAACAGGATTAGACCTGAAACCAGGGACTTATACGATTCGGACTACCTTTCATGGGTTAGCCTGGGCTAACTGGATTAGTGGTTTGGCTTGGTTAGGGTTAATTAGTTTAATTATTTTGCCTAATTTTGGCCATTTTAAAGCCAATTAAATTCTGACTTCTGACTTCTGTGCGATAGCGCCGGAACGTAGTGAGGAACTTCTGACTTCTGACTTCTGACTTCTGGCTTCTGACTTCTTGAAGAAATATGGTCATGTTAACTTCTCCTAAAACGTCTTCTGTTCTTGGGTTACCGGTTCATCTATCGGATAACTATACCCATTGGTTGCTGCAATGTCGCCAAAAAGGTCAAGGGGTTCATGTGGTGACCATAAACGCAGAAATGGCTATGTTGGCCGAAAAAGACCCTCTGGTGGCTAAAATCATTAACGAAGCGGATTTAGTGATTCCTGATGGGGCTGGCGTGGTAATCTATCTAAAAATGAGGGGACAACAACAGCAACGTTGTCCAGGGATTGAATTAGCCCAGTCTTTGATTGAAGCCTTGGGAAGCAATGGTCAAGGGAATAGGATTGCTTTTTATGGCGGTAAACCGGGGGTAACAAAAGCGGCTGCCACTCAGTGGCGGGCTAAACTACCTGACATTAATATCATTACCGCTCATGGTTATCTTTCCCCAGAAGAAGAGGAAACTTGGAAAAACACCCTAAAAGTGCAACAACCTAGCTTGATTTTGGTAGGGTTAGGGGTTCCTCGCCAAGAAGTCTGGATTCGTGAAAATAGAGCCTTATGTCCCCAAGCTATTTGGGTAGGCGTGGGGGGAAGTTTTGATATTTGGTCAGGGACAAAAAAACGGGCCCCTGGTTGGTTACGAAACAATAACCTGGAATGGTTATATCGACTCTATCAAGAGCCTTGGCGTTGGCGCAGAATGTTGGTTTTACCGCAATTTTTCATCAAAGCCCTTTTTTCCCATCATTAATTAAGATTTAACCCGAAGGGCTATTAACGGCTTAAACTCAGGATTTCTGTCTCTAATATGGGTTGTTGTCCAATGCTTGGGTCTAATTTAACCGATTGCAGTAACTGTCGGAGTTGTTGAGATGCTTGAGAATTTTGGGGTTGTGATCGTCTCATTGTGGCTAAAGTATCCAACCGTTCATGCCAAAGATCGTAAGCTTGATAGAGTTTGATCCTCTCTTCAAGGGTGGCTGTTTCTAGTTGTTGTTTAAGATTGGATTCTAGGATAACTGGTTGCAGTAACCCTTCGACTACAATATCATTAGCGCGATCGCCTTGATTACAAATGACTGATAAATACCAATGATAGGTATTTTGGGAATGAGGGGTAGAGATGGGGGGAACTTTAGGCAATTTTAAGCTCATAATCCCTGCTTCTTCTGGGCCTGAGAAAGTTTGTTTTTCTACTAATTCGTCCTGAGGACCCCGTAGCACAAATTCAATTTCTATGTTGGCTGTAATAGCAGGAACAGAAAAGTATAAGGTGGGGGAGTTCACTGTCGTTTTTCCGCGAAGATTTTCTGGGATCAAAGCAATCAGTTCTTGAGGATTAAAGTGACATTGATTATCATTACGACGGGCTGCCGGTTTGCGTCTTTGGGGAGCTTGAACAACTTCTTCATCTTCACTCTCCTCACTATTTTCAAGGTTTTGGGGTCGTCGACTCGCCCCACCTTTACGGCGATCGGGTACACTATCAGCGATAGACTCCTCCTGTTCATTAGAATTATTGGCACCGCTTGTGGTTTGGGTAGACCCTATACTGGGAAAAGAAAGTAAAATTAGGGAGGCTATCGTAACTGCCCCTGTCGTTGTTTTAATCGATTTCTGGTTCAACATAGTTTCAGTGTCCTGAGCAATTCCTATAATGATTGAAAATTTCCTAAGTAATTGGGGTTTAAGATTTATGCTCTAAGATTAGATGCAATAATTAACGTAGTAGATTGAATAGACTTACCTCCTATCTTACTCTCCACTGTTGTTTTCCGTCCAGTTTTTGGGCTGAATTGTGATTATGAATACACAAACGTTTCAGATTAACCCCCTTATTTCATTGGAATAGGAAATTATTGCTGAGCAACACTATCTCATTTTTTTGTTTACTTATTCATCGAAACTGTAGTGATCACTAAGTTACATCAAGTAATTCGTTCTTTTCTCGTTGATAATAGTAACGAGCCATCTTCTCAAGAAACTCAGAAGATTACTGTTAACTCAGGTAACAATTTCCCCAGACAATGGAAACAACGTTGGTTCTTTTCTCTACGTTCTATTTTTCTTTCCAGTCTTTTAGTGACTGGGGGAATCATTGCTCTAAGACAAATTGGTCATTTACAATTTTTAGAGTTAGTTGCTTATGATCAAATGGTGAGAATTAAATCTCCCCAAAGTTCTGACCCCCGTTTGTTGATTGTTGGCGTGGATGAAGCCGATATTAAACAACAAAAACAATGGCCTTTATCCGATGAAGTGATTGCTCAAGTTTTGAATCAATTACAACGTTATAATCCTAAATTAATTGCCCTCGATATTTATCGAGATCTACCCCATCCTCCTGGTACTGAAACTTTAAAAAAAGCTCTAGAAAAAGATAACGTTATTGTTGTTAAACAACTTCCTAATACAGATTATCCTGGTGTTCCTGCGCCTAAAAATGTTCCCAAAAATCGAGTAGGATTTAGTGATTTACCTATTGATCCTGATAATGTGGTACGTCGCAGTTTTTTGTATGTTGAAACTCCTTCTGGAAAAATCCAAGAATATTCTTTGGCTTTACAAACTGTTTTAAATTATTTGGGTAATAATCAGAATCAATCTTTTCAAGTCACCCCTGACTATTTCAAGCTAAATTCTACGAAATTTGATCGCCTTCAAAGTCATTCTGGTGGCTATATTTTACCCGAAAGTGAAGCAGTGGGTTGGCAAATTTTAATCAAATATCGCTCAAAAAGAATAGCAAAAATCATCTCTTTAACGGATATTTTAAAAGGAAATTTTGATCCAAGTTTAGTTAAAGATAAAATTGTCTTAATTGGGGTAACAAGTCCCAACGAAAAAGATACCTTTCCCACCCCTTATAGTGCTACAGAAACAGAAAACTTTGAAATGGCCGGGGTTGAAATTCATGGACAAATTGTCAGTCAACTACTAGGAACGATTTTAGACGATGAACAAGCGTTTTGGTTTTGGACTGAAAGAGGAGAGTGGGTGTGGATTTGGTTTTGGTCTTTATTAGGAGGGGTCGTTGTCTGGCGATCGCAACGTCTCTGGATTTTAGGACGTGATGTGATCATTGTAATGGTAGGATTATGTCTACTATGTTTCTTGATCTTTACCCAATCTGGTTGGGTTCCTTTTGTTCCACCTTTACTGAGTTTTTTAATAGCAGGGACCTGTATTTTAGCTTATAAAACCGTTTATCATACCTATCATGATCCCTTGACAGGATTGGCTAACCGAAGGGCCTTAGAAAGAAAATTACAACAACTCAATCAGAAAAAAAGCTCTCAGCCATCAGAATCAGTGGTGGTTTTATTTATTAATGTCAATCGTTTTAAAACGATTAACGATGGTTTAGGCCATCAAGCTGGAGATTTTTTATTAATTACCATCTCCCAACGTCTACAACAACAGCTTGATTCTCAGGAGCATTTGGGACGGGTTGGAGGGGATGAATTTGCTATTTGGTTATTAAAACCAGTTACGGATAAGCAAGAGGTGATCCTCTTTGCTGAAAAATTACAACAGGTGTTAAGTCAACCCCTATTTTGGCAAGGACAAGAAATTTGTACTACCGTAACAGTGGGGATTTCTTTCCAGGAGATAGGAAAAAACTTTCATGGCCCAGAATTACTCCGTTATGCTGATATTGCCATGCACAAAGCTAAAGAAATTAATTCCTCTCGTCCCCAAATCTTTGAGCCAGAAATGGAGGTCCAAGCCGAAGAAGTTTGCCTTTTAGAAACGGATTTACGTTCGGGGATCGAGCAGAAAGAATTTCAACTGTACTATCAACCGATATTTTCTTTAAAAACAGAAAAAATTGCTGGCTTTGAAGCGTTAGTCCGCTGGAATTCTAAAACGCGGGGGTTTGTTTCTCCGGGGGACTTTATTCCTCTGGCTGAAGAAACTGGATTAATTGTTCGTCTGGGAGAATGGATTTTAACGGAAGCTTGTGATCAGATTGGAGATTGGCATGAGCGATTTCCTCGCAATCCTGCTCTAATTATGAGTGTGAATCTCTCCGGTCGTCAATTTTCTGAACCGAACTTAGTTAAACGAATTAAAAAGATTCTCGATGGGTCAGGCATTGAAGAGGATCAATTAAAATTAGAAATCACCGAAAGTATGATGATGAATAATGTAGAAGAGGCTATTATTCTTCTCAATCGTCTCAAAGAGTTAGGATTACGGTTAAGTATTGATGATTTTGGGACAGGTTACTCGTCTTTGAGTTATTTACATCGTTTTCCTGTGGATACCTTGAAAGTTGATAAATCTTTTGTGGGACGTATGGAGGAAGGAAAAGACAGTGATAAATACATTCAAATTGTGCAAACGATCATTTCTTTGGGTCATAATTTAGATTTAGATGTCATTGCTGAAGGGATTGAAACCGAAGGACAAAAGGACATTTTAAAATCTCTCGATTGTGAATATGGTCAGGGTTATTTATTCTCTCGTCCTCTTTCGAGTGAAAATGCAGAAGCTTTATTAGCTCAAGAAAATCCGAATTAATAGTTAATGGTATTAAACCTCTACAGCAATATTTGTCTCGAAAAAAAGCATCAGAAAATTTCAAAATACTTTGCTTTACAGAATTACCCATTTGTCAAGAGCAGTTTATAAAAGTTAAAAATTGCTTTTTAAAACGTTACAATTTACTAAATCGATTTAGAGAAAAATTAGGCAATAGGAAAGTGTGGTTGACGAAGTTTAGAGGCTAACCAAGAAACAATAAACTTCTAGTCAGACCTAGCAGCGCATTCTAACTGATAAAAAGAGTAACACAAAAATAACCACAATGCAAATATCAGGCAAAATTAGTCAAAATCAAGCAAAAAAAATAGATTGTTAACTTGTGTAAATTAGAGGTTTTGTTTGGTAAATTGAATATTGATTGGTTGTATATATAAGTATAATTTATAAATTATCTCCATTTGGCCATCCCACACTCACTCTGAACTCAGGTTATCTAAGGTTATAATTAGAACTAGGAAAATTGTAGTTGAGTTAAGATGGCCGATTCTGCTGAGATTAAGACTCTAATTAGAGAACAATTACCGAGTATTCTGGCCGAAGATGCAAGTATTCGGGATTTTATCTTGCGGACGGTTTCAGACTATTATTCACCTAAAGGAGAAACAGATCGGAAGTTCGAGGAATTTAAAGAACGGGTTGATCGCATTTTAGACGAATTACAACGAGATAGGGAAGAACAAGCCCGTAAATGGGATGAACAACGACAGCTATGGCAGGAAAATAACCATAAATGGGATGAACAAAAACAGCTATGGCAGGAAAATAACCATAAATGGGATGAACAACGACAGCTATGGCAGGAAAATAACCGTAAATGGGATGAACAACGACAGCTATGGGATGAACAACGACAGCTATGGGATGAAAATAACCGTAAATGGGATGAACAACGACAGCTATGGGATGAAAATAACCGTAAATGGGATGAACAAAAACAGCTATGGGATGAACAACGACAGCTATGGCAGGAAAATAACCGTAAATGGGATGAACAACGACAGCTATGGCAGGAAAATAACCGTAAATGGGATGAACAACGACAGCTATGGGATGAAAATAACCGTCGTTTGGATAATTTTATCCATGAACAAAACCAGAAATGGCACGAACAACACCAACAAAATCAAGAAACCTTAGCAGAAATTAAACAGATGAATCGTAAGCATGATAGCACCATTGGGGCTTTAGGTTCCCGTTGGGGGCTATTTTCTGAAAGGAGTTTTCGTAATGCTTTGGCTGCTATTTTAGAAGAATCTTTCGGGGTAGAAGTGTTAAATATTAATGATTATGATTCTGATGGTATCGTTTTTGGACGACCCGATCAAGTAGAAATTGATGTCATTATCAAAAATGGTTTAGTCATTGTTTGTGAAATTAAATCTTCCATGAGTAAATCAGATATATATACTTTTAGTCGTAAAGTGGAATTTTATCAACAAAAATATCAGCGTCAAGTCAATCGCAAAATCGTCGTTTCACCCATGATTGATGACACGGCTTTTCCGATTGCAGAAAGTTTAGGAATTGAAGTGTATAGCTATGCTGATGATGTATATGTTGAGAATTAGTATTATTTCTTGGGAGAGAAAAATAAACAGTAGGGTTAAGATTTGATTATAAGTAGATGTTCTCAACCATAAACCTTATAAAAATAGCGTCAATTTGAGAAGGGGTTTTAATCTGTAGCTATGGTGAGAAGTAAGATTACTCATCACACACCTTTTTTGATCATGCTTCCTCCTATTTTTAGCGAATCTTTGAGAGTAGAAAGGTTAACCATTCCCATTAAGGGATTGTCTTCCCTCTTAGAAGGAACAAAAATTGTGCAACTTTCTGATTTGCATGATGATGGACTTTGTTTATCTCCTCAATTACTCACTCAAGCGATTACCTTAAGCAATGAACAAAAACCTGATCTTGTTGTACTGACTGGAGACTACATTACCAACGAACCAAACACTATCTATAATTTAGCTCCCAAATTGAAATTATTGCAAAGTCGAGTGGGAATTTATGCCGTTTTGGGGAATCATGATTTTTTGTATCCTCATGCTAAACCAAAAGTTACCGAAGCGTTGACACAGGTAGGCATTAAAGTTCTCTGGAATGAAATTGTTAGTCCTTTAGGGGATAATTTACCCATCGTTGGATTAGCGGATTTGTGGTCGTCAGAGTTCAACCCTGACCCCATTATGTCTCAACTTTCTCAATCGAAGCCTTGTTTAGTGTTGTCCCATAATCCTGATAGTGCTAGTATCCTACAACAGTGGCGCGTTGATTTACAATTATCTGGTCATACTCATGGGGGTCAAATTGTTATTCCTGGTTTTGGGCCGGGTTTAATGTTACTACAACAACTTCGTCATCACATACCCCCTAAATTACAACAATGTATTCCCTATGTTAACCATTGTTCGGGAATTCTCAAAAACTGGGAATGGCATCAAGGATGGCATCATATTCGAGGAAACCAACTTTATATTAATCGGGGTTTGGGAACTTATTTTCCAGGACGATTTTTCTGTCCCCCAGAATTAACGGTTATTACCTTAGTCTCTTGTTGAACTTTCAATGGGGAGAAGAGAATCTCTTCTCTCTATTTTTTTCAGCCATCTATAGGAAGTTTGGCTAAAATTCTGTTAATATGGTTTAAAAACTTAACTGATTAACTATGATTAGTGTTATTACTCCTGTTTATAATGGAGAATCTTATATTGAATCTTGTATTAAGGTTGTCATTGAGCAAAATTGTTCTGATGTTGAACATCTGATTGTTGATGGTGGTTCACAAGATAAAACAGTTGAGATGATTAAACAATATGCCCAAAAGTATCCTCATATTCGTTGGATTTCTGAAGCTGATCAAGGCCAATCTGATGCTATGAATAAAGGGATTAATTTAGCTAAAGGTGAGATTATTACTTTTTTAAATGTTGATGATTTTTATGAACCTAATGTGTTAAATCGGGTTCTAGAAATTTTTAAGACCTTACCTGAAAATAGCTTTTTGGTGGGTAACTGTCAGGTTTGGAATGTTAAAGGTAAAGTAAGATTTATCAATAAACCGAAGAAACTAGCTCTAGGAGATTTGCTGTTAGGATGGTCAGTGAATCCCCATCCGATTAACCCTTCTGCTTATTTTTATCATAAATCCCTACACGATGAAATTGGATTATATGATATCGAAGATCACTATACCATGGATGTGGATTTTTTATTACGAGTTGTTCAAAAAGCTAATCTTAAATATGTTGATGAAATTTTTGGCAACTATCGTTACATTCCTGGGACAAAAACCTTTAGAGATCGCAGAAAGGGTCAAGGAAAGTCAAGGTTTGAACCTTTGTTTGAAACCTATTATCAACAATTATCTCCTTTTGAAAAGGTACAATTTGCTATTAAAGATTTTTGGTTAAGAAGGTTGAGCAGTAAAATTAAACATTTTATTAAACATCCTAATCGCTTCTTGCCCTATTTAATGGCAAAAATGAATTAATATAAAAGCTAACATTTATAGCCAAATTTTCGTAAAATTTCTTGCCTCTCACGAATGTCTTTTTCCGTTTCCACCCCAAGGGGTGAATAACCATCAATAACTCCTAAAATCCCTTTTCCTTGTTCGCTTTCAGCCACAATTACGCTTAAGGGGTTAGCTGTAGCACAATAAATACGACAAACTTCTGGACACTGTTTGATACTGTTTAAAAAGTTAATAGGAAAAGCCTCTTTCAAGATAATTATAAAACTGTGACCGGCTGCAAGTGCCTGAGCATTGTTCACGGCGATGTCTTGTAATTCCTGGTTATTTCCTGTTACCCTAATCAATCTCGGACCAGAAGCTTCACAAAAAGCCAACCCAAATTGGACTTGAGACGAGATTCCTACCATAATCTCGTATAAATCTTCTACCGTTTTAATAAAGTGACTTTGCCCTAAAATCAGATTACATCCTTGAGGAATTTCTAAGGGAATAAGTTTTAATTCCATGTTCGTCATGATTAATTAATCCTTATTTCTTAATCTAGCAAAATATTTTATCATTGAACATTTTTTGTAACAAAGCTTTATCTTTTATTTTTTTTAAAGGTTGGTATTAAGCCACTTTATGTTACATTGAAGCAGAATGGTAAAGAAAATTTATGATGATGAAAGTCGCTGACATCATGACGAAAGATGTCATCACAATTCGCAGTTCAGCTACGGTTTCACAAGCTGTTAGATTGATGCGAGAAAAAACAATTCATACTTTAATTGTCGAACGTCGCCATCTTCAAGATGCTTATGGAATTATTACGGACAGTGATATTGTGAATGAGGTTGTTGCTTCTGGAAAAGATCCCAAACAAGTCAGAGTTTATGAAATTATGACCAAACCTTGTCTGGTTTTAAATCCTGATTTGGGGGTTGAATATGCAGCAAAATTCTTTAATCATTCAGGAATCCGTTGCGCTCCCGTTATCAAAGATAAACTCTTAGGTATTGTTTCTATTGTCGACATTTTAAATAAAAGTGATTTTTTAAACAATCCAGTAGAAACGAAATTACAAGAAGAAATCGAACAAAAGATTGCAGAAGCTAAAAAAATTTGTCAAGACTTTTCTCATAATTCACAAGCTTGTCAAGAAGCTTGGTTGTTAGTAGAAGAAATTGAAGCAGAAGCTTCTTTTCATCAAAATAAAAAGCCTGAAAAAACCGCCTTAGAAACTTATTTAGAAGAATACCCTTCACTAGCTGAAAGCTTTGCCTTAGAAAATTGGTGTAGCGGTTGAAATTTACTCAGATTTGTTGATCTTCAATTTAACTAATTTGTTTGTGCGCGTACTTTTTCCGTATAATTTTTGGGTTTCCATCGACGAAATTTTTTTAATAGAAACTGACGAAAGTTAACTGGCAAATAAGACATTAATAATCCTAAATTTGTCCTTTTAGATGCTCCTAATACCTGTTTTGATGAGGTTAACAGTTCTCTTCCTTCCGAGGTTTTCCCTTGTTCAATTAATCTCAGTCCTAAGTCTTGTTGTGTTTGAGCTAATTTAATTTTGCGTTTTTCTTCTAAGTCTTGATCGGAAAATTGATAATTTTGAATGCAATATAATTTAGCTTGTAAAAAGTGCAAATTTTGACCTAAACTGGTTTGTCCTCCATGAAAACGATATTCCATTAAATACTTAGGTAGAAAATACCCAACTTTACCAATTAATGCTAATCTAACTAATAAATCAAAGTCCTCACATCCGTCTGCTTTTGGATTCATATAATCCACTTCTTTTAAACAAGAATAACGGAATAAAGTTGACCCCACTTGTAAACTTTGATAATAAAAAGTTTGCCAATCCAAGTCTTGAATAATACCTTTTGTAAGTTGAGCTTTTCCCCAACGAACTGCATTTTCTTGTGTCGCTGATTCTACCCTTTTACTATCTTTATTAATTATCCAATGATTGGTACAAACAAAATCAACTTGTGGATTTGTATCTAATATATTAACTGTTTTTTCTAGAAACTCTGGTGTTAAAGCATCATCATCATCAAACTTAATAAAGTATTCTCCTTGAGATGCGTCAAACCCTGAACGCATATTGCGACTTCTTCCCATATTTTTATCGTGACGAATATAGCGAATTCGACTATCTTGAAATCCTGCAACAACCTCAGAAGTATTATCAGGAGAACCATCATCACAGATAATTAATTCAAAGTCTGAATAGGTTTGATTAAGAACACTATTTACTGCATAAGTAAGGTAATGAGAACGGTTATAGGTTGGAATACAAACACTAACTTTAGCCATAATTTTTAGGAGATTGTCCGCTTAATTTTTCCCATAATTCCTTGTAGTTTTCTTGTTGCTTTAGTCAAGGAACTAGGAGGAACTAATTGAGTGGGTTTTTGACCAGGATTTTTCAAAAAACGATAGTGTAAAAAGATATCTTTATAGTTGATATCTGCATCTTCTCCGTGACATAAACGAGCAAAAGATGCTGAAGAATAATTCATATAATGAATACGATGAATTGGCTTCAATCCCTCCTCATTGTAAAGAACATTATCGATGTTTACAAAGGGATCAGCATCGGCACAATTTCCCGTTCTATCTTGTCCATTAAGACTTTGGGTAAAATTATAAATAGGTCGTTCACTGCGTAAAGTCATATAGTTGTAGAGAAAAACATCATCCCACCAACCAATTCTATTAATCCATTCCACTTCTCTTTTATTAATTAATTTTTCTTCTAATTCTGCTAATTCTTGAGGAGGAAATAATCCTTTTTTAGAAGCAAAAAAACTAGCATCATGAATTTTAGGTCTAACTTGTTCCTCTGTATAACAACCACTGGTTTCTATAATGGGAAGATTTAAAGCTGCGTTTTTCGTTGGTTTACGATGTTCCCAGTCATCAAAAACAAAATCATAGTCGTCTAATTTTTCTAATACATCTTCGATGGGTTTCATGGCTAAATTATCAGCTTCATAAAAAACAAAGCGATCAAATTCACCATCAAAGGCCACAAATTTACGATGTAAATGTCCCTTATACCATCTTGGACGACTCGCTTTGCTTTCTTGATTTCTTGGATGAGCTTCCCAAACTTGATGAGCAAAATTTTCCCATCTGTTAATGGATTCTTGATTGTCAAATAAACTCAAATTAGGTCTATTTTTGATCTCGCTTTTGACTTTATCTAAACGATTATCATAAGGAATAATACAAATAGGAAGTGAAGGATTAACATTAACTTCAATACTGTTGAGTAATGCCACTAGCTGATCGTAAACAACATCATTAGCCAGAGTATAAATTCCTTGGTAAACCATCATTTTTCCTCGATTTTTTAGGGTTGAGTAATTAATAATTGACCAATTTGATACACTTCAAAACCAATAAATAAACATAAAATCACCGTAACCAATTTATTGAGCCAAGGAATATTACCTTTTCCGAAGAAAGAAGCGACAAATTTAACAATGACAATTCCCATGGCCACGAAAACTAAAATTTTACCCAAGTTGATCATTTCTTTACCTCTAATTAACGTTTGCCTTAGCAAAAACGATGTTAGTATAAGCTAAAATCAGGGACTACTGAGAAAAGCTACCATCAGGTAAAATGGCTTTTTCTAGGTTAGCACCTTCCATATTGGCCCCTCCTAAATTAGCCCCTTCTAAATTGCTTTTAACCAGTCTTGTGTATTTTAGTTTAGCATTGAGTAAGTTAGCAAATTGAAAATTAGTTTGGCTTAAATTGGCTCCATTTAAAATCGCTCCTTCTAAATTAGCTCCTGCTAGATTGGCTCCTTCTAAGTTAGCTTCTATCAGATTAACTCCCTGCAAAATAGCCCCTTCTAAATTGGCACCTGTTAAGGTAACCCCTTTTAGGTAAGCATTGCTGAGGTTGGCTCCTCTTAAATCGGCTTTAGTGAGGTTAGAATCTTTGAGATGGGAATCTTTTAAATTGGCTTGAGCTAAATTAGCCCCCACTAAATTCCCTTGTCGTAAGGTCAAATGACGTAAATAACAGCCCTCACAGTCTTTGGTGGTTAACAACAGTCTGACGGTACGCCCTTGCCAATACATCAACCCTGTCATTGCCACTAATGCCATAGCCACCAGAAGACTGACCCCGACAACAACAGATTTGAGAGAATACTGGTCTAGTCCAGGCCAGGGTAACACAGTTCCTTTCCCTTCGATGGTTAGGGATTCTAAGGCTTGATAAGCAGTTAAGGCATCAGCAAAGCGATCGCTTGCTTTTGGGGCAGTCATTTTCCTTAACCATCGTCTAAAACGGGGATGAATAGGGGGAAGCAGGTGTTGATAATCCAGTTGATAACTCTCAGGTGCAATTAATTGATTAATGTTTTGGCCTGGGGTACCCGTTAACAAACAAACCAACGTCGTCCCTACACTGTAAAGATCAGAGGCTGTGGTTAATTGAAGGTTAAACATTTCTTCGGGGGGCATAAACCCTACGGTTCCCCGAATGGTGCTACTCATTCCGAGATCGGAACTGCCCATTCTGGCAAAGCCAAAGTCAATTAAATAAATTTTTAGTCCCTTGTCTCGATCGATTAAAATATTATCTGGTTTAATATCCCCGTGAATGATCGGCGGATTTTGTTGTTGTAGATAAATAAGAATTTCCAGAATATTGAGGGCGACTTGTTTAATGTCTTGGGGGCTTAAACCTTTGACTTGCCCTAAGCAGTCTGCTTTTTTATACTCCTGAACTAAACAAAAGCCATTGGGGGTTTCAAAGGAGTCGAGATAACGGGGAATACTGGCTAGATTGAGCGATCGCAACACTCGAATTTCCGATTGATGGGCGCGGTAACCGTTCCAATGGCCAATTTTAGCGAACTGGTATTGTTTAATGACCACCGTTTGTTGGCTATCGAGATGGGAGGCTAGATAAGTGACTCGGCCTCCCGTAGTATTTTTTCCTAATACTTGTTGAATGTGGTAGTTGTACCGTGAAAAGTCGGGATATCTAGCCATATTCCCCCCAGATTAAGGAAGAAGTCTTAACAACGATTTACTGCTCACCAAAATAAGCTTCTAAAGCCTGTTGGACAATCTGATTCATGGGTCGTTTTTCGTCCTCGGAGGCTTGTTTGAGACGGGTAAACATGGCATCCGGAACACTGACTCGATGTTGATTTTTGCGAACACGACGGCGTTTTTTCGGGGTATAACTTTCCGAGAAAGTTCTCAAGGCATCAAAGCCCACTCGTTGACAAAATTGCCCAAACGTCTCTTCGTCTATTTTTTCTTGCTTAAAGTAAGCCAATAAGGGTTCTAGGAAGCTCTCGATGTCTTTGTCTGGTAATTTATCGATGTAGGGTTGGGCCAGTTGGGTTTGGTTGGCATCACCCCCTAACCAGACTTGATACATTCCCGGCGCGCTGCCTACAAACCCTAATTCTGCCATGTAGGGACGGGCGCAACCGTTGGGACAGCCGGTCATTCTGATGACGATTTTTTCCCCTTCTAACCCCAGATGATTTAAAACCTTGTTAATGCGCTCTAAAATTCCTGGTAAGGCTCGTTCTGACTCGGTTATGGCTAATCCACAGGTGGGTAAAGCGGGACAGGCCATGGAATAACGGGTTAAGCTATCTATTTTTTCGGGATCGCTGACAATTCCACAGTGAGCTAAAATGCTGTCGATGCCGACTTTATGTTCTGGGTCAATCTCGTAGAGAATGAGGTTATGATTAGCGGTTAAACGCATGGGTAAAGCGTATTCGTCCGTAATCTTTTTCAAGGCCTTTTTCAACTGAAAACTTCCTTCGTCTTTAACCCGACCATTTTCGATGGAGATGCCTAAAAAGAGCTTGCCGTCCCCTTGTTCGTGCCAGCCGAGATAATCTTCATATTTCCAGTCAGGAAGGGGTTTAAAGGGTTCTAGGGCTTTGCCTAAATACTCTTCTACTTTGGATCTAAATTTGTCAATTCCCCAATCTTCGATCAGGTATTTCATGCGGGCGTGACGACGTTGGACGCGATCGCCGTAGTCCCGTTGGGTGGCTAAAATGGCTTTCATCAAGTCAAACACATCTTCTTTATCCACATACCCCAAGGGATCAGCTAATCTAGGGAAGGTTTCTTCTTTGTTATGGGTGCGCCCCATTCCCCCCCCTGTCAGAACGTTAAACCCTTGTAATTCTCCCGTTTCATCGGTAATGACCACTAAACTAACATCGTGGGTGTAGAGATCGATGGAGTTATCCCCTGGCACGGTGACGCTACACTTAAATTTACGGGGCATATAATGTTGCCCGTAGAGGGGTTCTTCGCTATCTTTAATGATGGTTCCGTTGCCATTGCGTTGACGGGCTGCGGTGACTTCAGGGGCTTCTTCGACGCTGATGGCTTTTTCCCCATCTAACCAAATTTCGTAATAGGCGTTGGTTTGGGGTCGCAGGAGATCGGCTATTTTGTCGGCGTATTCCCAAGCATATTGGTAGTCCCGACGATTTTTAAACGGTGCTGGCGGTGCCATAACATTTCTGTTAAGATCCCCGCAGGCCCCTAGAGTTGATCCCATGCTCTTGACAATAGCTGCGATCGCTGCTTTGAGATTTTTCTTTAAGATGCCATGAAGTTGGAACCCTTGTCGGGTGGTGACCCGTAAAGTTTGGTTCCCATATTCATCACTGAGGCGATCCAAGGTTGAGTAGAGTTGCGCGGGGATAAAGCCCCCTGGGTTTCGGGTGCGCAACATCATCTGATAATCTTTTTCTTGTCCTTTGGCACGGTTATCTCGGTTATCTTGTTGATAAGACCCATGAAACTTGAGGATTTGTACAGCATCTTGGCTAAAATGGGTACTATCTTCTAATAATTCGCTTTTTAGCGGCTCTCTTAAAAAGTTGCTACGTTCTTTAATGTTCTCTAGTTTAGACACTTTGCGGGTAGGTGAAACAGGAGTTTTGACCATTGCCATGAATATTAAATGCGGTACTAATTTGGCTTTTCTCGCTTATCGCTTAGTCAGGTATGAAGTGACTTTTTCCATCTTAACTGTTTTCAGCCTCTCTAATTCTTTAAAAAATGTGACAGGCTTTTCTGGGAACCCTCATTCTTTTTTCAATTATCTTGATTTTGTTGAATAAATTTGCTATATTTTGTGATGTTTTAAACTAATAGGATTTGTAATATAGCCTAAGATGACGATTTCTAAAAAAATATGGTTTTTATGGTTTCAAGGACTCGAACAAGCTCCATTAGTTGTTAAAAAGTGTTACCAATCTTGGCAAAAATATAATCCTAACTGGGAGCTTATTTTTCTTGATGATAATAATCTTAAAGACTATGTAACTCTTGATATTCCTAAAGAAAAATTATCTCATTTATCCAAAACAAAGCAATCTGATTTAATTAGACTAGAATTACTTTCAAAATACGGAGGGGTATGGGCTGATGCTACTAGCTTATGTAGAGTTCCTTTAGATGATTGGTTAGAAGATTATACTCAAGCAGGTTTTTTTGCTTTTACTTACAGAACAAGAAGTTATGGCTGGATTTTGACTTGGTTTTTAGCGTCAGAGCCATCCAATGCCATTACTGTTAAAATCAATCAAACTTTAACGGCTTTTTTTCGTGATAATGAATTTTATCATAGTGGAATAGTAGCTGAGAAAAGAATTAAGTTTTTAGATAAATTCTTAAATCGCAAATATAAAACAACTCGATTTTGGGCTTCGTGGTTTGTTAGGAAAATATTTAAAGTCTATCCCTATTTTATTTTTCATTATATCTTTGCGAATTTAATCAATTCAAATCGAGAGCTTTTAAAACAATATAAATTGATGAAAGCCTATCCCCCTACTGGTGAAATTTTAGGAAGATATGGATTACTCCGTCCTTTAACTCCCGAATTAAAAGAAAGAATCGATAGTCGAGTTGATCCCGTATATAAATTAACTTATAAGTACAACCAGGAAAAGGATTCCTCGTCCTCAATTTTATATTATCTTTTAGAAAAAACTGAATGACTAAAATAGCATCTTCTTCAGATGTTTCTAGGAGTGTTAAATATGTGATATAACTATGAAGGCTAAGGGATGGGAAATCTTCTCTTTTTTGACCCATCATTAGGGTCTATGTGTGATTGTAAGGGTTTTCAAGCCCTAGTTTCCCATAACTTCCTCTCTCGTTCACAATTTGTACTATCGTTAAGTTATTCATGACAACATTGCTCACTCAGTCTCAACCGTCGCTTTCTCCTCAACTGGATGAAAATATTCGGTTACGTGACATTCTGAAAACGTTACCCGCAGAGGTCTTTGTTAAAAATCCCCGTAAAGCTTGGTTTAAGGTGATTCTTACCGTCTCTATGGTAGCTTTAGGATGGGCTGCTTTGGCGGTTTCTCCTTGGTACTTACTCCCTATTTTATGGGCATTTACGGGGACAGCCATGACAGGATTATTTGTCATTGGCCATGATTGTGGACATCGTTCTTTTTCTAATAATAATTGGGTCAATGACTTCGTTGGTCATAGCGTTTTTTTACCTTTATTTTACCCTTTTCATGGTTGGCGTATTCTCCACAACCATCATCACAAACATACCAACAAATTGGATGTTGATAACGCTTGGGACCCATTTATGCCAGAATTTTACGAAACTTTTTCTGCTTTTGAAAAGTGGGGCTATCGACAGTTACGGGGTCGTTTTTGGTGGTTTGCTTCTGTCGTCCATTGGGCAAAAATTCATTTTGACTGGACTAAATTTGCAGGAAAAGAACGAGAACAAATTCGCTTTTCTGCTTTAGTGGTAATTGTGGCTGCTATTATTGCTTTTCCCCTTGCCTTCGCTACACTAGGAATATGGGGTGTCATTAAGTTTTGGTTATTACCTTGGTTAGTGTTCCATTTCTGGATGAGTACCTTTACTTTGGTTCATCATACTGTTCCGAATATTCGCTTTAAAAAAGAAGCAGACTGGAACGAAGCAGAGGCTCAATTATGTGGGACAGTCCATTGTGATTATCCTCGTTGGGTAGAAATTCTTTGTCATGACATTAATGTTCATATTCCCCACCACATTTCTACGGGAATACCTAGCTATAACTTACGTCTAGCTCATCAAAGTTTAAAAGAAAATTGGGGTGATTATTTGTGTGAATTACGCTTTTCTTGGCCGTTAATGAATGAGATTACAACTCAATGTCATCTTCATCATCCTGAGACAAACTATCAAAGTTTTCAACAATATTATCAGAATAAGAAATAATTGTTTCTCTTCATAGAGACTTGAACTCAACATCTTCATGAATCGCTCGCTGTTAGCGATTCTTTTTTATTGTTAAGATATAATAAAAACTTTAACAAATGCTCCCTATCACAGAAATCAATTACTTAGTTTATGGCACTTTCAAGACTCCAACAACTGGGCACCTATCTTCGTCCCCACTGGCGTAATGTTACCTTAGGAATGATCGCCTTATTCGTGGTCAATGGGTTGGGAGTCTATATTCCCCTTCTCATCCGAGATAGTATTGATAATTTGAGACAATCATTCACGCTTCAAGAAATTATAGGTGTAGTTATCTGGATTATCATTTTAGCTTCCATTTCCTGGGGAATTCGGATGTTATCTCGTCTTTATCTGTTTGGAGTAGGACGGGATGTGGAGTTCAGTCTCAAACAAGGCATCTTTGAGCATTTATTGACCCTAGAACCGGCTTATTTTTCCAGAAATACATCGGGAGACTTAATTAACCGTGCTACCAGCGACGTGGACAATATTCGTCGTTTGGTGGGGTTTGCGTTACTCAGTTTAGCCAATACCATTTTTGCCTACGGGTTAACCCTTCCTGCGATGTTAGCCATTAATGTCAGGTTAAGTTTATTCGCAGTCGCAGTGTATCCCTTAATGTTAATTACGGTAAAAATATTTAGCCAAAAATTACAACAACAACAGCTAAGTGTACAGGAAAAACTCTCTGATATCAGTCAACTCATCCAAGAAGATATGAGTGGCATTGCTTTGATTAAAATTTATGCTCAAGAAGAGAATGAAAGACGAGCGTTTGCGGATAAAAATCGTCAACTTCTTAAGGCCAATTTAAACCTAGCTCAAATTCGCAATTTTTTATTCCCATTAATCGAAGGATTATCCTATATAAGTCTTTTATTACTCTTAGCTTTTGGTACCTCAGCTATTAATCAAGGCATTATCAGTATTGGGGATTTTGTTGCTTTACTTATCTTAGTCGAAAGGTTAGTCTTTCCCACTGCTCTACTGGGATTTACCATTACAGCTTATCAACGGGGAGAAGTGAGTATTGATCGAGTAGAAGCCATCTTTCAAACCAAGCCAAAAATCGAAAATTCAATTCATCCTCTTGATTTTTCTCTAGAATCTATACAGGGAAAAATTACTGCTCAAAATTTAACCTATACTTATCCAGGAGAGCAAAAACCAGCCCTTAAAGATATTAATTTTACCATTGAACCAGGAGAAATTATTGCTATTGTTGGTCCTATTGGCTCAGGAAAAACAACCCTAGCTAATAGCTTTCCTCGGCTATTAGCTATTGCTAAAAACCAACTATTTCTTGATAGTTATGATGTCACTCAACTAGATTTGAAAAGCTTGCGAAAAACCATCGCTTATGTTCCCCAAGATAGCTTTCTATTTAGCACGACTCTTCTTAATAATCTTCGCTATAGTGATCCCTTAAAAGAACTATTTGAAGTGGAAAATGCAGCTAAACAAGCAGAAATTCACGAAGAAATTTTAAACTTTCCCCAACAGTATCAAACTCTAGTTGGTGAAAGAGGAATTACCTTATCTGGGGGACAACGTCAACGCACGGCATTAGGAAGAGCATTATTAATGAATTCTCCTGTATTAATATTAGATGATGCTTTATCTAGTGTGGATAATAAAACAGCCACCAATATTCTCAAAGGTCTCTCCCAAGAAAGAAAAAGAACCATTATTTTTATTTCTCATCAACTTTCTGCTGCTGCACAAACCGATCGCATTTTTGTTATGGATTATGGCACAATTGTTCAGATAGGAACCCATCAACAGTTAGTTGCTCAACCTGGCCTTTATCAACGTTTATGGCAACAACACCAATTAGCAGAAACTGTCAGTTAAGAATAGATGAATTAATGTCGTTCCAACTTCGGTGTTACCTTGAACCCTAATCTGGGGAACCCTAATAATAGATAGGTAAAGCCTATTATTCCCCTATGTTAATTCAGGATTTTAACTTAATATGAACAGTCTTCAACCAGAATTTTCTGTCACCTTTATTAATCCTAAAAATCAAACCCAAAGAACCATTAAAGTTGCTTGTGATCAGGTAATTTTAGAGAAAGCAAAGCAACAGGGAATTGAGCTTCCTGCTTGTTGTTGTGCTGCAGCTTGTACTGTCTGCACTGGCAAAGTGATTGAGGGAACCGTAGAACAAACAGCCCAAGCCATTCAATTCTTAGGTTATCCTTTAGTTGATGCTGGTTATGTACTGACTTGTGCTGCGTATCCTAAGTCCGATTGTACAATCTTGACTCATCAAGAAGAAGAAATATTCTAAATTTTAATGGGAAGTGTGGGAGGTAACTTTATGCGACAACGAAATTAATTCAACTTCCCCCTCTCCCCTCTCTACCCCCGCTTCCCACACCCCCTATTCTATTAGGTACTACAATTTTATAGATTTCTTTCAACTGACTTTTTCTCCTTGTAACGTTATTGAAATTTTATCCTAATGTCGTCAGAATACCCCATCCGTCTACACGGTGGGGATGAATGACGACCAGAAAATCAACCTCGAAGCGTCCATTAAAAATCATCACGCTCTATATCTTACTGAGATGTTATAATATGAGTAAGAGTGCATCATAAATCTTGAGGATGTTAGTCACGCAATCGATACAAATTAGAGGCTTAACAGCAGAGCAGTATGAA
>JASJDD010000231.1 GCA_030065735.1 Crocosphaera sp.
CCCCTAACCGTTAGTTCACAGTGTCACTGGACTTAGCAACCATTTTACCATTAGATACATGGGGTTAAAACCCCTGTTCGCTCCACTGCCACGCCTTAAAAGGACGTGGCTAACTCTCGCTCACGGCCGTTTAGGTTTTTGTTTGACGACGACGAGATACTAAACCCAACCCACTAACAGCCATTAAACTTAGAATGGTTCCAGGTTCAGGGGTTGTTGTAACAGTAGTAATTTCTGTACCAACAGAAAAGAAATCGAAGGTGATGTCAGCAGCAGGAAAATCACTTTGTGTGCTTACATCAAAGCTGAATTGAGTAATCGCGCTAAAGTCGATTCCAAAAAACTCCGCCTCCGAGAACAATGCAATCAATGTGGTTGGATTACTAGCAGTAATACCGCCAGGAGTCTCCAATGAGACAAAACCAAATCCTCCAAAAATATCTCTAAACATAAAATCTATAAACATCGGTAAATCATTGGCTGTGACATTCACTATGAGACGATCAGCCTCTCCACCGACGGTAAAGTCGATTATATTAAATTCTTCCGGTAAATCCGGTATCGGAGACGTATAAAATACAGAAATTTCACTTTCTCGGTTGGGATCATTACCCACTGAGAAACTTCCTGGCACACTAATATTAGAATCTGCTTGAACAGAACCAGGAAGAGCAGTAGAACCTGCCGTAATCTCACCTTCAATTATCCTTTGCAGAGGAAAAAGAGGTAATATACTGGTTTCAAAAGGAGCAATGATTGCAGTCGTTGGACCAATTTGAGATTGACCAGCCTCGTTAAAAGCTGATTGGTCTACATCGAAAGGGTCAAGAACCCCTAATACGGTAAGCTCTGCAGCCTGAGTATTAGTAGCAAGGGTTAAAGCTGCAATTGAAGCAGTGGTAAGGGTTGTTAGAGATTTTGACAACATCTTTATAGTGATTATATAGGGGTCATAAGTCATTAATTCAGACGTAATTTTTGTTGATATGTTCCCTGTTCCCTTGTACTCAAAGTTAATTCTCAGAACTGATTACTGATTGCTATAGCAACTTGATGATTCATCTCCTATCCTGACTATTTTTTTAGTTATTAAGAGAAATTTATTGACTAATTTAGACTGCGATCGCTAATTTATGTTAAAATACTTTATACTAGCTTTATCTTGAGATTAGAAATTTTGAGGAAATACAAATGAAAAAAGATGAGGTACTCAAAATTATAGCTGAACATCGAGAACAATTAGAAAAGTTGGGAGTCAAATCTCTGTTGTTATTTGGTTCAGTGGCAAGGGATGAAGCGGGTCCCGATAGTGATGTAGATTTCTTAGTAGAATTTAATCGTCAAGGCGGTTTCTTTCAATTGTTTCGAGTCCAACATTATTTAGAAGATATTTTAGGCTGTTCTGTTGATTTGGGAACAGAAGATGCTTTAAGGGAACATTTACGAGAACCTGTATTAAAGGATGTAATCAATGCCTTCTAGAGAGTGGCTACTAAGCATTCAAGACATTTTAGACTCTATTTCTGAAATTAACGAACGAACTCAGGAAATGACCTTTGAAGCGTTTATCGAAAATCAAACAATTGTTAAATCAGTTCTCTATGATTTAATTATTATTGGAGAAGCAACTAGAAATGTTCCTTCAGAAATCAAGTCTCGATATCCTCATATTCCTTGGGGTTTAATGGCAGGAATGAGAAATATAGCAGCCCATGAATATTTTCAAGTAAATTTGAGTAGAGTTTGGGAAACCATTGAAGAAGATTTACCTGTTTTGATACCACAATTACAGGAACTTTTAGACAACGAAAATAGCCCCAAAAACTAACATTTATTTAATTCCCACACTCCCCACCCTTCCCACACTCCCCAGACTCCCTATTTCATGAACTTTTCAAGCTTATCCGAGTCCTATTGCCCGAACCCCTAATCAAACTGCTACCCTATAAGATAATCATAGTGTTTGGGACATGGTGGCCAATAACAATGGGACTCAAAAATAATTCTCGCTTCTTACGTCTTCCCCCTCTCGGTAGTTTAATCCTAATGGGAGTTGGGGTTATCTTTCTTATCTATCTTATCTACTACTATACCAATCGTTCTAATGACGAAGTTCCTATCGAACCCTATAGCGAATTCCTAGAAAAAGTCGAAGATGATAAAATAGCCCGAGTCAAAATAGGCAACCGTTTAATCCTCTATCAACTTAAGTCCTTATCTATCCTTTCTCCTTCCGAAGACTTATTACCTCTACCAGAAACCCCCCTAGACAACTCTAATAACTCCAATAACCCTCTTCATGGGCCAACCGCTTCAACCCCTTCTCAAGCGAAACCTTCAAGGAGTGTGGGAAAAGTTTTAGCCACCATTCCCATTAATGATCCTAATTTACCTAGCTTACTCAAAGAAAAAGGTATCATTTTTGAAGCAGCCCCAGCCCCTCAAAATAGTTGGGTGAGTACCATTTTGGCTTGGGTTATTCCCCCTCTAATCCTGGTATTAGCCATGCAATTCCTACTTTATCGGAACGAAGACCGGGGATCCTTGGCGTTTAGCAAAAGTAAAGCTAAAGTGTATGTAGAAGGGGAAACAGCCAGAATTACCTTTGCAGATGTAGCCGGGGCCGAAGAAGCCAAAACCGAATTAGTAGAAATTGTGGAATTTCTCAAAAACCCGGATCGCTTCAGTCGCATTGGGGCCAGAATCCCTAAAGGGGTATTATTAGTGGGACCCCCAGGGACAGGAAAAACCCTCTTAGCCAAAGCCGTTGCAGGGGAAGCCGATGTTACCTTTTTTAGCATCTCTGCATCGGAATTTGTCGAATTATTCGTTGGAACCGGGGCTGCTAGGGTGAGAGATTTATTTGAACAAGCCAAAAAACAAGCCCCCTGTATCATTTTTATCGATGAATTAGATGCTATTGGTAAGTCTCGTAGTGGGGGTAATGGCCTCAGTGGGAGTAACGATGAACGGGAACAGACGTTAAATCAACTGTTAACGGAAATGGATGGCTTTGCGGTGGGGGATGCCACGGTCATCGTTTTAGCCGCTACCAACCGCCCAGAAACCCTCGATCCTGCCCTGTTACGACCCGGCCGGTTTGACCGTCAAGTATTGGTGGATCGCCCGGATCTCGCAGGAAGACTCGCTATTTTAGAAATATACGCCCAACGAGTAGAAATTGACCCCGATATTAACCTCAAAGATATCGCCACCCATACCCCAGGGTTTGCCGGGGCCGACTTAGCTAACTTGGTCAATGAAGCGGCCCTATTAGCAGCGAGAAATCAACAGGAATATGTCACCCAAGCGGACTTTAAGGAAGCGATTGAACGGGTTGTGGCTGGTTTAGAGAAGAAAAGCCGCGTTTTAGGAGATCAGGAAAAGAAAATTGTCGCTTACCACGAAGTTGGCCACGCTTTAGTGGGGGCCGTCATGCCGGGTGGCGGTAAAGTTGCTAAGATTTCTATCGTCCCCAGAGGTTTATCTGCGTTGGGTTATACCTTGAAAATGCCCACAGAAGACCGTTTTTTGATGAGTGACATGGAATTTCGTCAACAAATTGCTATGTTATTAGGGGGAAGGGCCGCAGAAGAGATCGTTTTTGGTAGTGTTACTAATGGGGCTTCGGATGATTTACAACGGGCCACGGATATTGCTGAACGCATGGTAACCACCTATGGTATGAGTAAAATATTGGGTCCGTTGGCCTACCAAAAACGACAACAGGGTAATTTCTTGGGTAGTAATGGAGTTAACCCTCGTCGTTTGGTGAGTGAAGAAACCGCAAAGGCTATTGATGAAGAGGTTAAGCAAATTGTTGATTCAGGACATCAACAAGCTTTATCTATTCTTAATCATAACCGCGACCTCTTAGAAACAATTGCCCAACAATTATTAGCAGTTGAAGTAATTGAAGGGGAACAATTAAATACACTTCTTAATCAAGTGGAGGATGTCAGTGAACAGTGATTCAGTGATCAGTTGAAAAATTAAATTTTTTTAAAAAATCAACTTTCAAATTTATAGAAAATAAACAAATAGATTCAGGTATTTTAACTGATCATAATACCGTAGTATTTCCCATGACTGTCCCTAAGAATCAGAATTATAAATTAATTATATTCTTATTTAATGGGGACGTTTAAAACTCATGATTAATACTACTTCAGAAACCGATCAACAAGTGCTTGAAACGGGTAAAAAAATTTCAGGAACTGATGAGAATGATACCATTTCTGGAGGTGAAGGAAACGATACTATTCATGGTCGTAATGGGGATGACTCCCTCTCAGGAAATGGGGGAAACGACAAAATTATTGCTAGTCATGGAGATGATCAGGTTTCTGGTGGAGAAGGAAACGATCAACTTTGGGGAAATAATGGCAATGATACAGTTTCTGGTGATGATGGGGACGACACCATAAGAGGTGGAATGGGAGAAGATATCCTTGATGGGGGAGACGGTAATGATCGCCTCATTAGTCGTAGTGACGCAGGAGAACCGGATATTGCCCAAGATACTAACGAATCTAAAGTCTATCGGGATCAACCCTTTCTAGAGGCTGATGATACCTTAATTGGGGGATCAGGGGCTGATACTTTCCGCTTTGAACTATTAATTAATGCTAAAGACGAGATTGTTGAAAAACACGCCGATTCCATCACAGGTAAAGTGAACTGGCAAGCAGTGGCCCACGAAAATGATAACGTCCATGATCACTGGGTTGATGGTATTGGTAATGATGTCATCCTTGACTTTAATAAAAGCGAAGGAGACAAAATTAGAATTGCTGGTCATACTGTAGAAGTTAGTAACATTGAATATGTTGACCTTAATCAAGATGAAATTCTAGAATCTATTATTCACTTAATTAGTAATCAAGGGGCTAATGGTGGGGCCCATAACCAAGATGAACTAGGAACAATAACTGTTTATGGTGATTTGGTTGAAGCGTCGGATTTAAGGGTGAATGCTGGCGTTTTCTATGGGGCCTTTAACTCCATTAATGATCTTGCATAATTTAATTATGTCTCTTTAAGTTAAGTAGGGTTTTTCATATGATTAACCCTACTTATTTTTTAGAATGCTGTGAAATATTATTAATTAATCATAATCAAATCATAAAATTTTTCTACGAGATATCTGTTTTAAAAATGAAGATCAATTATCAGAAGATAAATTATTAAATAATAATATTAAAATATTCAAATAATCTAGATAGAAAATACTAAAATCATTCAAGTTAACTAATTATTATTGTAAATTTCCCAAGCTTCCCAAGCTTCCCAAAAGGTATAAACGGATAACACAGCTAACATTACATAGAAGCAAAAACGAACCACTTTATCAGGTAATTTTGGTAAAAATCGGGTACTAATTTGCGCTCCAATTAATCCCCCAACCCCTAAAATAATTCCCACTAACCAGACAACATTATTGTTTAAAGCATGACCAAAACAAGAGGAAATGGAAGTAATAACAATCACCCCCAAACTGGTTTGTATAGCAACTTTTATCATTTCATGTAACAATAACATTTGCAGAGGAACCATAATTACTCCTCCCCCAATACCAAATAAACCAGCTAGAAATCCCCCCATTCCTCCTGTTAGTAAACAGGCAAATTTCTGAGATAATCTCACTCCAGATGGCTGATGAGATGTGGTAACTAATTGACGACGAAAATTACTTAAAAAGATATTAAAAATCAAAAGACAACCAAAAGCAGTTAGTAAAATAAATTCGGGAATACGATTAGCAACAATTACGCCCAATTGTGCAGTTATAATGGCAGGAATTCCTAATAAGATTACCCGTTGAAAATCTAAATATCCCATACGCCAATTTTGAATACTTCCCGATGAAGAAGTAATAACAATGGCTAAACTACTGGTAGCAATGGCTTGCAATGAGGTATAATTCAAAGCAAGTAAAAGAGGAACTAAAACTGTTCCTCCCCCAATTCCTAAAATTCCTGCTAATAGTCCCGAACCTAAACCACTAACGATTAGAATTAAAAGTTGCTCTAACATTGTTTATTCATGATAAATTTCCCAAAAATTCCTTAATTATCATTCTCATTAAAGGGTTCAACTTCGATGGGAATTCCTACATATCCTTGTTCTCCAGAAGGAACAGAATTATCTAAATTAACATCAGGTTTTTTCTTAGGAATACGAGAGAGTTCTTCAACAGAAATAAACTTACTATCCGATTCAAAACTCTCCTTAATAAAAGTATTTTTTTCTTGTCGTTCATAATTTTGAGGAATTAAACTATCAGAGGATTTAGAATTTAATGAGGGTTTCTGTTCTATCTTTTCTTGATGATGAAAATTACTATTTTTTGTAACTTCTTGATTTAAAATAGATTCAACTTGTTGAGTCGGTGATGTTGACTTAATTTCCGATGAATGACAAGCAGCGGAAACCAAACCTAAATAACATCTAAATTCTTCTCTTGCTAAAGATACTCCTATCCCTGCGACAGATATCATTAACGCTGTCATTGAGAGAAAATATTTAAACATGGTTATCACACCTCCCCACTGAAATAACGGTAATCTTTACCCATGTTATCTTAACGCAACTGAAAATTGTTTTCTTAGTGGGCTGTTACTTTATCCGTCCATTAATCTAAGAATTTTAGCGAGTTAGTTGATGAGTTAACCTAACATCAAATATAGTTGACGAAGTTTCAAACCATAGAATAAGTGTACTTATGGATTATTTATTTAACAAAATTATTGGCAGAAGTCCCCACCTATAAATTCTAAAAGAAATATCCATATTTTAGGTGGGGATGAATGCCAATCAAAAAAATAAACGGCGCAGCCTCCTCCCAATCTTATCTTTGTGCTATAATATTATCAATAACCCAACGTGATGATAATGTATAAGGCTTACAAGTATAGAATATATCCTGATACTGAGCAAAAGCAAGCATTAGCCAAGGCTTTTGGTTGCTGTCGATGGTATTGGAACTATTCTTTAGATTTATGCCAGAAAACATATCTCAAGACAGGTAAGGGTTTGTCAAGGGGGGCTATCCAAAGTCTTTTACCAGGACTTAAAAAGGAATATCCTTGGCTGAGTGATGCTTATTCCCAATGCTTGCAAGTTGTAGCGTTAAATCTATCACGGGCTTACCAAAATTTCTTTGATAAAAGAGCAAAATTACCTCGATTCAAATCAAAGCATGGTAGGCAATCTATGAGTTATCCTGCTAATGTTAAGTTTGAAGGGGACTACCTAAAACTGAATCGAAAAATCGGTAAAATTTATTGTCGTCGTCATCGGGATTTTGAGGGAACGATTAAGACAGTTACTATCTCAAAAAACAGTGATGGGAAATACTATGCTTCTGTCTTGGTTGATGACGGTTTAGATTTACCAGAAGCCTCAACAGAAGGTAAAGCTATAGGAATTGATTTAGGCTTAACTCATTTTGCGATTACCAGTGATGGTTCTAAATTTGATAATCCTAAACATTTAGCCAAGCATCAACGCAACCTAAAGCGTAAGCAACAAAAGTTATCTCGTCAACAAAAGGGGAGTAACACTAGGCAAAAAGCTAGAAAAATAGTAGCTAAAGTTCATTCTAAAATCTCTAGATGTCGGGAGGATTTTCTGCACAAACTATCCCGTAAGATAGTCAACGAAAACCAAGTTATTGCTGTAGAAAATCTCAATGTCAAGGGAATGGTTAGAAACCATAATTTAGCTAAAGCTATTAGTGATTGTGGTTGGGGAATGTTCTGTACAATGCTCAAATACAAAGCAGAAAATGAAGGGAAAACCTACATCGAAGTTGATAGGTTTTTCCCCAGTTCTAAGACTTGTCATGTTTGTCTAAATCAAGTGGGTAACTTGCCTCTTGATGTTAGAAATTGGACTTGTGAACATTGTCAAACTAGCCATGACCGCGACATAAACGCCTCAATAAATATTAGAAATGAAGCCTTACGGATACTGCGAGTGCGTAATTCGGCTTCGCAAGCCGAATGTAAGACGCACTCAAGACAGGAGTTAGGAACTAGCGAGACTGCCAATGGAGGGAGTGTAAGACGGCTAGGGGGCAAGATTTCTTGTCTCTTAGACGCAACTCCCAGTGAGATTGGAAGCCCCAACTATAATCTTTGATTTAGTTGGGGTAGTTCACA
>JASJDD010000232.1 GCA_030065735.1 Crocosphaera sp.
ATATTCTATTTTACTTTCAATCCCTATCAGCCTTTGATAAACAGGTTGATCAGTCTTTTGTTTTGACCGACTTATCCTTGTTAATTTAGCTTTTAGAGACTTTTTTTTAGCCATTACTATAAGGAATCTAATCTTTTCTTATTCTAGCACATTATCTTCTTTTTCAGTCTCTTTCACTCTTTTATTTATTTCTTTTTTATATTTTCTCAATCCATAAAGACGACATGAGAAAGAATGAATCACAGCCATTAAGTCTTCTACTAACTCTTGTTGAGGAGATAAAGTTTGTGCATTCGCTACGATTAGCTTTCCTTCATGAATTGTTAAAAAATGTTCAAAGTATTCAAATCCAAAGTCGTTTAGCCGGTAATTTTCCGTTTTTGTCCCAAATTCTTAAGGTTCCGATACTTCGGTTAATCTTTTTGGCGAATTCACCAGGTTTGTATCTAACATTCAATTACTAATTCCTATAATCTACTAAACTTTGTAATATTTTAGCAGATATAGATAGGTTTTGCCTACCTAGACGGAACAGGTAATAAGGTTTCTTTCTAAGCAAGAGTTTACTTATCTTATCTTAATTCTTCAACTGTTTCTACCCCTGCATTCTCAACACATTGCGCGCTTGTTCCTCCTGTGGCTCCTGCAACTCTTCCTGAGCCAATGGCTGGATTGAAAGAAGCTAAACCATCAATTTCATAGTTATTGGCTTGATCAATGGAGCGACAAACAACAGTGTCATAAGTTCTCTCAACAGGATCGTAGCTAACTGCCGCCGCATAATCACGGGTTCCATATTTTCGATTATCTTTCCCTTTTGCTCCCTGCAAACCTCCCACCGCAAAATCATTCTCAGGATCAACAAACACAATGTAATGTTTTTCGTTACCCACCGGAACCTCCAACTCCACAGCACTCTGGGCAAAAGTAGCCTTTTCATTAAAATAAGCTTGTTGGGCGCGATTCATCGCTCCCATCATACTTCTGGCTTCTGACTCTCTACTGCGTCCGATTATTTGTAACATTTGGGGTAGGGCGATCGCACCGAGAATACCGATAATAAGAATTACAACCAATAATTCAATTAAAGTAAATCCTTGCTGTTGGTTCGATTGAAGCAGGGATTGAAAGAGATGTTTGGGAGGGTATCGAGTAGATAGCTTTTGAGTGGATGAGTTCATGGCAACAGTGACAGAGGATAGGAACTTGAGCTTTCCTACATAACATACCCATATAGCATCTATTTCATATCAAGGGAACGAGTCTAGGATCTGAGTATTCTTTTTCTTGAAAAAAACCCTTGCAATTTTTCAGAGGTTATTGTTATACTGGTAAAGGCGACGCGGGATAGAGCAGTCTGGTAGCTCGTCGGGCTCATAACCCGAAGGTCGGTGGTTCAAATCCGCCTCCCGCCATTCTTTAAAATTGTGGGTTTGAAAACTTATCTACTCTATTTTCGTAGGGGTCAACGTACGTTGACCCCTACAATATTAACATCTTCCAATGAAAGTTCGGGAACCCGTACCCAGACAACTGTTGCCATGACTCCCCATATTTCGCTAAATTAGCACTCGGAAGGTTAGAGTGCTAAATTCTCTCAAGGAAGCCCTCAAACCCATTATAAACATCAGGAGGATTCGTTCATGGCAGCAATTAGTATCAACGTCTCTACCGTTAAGCCCCTCGGCGATCGCATTTTCGTTAAAGTTAGCCCCGCCGAAGAAAAAACCGCAGGAGGTATCTTATTACCCGATAACGCACAAGAAAAGCCTCAGATCGGTGAAGTTGTCGCCGTTGGACCTGGAAAACGCAACGACGATGGCAGTCGTTCTGAATTAGATGTCAAAGTAGGCGATAAGGTTCTTTACTCCAAATACGCTGGTACTGATATCAAATTGGGTGGAGAAGACTACGTATTACTCTCGGAAAAAGATATCCTCGCCTCCGTTGCTTAATGAAATCAGAGGCGACTTTTTATCGACTTCATTTATTTATTCATTCAGAATTGACCAAAAAGAGGCATAACCTATGGCTAAATCCATTGTTTACAACGAAGATGCACGTCGCGCTTTAGAAAGAGGAATGGACATCCTCGCTGAATCGGTAGCCGTTACCCTCGGACCCAAAGGCCGCAACGTTGTCCTAGAAAAGAAATTTGGTGCCCCGCAAATCATCAATGACGGGATCACCATTGCTAAAGAAATTGAATTAGAAGATCATATCGAAAATACCGGAGTTTCCTTGATTCGTCAAGCAGCTTCCAAAACCAATGATGTGGCTGGAGACGGAACCACCACTGCTACCGTATTGGCCCACGCCATCGTTAAAGAAGGGTTACGTAACGTCGCTGCTGGTGCTAACCCCATCGCCCTCAAACGGGGTATTGATAAAGCCACCGACTTTTTAGTGGAAAAAATTGCAGCCCACGCTAACCCCATCGAAGATTCTAAAGCGATCGCTCAAGTAGGTTCCATCTCTGCGGGAAATGACGAAGAAGTGGGTCAAATGATCGCTGAAGCGATGGACAAAGTAGGTAAAGAAGGGGTCATTTCCTTAGAAGAAGGAAAGTCCATGTTCACCGAACTGGAAATTACCGAAGGGATGCGCTTCGATAAAGGGTATATTTCCCCTTATTTTGTCACCGATCCCGAACGGATGGAAGCAGTGTTTGAAGAACCCTGCATCCTGATCACTGACAAAAAAATTAACCTGGTTCAAGACTTAGTCCCTGTTTTAGAACAAGTGGCCCGTCAAGGTAAGTCTTTAGTGATCATCGCTGAAGATATTGAAAAAGAAGCCTTGGCTACCCTGGTGGTGAACCGTTTAAGAGGTGTCTTAAACGTTGCTGCGGTGAAAGCCCCTGGATTTGGCGATCGCCGTAAACAAATGCTCGAAGATATCGCGGTGTTAACCGGTGGTACCGTTATCAGCGAAGATGCTGGTCTCAAGTTGGACAATACCAAGGTTGAAATGTTGGGATCTGCCCGTCGGGTGATTCTCACCAAAGATAACACCACCATCGTCGCAGAAGGCAACGAAGAAGCGGTTAAATCCCGTTGTGACCTCATTCGTCGTCAAATCGATGATTCTGACTCATCCTACGACAAAGAGAAGTTACAAGAACGTTTAGCTAAGTTATCTGGTGGAGTAGCTGTGATCAAAGTAGGGGCTGCTACTGAGACAGAAATGAAGGATCGTAAGCTTCGTTTAGAAGATGCCATCAACGCCACAAAAGCAGCCGTAGAAGAAGGGATCGTTCCTGGTGGTGGGACCACTTTAGCTCACCTCACTCCAGCCCTAGAAGAGTGGGCTAACGGTAATCTAGCCAATGAAGAGTTAACGGGTGCTTTAATTGTTGCTCGCGCCTTAACCGCCCCCTTAAAGCGTATTGCTGAAAATGCTGGTCAAAACGGTGCAGTAATCGCAGAAAGAGTTAAGGAAAAAGACTTTAACACTGGTTACGATGCTGCTAGTGGCGAGTTTACCGATATGTTAGCTGCTGGTATTGTTGATCCGGCTAAAGTGACTCGTTCCGGCTTACAAAATGCTG
The DNA here is from genome assembly GCA_030065735.1 of Crocosphaera sp. Classification (GTDB taxonomy): domain Bacteria; phylum Cyanobacteriota; class Cyanobacteriia; order Cyanobacteriales; family Microcystaceae; genus Crocosphaera. Next base: position 3,551 of record JASJDD010000232.1, read on the forward strand.
CTTCTATTGCAGGTATGATCTTGACCACCGAATGTATTGTGGTTGATAAACCTGAGAAAGAAAAAGCACCTGCAGGTGGCGGTGGAGATTTTGATTACTAATTTGTCGTTGATCTAAACTGAGTAACTTACCCTATCCTGAGTAGGATAGGGTATTTTTTGATCAGAGCAAAATTAACGTTCTTTCACTTCTCCAGTGGCAGCATGAATAGCTGGGGGAACATCACTCAGAGGATTAACTCGATCTTTTAACCAGCAGACAGGATACCCGTCACCATTAATGCCTTGTGGATTGTAGGTGTAAGCTTGACAGTTAGGATCGCTTCCACAAATTTCTAGACAGTTTTGTAAGCTAGTACCTCTAACGTTATCGTAATCACCGCCAGCATGATCTTTGTCAAAATTAACGGTTAAAATGGGGTTAGCATTAGCAGACTGAGTTAATAAGGGAAAGTTCCCAATTGTTGAAAAGCTAATGGTTAGGATACAAATAACACCTAAAATCACACTAAAAAATCGATTGGTCAAAGATTTTCCTGACATTCTCGTAACTCCTTTGAAGTTTCGAGTAGAATTGTCCCATGTTTATTATCTGTTTCAAGGAAATTGATTAATTACGACATAAAACTTTATGAGTTTAAGTTAAATTTAAGTTTTCATTATTTTGAAGTGAAACTGAGTGATCAGCCTTAAGATCCAAAAATTGGTCGCCACCAAGGAGTATCTTCAAAGTTAACAAAATTAATCTTTTTACGAATATCATAAATATTCCATCCTGTTAAACGGGATAAAGTGATGGCTTCTTTTTCTTGTCTTTCTCGAACGGATTGATAATAACGTTTAGCTGCATCACAGTCCCGTTTTTCTCGGAAAGGGTGACGAATAATATATCTTCCTTGGAAAAATTGATTATTAGCGGTTTCTTGAAACTTTAAATCTTCAGGAAACGTTTCTCGTTGATAACGAATATGAAGACGGGTGATAAACACATTATTAAAACGGTTATCATTCAACCAGAAAACCCCTGCTTTTCTTAACTCTTCACGGTTTAAAGGTTGTGCCGAACAAGGATCACAACTGGCCATATTCCAAGCATATTCAATAAAAGCCACTTTCTTGCCATTTTGCTCATAAGTTCTGGTAAACATCGCTTTATAAAAGGGAGCAAATTCTTGTTGAATAAATTCAGGAATTTCTAGATCAGAAGGAACTTTTACCGTACGATAATTGGTTAATTCAACTTGTCCTTTAGGAGATAATAAGTAAACAAGTAAATCTTGTTCTCCTTGAGCATTTAACATTCCTAAACGAATGGGTAACATAAATTTAGGAGATTCATAGGCCATCATCAAAGGACGAAGGGATTTAAACCCTGTATTTTCGTATTCCGTTAAATTAATTTTTGCAACAAAAAATTTGAGATTTTGTTGAATATAAGGACGTAAAATTTTACTCGCTTCATTGGGAATTTTATAGCCATTTTCTTGTAACCAAATTTCTAGCCCATTGGACTCTTTTGCGCTGAGAATAACGATATCATATTCTCCTACAGTAAACTCTTCTTCAACCGTTACTCCCAAAGCATTATTACGATCTGATTTCATTTCTGAAGCTGCTTGAGGAGCAGTAGGACTCCTTAAAACTTCATCTTCTAAATAAGAAGGACGGCAAGGATCTTCATCAAAATATTCTACTAATCTTGGCGCACTAAAAGCATCTAATCTTTCAATAATTTCTGGTTCTCCAACTTTGACTTGTTCTTCTTTTAAAATAACAGGAACCGGAACTACCATAGCAAAATCATTAACCTGCCCTTGGTAATCATTAGCCATGGTTAAAACAGTGCGTTTTCCGTCCCTAGCAATGATCACTTGAGACGCTTGATTATAGAGATTACTATCAGCTTTGGCAACATAAAAACCACAAAAAGCATCAGCAGATTTAACAAAAACCAATAAGAATAAAAAAAACAAAAATAAAAGGGTGAAACTACGGCTTAATTTCATACTATAATTCCTATAATTACTGGCTGAGTGACATGGTTTATTCTTAATTGAAGCGTGATCCTTGCCATCAATAATAACACTGACCACAAAAGTTAACGAATATTTTGAGAGGTTAGCCCCATTTCGCCCTGATTAACCATCCTTTAGGGGAAGACAGAAAAGAAAATTAAAAAAATCTTAACAAACTGGAAAATCTTGTAGAACGCTCGTTTTGCTGTCCTTGATCCTTAACCTGATTATAAATTTGACTTGAATCAGATCCCAGAGTCGTTATCATAAGAAACTAAAAATCTTTACAATAGTAACATCTATATTAATGTTCTTAAATAATTATGGCTCCCCCAATTGTTAAACGATTTGCTATTTCCTTTCAACAAAACTACTGGTTAGGATTTTTAACCATGGTCGCTGGTTTTGGAGTATCGGGGTTAGTCGCTGTGCAACCCCCTCCACCACCGCCGGCTCCCACCTATACAGCGTTTGGACAATTGACCTTCACGGAACCCCCTCCAGCTTTTACCACCACAGGGAATGAATTGCAAGCTCAAGGACGAGGACTATCCCTGAGCAAAGGGAATCTCTTGTCTGGGCGGGTGCTTCAGAACGTCATGAACAAATTACAACTATCCCCCCAAGAAATTCGCCAAATACAAGAGAAAACTTTAGCTATAGAGATGCCTGGAGAGGGAAACGACGAAGAAACCTCTTCATCAACCATTAGACTACAATACACCGATAAAGAATCCCCTACCCGTGCCACATTAATTCTAGAAGCCTTTATGGAAGAGATGGTAGACCATAGTCGCTGGTTGAACACCTCTGAATTGAGAAGTCGTATTGATGCGCTGAGTAAACGACTCGCTCAAGTCAAAGAAGACCTAACCGCCGCAGAAAACCGATTTTATCGCTATGTTTCCCAGCAAGGCTCAGATTTACTGGCTATTCAAGATGGTAGTCTTTTTAGTGGTATCACCAGTAGTCAACAAAGACAACGAGAATTAAGATTAGCCCTTCAAGAAATCGATGGTCGGATCAATAGTTTAATCAATCAATTAGGGTTAACGCCAGAACAAGCCTATGCTTCAGTGGCCTTAAGTGCTGACCCCATTTTAGCGAGTTTACGGGCGCAAATTCTACAAGTTGAACAACAACTAGAACGATTACAGTTAGATTTACGACCCGAACACCCCACCATTGAAAAACTGCTCAAGGAAAAGCAAGTCAGTGAAAACCTCTTTCAACAAAGGGCCGACGAATTAATTGGGGCGAGGGATTTAGCCCCGATTCCCCTGAGTCAGATTCGTCAAGATAGTAGTCTTGATCCCAGTAGACAACAGTTAGCCAATGAACTCTTAGCCTTAGAAACCAGACGGGCTGGATTATTACAACAATTAGATTCGGTGATTGAAACAGAACAAAATTTACGGGAACAGTATGAAAAATTCCCAGATAAGCAGTTACAACAAGCCAAACTGGTTCAAGAGGTTGAATTTCAACGGATTGTTTATCAAAATATTCTCACGGCATTAGTGGATGCTCAAGCAGCAGAAGCAGAAACGGTGGGGAGTTTATCGGTAGCGGTTCCGCCCATTTATCAACCCACCCCTCCCCGACGACCCCAAGAAAAAAATAAGTTATTGATTATTGTTGCTGGTGGTGGGATTGGTTTAATCGCCGGGTTAGGGGTAATTCTTCTGTTTGCTTTAATTGATGATCGTTTACATACTCCTCAAGAACTGCGAGATTCTCTGATTGATCGTGAAGTACCTGTTTTGGGACAGTTACCCTTTATCTATAGTTCACTGTACCGAGAGGACCTCAGTCCCATTTTATTAGAAGGAGATGCAGGGGACTTGAGTTTCTATGAGCGGGTTCGTAGTAACTTCCGTCGCCTCGGCTCAGATATATCTAAAGTGGTGATGATCACCAGTGTGAGTAATGAAGAAGGAAAAAGCGCGACTGCTTATAATTTAGCCATTGCATCAGCACAAGCAGGAAAACGGACCTTGTTAATTGAAGGAGATTTGCGATCGCCATCTAAAGCCCAATGGTTAGAAATCAACCCCGACCCCAACAGCAATTTAGAACCCTTACGTTTCTACCAAAATCGCGTAGATGCCGTTACCCTAGTACCTAAAGTACCCTATTTATCCATCTTATCCAGTCCCGGCCCTCAACGTCAGGCAGCGGCCATTATTGAATCCAGTGAGTTGAGGCTACTCTTAAAAGATGCTAGGGGACGCTATGACATGGTCATTATTGATACACCGTCCCTTTCCCGTTGTAATGATGCTCTGTTATTAGAACCCTTAACCGATGGCTTAGTATTAGTCACCAGACCCGGAACCACCCGTTCTAGTTTGTTAAATGAAGCACTTGATCAACTATCTGATGCGGAGGTTCCCGTTTTAGGGGCGGTGATCAATGGGGTAGAAGATTTAGTGGCACCAATCACTGAGATACCAGGGACGGACAATAATGGTAACGGACACACACAAGAAATTGCCGTCTTTGAAGAAAATCCTGTTTAGCTTCTTCGGCAAGAAGCCCCACGCTGTATTTTCCCAAAAAACGACCACAAATCAGCGTGGGACGGGGCTTTTAAAGGGGCGAATGCGATTCGCCCCCCAGCCCCTCATGAATTGCCGTCCGAGATTATGAG
>JASJDD010000233.1 GCA_030065735.1 Crocosphaera sp.
CGAGCAATGATTTGAACTGAACTATCTCCTTTGACTGAACCAATAGTTTGTTGGTCGACCAGGATAGAATATTCCTCTGTTGAACTTGTTATTGATTGTCCTAACAATAAATTACCATTAATGTCTTCAAGGGAAACTGGAGTGCCAATTGACTGAATTAAGTCAGATAGTAGAGATTGGATTTCAGAATTATCAATAATCTCTTTCAAAGATGTAGCCTTCAACATTTTTCTGAATCACTCAACCTCATTTTAAGTTTCTTTTAACTTTTAATTAGTGTTAAAGTAACCCCAAATAAAAACCGAATAATATACCAATACCTACCCCCGCCATAGCAGTTAAAAAAGGACTCACAAAGCTCCAATTCGTTACTTTTTTATGAGAAACAACCGTTTGATAACGTAAATTCATTTTGAAAACTCCATTGATAATCTGAGATGACAATTAATAATTGTTAGAGACCTTATTATTAGTTTAGGGTCTCATTCAATTTTCTCTGTAATTGAGATCACAGCTAGAGTATGATACCAAATCCGGTTGTCCAACCCATCTTATCTTCTAGAAGAGGTAGGAGGCAGGAGGCAGGAGGGTTTTCAAGTGTTAACCGATATGTTTAATCTATTGATTTGAAAACTGCTGTGATAATGAAGTTTAAGGGAAAGTACTTATCAAAAAAGAGAAAAAGATTGAGGTATACTCATCTTTTTCTCTTTCTGAGTTTATGTGTCTAAAAATTTTTAAGTCAATTATTATTAGTTTTATATGTGCTATTGATCGAAAATAATTGGGTCTAAAACCCCGCCTTTGAAGGACGTTCGGCGAAGACTTCGGCGTGAGCTCAGTCGAACGCTCAGTCGAGCCGCGAATCGTTTTTGAGACGGAACTTCTGTGCGATAGCGCCGGAACGTAGTGAGGAACTTCTGACTTCTGACTTCGTTAAACCCTTGCTTAGAGTAGTCCCCAAAAGTGTAATACCCCTTGGCCCGTGACTAATTCTACAATGAGGGCCGAGACAAAGCCAATCATTGCTAAGCGGCCATTCCAGTTTTCAGCGTAGCCTGTAAAGCCAAATTTTCCTTCGTTTTGGTTGTTGCTTTTCATGAGAGGTAACATATGATAGGGGTTTATGTAAAGTATTGTAAATAAATATTAACAATTTGGCAACGTTTGGGTAGTTGGAACGAATCCCCAGTCAAGTTTTAAAACAAACGATATTTTTTGGACAACTCCTCAGGAGTTAAATCATAATAGTTCACAAGAAAGATAAGATAAAGGGAAAAAATCAGCTTTGAACAACCAATGACTAATAACAATTGGCATTCTGCTCAAGATATTCAAATTATATTTGACCGCATTGCCCCTGTTTACGATCAACTCAACCATTGGTTAAGCTTCGGACAACATCGCATCTGGAAGCAAATGACCGTAAACTGGAGTGAACCCAAACAAGGTGGTATGGGTTTAGATATCTGTTGTGGTAGTGGTGACTTAAGCCAATTATTAGCCCGTCAAGTCAGAAAAACAGGTAAAGTCATTGGCTTAGATTTTTCTCAGGAATTATTGGCGATCGCAGCCCAACGAGCCTATCATGAGTATCCTACCTTACCGTTAGAATGGGTACAAGGAGATGCCTTAAACTTACCCTTTGAAGATAACACTTTTGATTGCGCCACCATGGGCTATGGGTTGCGAAATGTTACGGATATCCCCCGTTGTTTGCAAGAAATACACCGTGTCCTCAAACCTAACGCTAAAGTGGCGATTTTAGACTTCCATCGTCCTTCCCAATCTTGGCAACAAACCTTCCAAAAATGGTATCTTGATAAGTTAGTGGTTCCTCTAGCAAAACATTATGGTTTAAAGGACGAATATGCTTATATTATGCCTAGTTTAGAGAGATTTCCTGTCGGAACAGAACAAGTAAAATTAGCCCAAGAAGTGGGTTTTAACCCTGTCATCCATTATCCCATTGCTGGAGGAATGATGGGAGTTTTAGTGGGAACAAAAACAGTTAATAGAATTAAGAATTTAGAATGAAGAATGTAGAATTAATCCTAAATTCTGAATTTTTAACTAATTGATTATTTATCATGACTTTGTTAGACATTTCTTCTCTTGATTTATCTCTAATTTCTACCATTGTTATTCCGCCAATAGCAGGCTCAATTATTGGTTATTTTACCAATGATATTGCTATTAATATGCTATTTCGTCCCTACAAAGCGATCTACATTGGTAAACGTCGTTTACCTTTCACTCCAGGGTTAATTCCTCGCAACCAAGAAAGACTCGCTCAAAAAGTTTCTGATACAATTATGGGGTCATTATTAACCCCAGAAGAGTTACAAAAACTGGCAAAACGTTTATTGAAAACTGAACGAGTACAAGCTGCTATTTTATGGTTATTAAATCTAGCTATTACACAGGTTAAATCTGATAAACAACAAAAAACAGCCAAGATTTTATCAGAAATTTTAGAGGATTTATTTAGTGAATCTTTACCTCGACTTTTAAAGGCTTTAGCCCGTCGTCAAGATTTTTTAGAAAGTCAAATTAATCAAATTTTTGATCAAATTCTTTTAGATTTTAAACTAACCGATACTCAAGCTAGACAGTTCGCTGATTGGTTATTAGAGGGAGTTATACCTCCTGATATCTTACGACAAGCATTAGTGGATTTTTTAACAGAAAGAAATATTCAAGTCATTGATGAAGGAGTGAGAGAAAAAACCAGTGGAACTTATTGGGTAGTTGCTAATTTATTCGGAGTTCGTAATACTTTATTACGGTTAAGAGGTTTTTGTTTAGAAGAAAAAGAAGTTGCTAATACCAGATTAAAAGAAATTTTATTATCTTTAGAAGTTCGCAGTCGTTTAAGAGAATGGTTACAAAGTCTTTCTTTACAAAATTTGCCAGTTTCTACTGTTCGACAACTTCGCAAAACAACCCGTGAAACAGTACAAGTTTATGTTCAACAAAGTGGGGGTAAATTTATTCAAGATTTTGGCAAAACTGTTGATTGGGATCAACTTTCTATTTTAATTATTAATCGGCTTCAAAATTCAGCTGCTTTAACCACTTCTTTAGAGACTATTAGTGAAGAATTAGCGTTGATTTTAGAAAGATATTTAGAAGAAGATTTAGAAAAAATTGTGGCTCAAGCAATTCCTATTTTATCCATTGATCAAGTTATTGTTGACCGAGTTAATGCCACTTCTCCCCAAAACTTAGAAATGGCAGTCCAAGGTATTGTTAAAAATGAATTACAAGCTATTGTTAATTTAGGGGGAATTTTAGGGTTTTTAGTTGGGGTATTTCAAACTTTGTTATTCTTACTCAGATAATTAAGCAACAACTTAAGACATAAAGTATTATGACGATCTACCATCTCATCCATCTTAATTTATAACTTTTATGACTTTGTATTAAAAAGTTAACTGAAGATTCGCTACAATGGAATGGGTGTCTAAATTTTGTCCTATCCCACTCTCTATGGCTACAATGTCTAATACCCTAGAAACAGAATTACAAACCCTACAACAAGAGGCAGAAAAGGAAATTACTGCCGTTGATAGTTTAGAAGCATTGGAACAACTCAGAATTAACTATTTAGGGAAAAAAGGCAAACTCTCCCAAATTTTGCGAGGAATGGGGAAATTAAGTCCAGAGGAACGTCCCCGTGTTGGTTCTTTGGCCAATGAAGTTAAAGAAGCCTTACAAAGTAATTTAGATCATCAACGAAATACCCTAGAAACCGCTAAATTAAAGGCACAATTAGCGACAGAAACCCTTGATGTGACCATGCCAGGGGTTAGTCGTCCTTTGGGTCGTCTCCATCCCCTCAATAGTACCATCGATCGAGTGTTAGATATCTTTGTGGGGTTAGGGTATCAAGTATCAACGGGTCCCCACGTAGAAACAGATTATTATAACTTTGAGGCGTTGAATATTCCCCCGGATCACCCGGCTAGGGATATGCAGGACACTTTCTTTTTAACCGATAATGTGTTAATGAGAACCCATACGTCTCCTGTACAAATACGTTACATGGAAACCCATGAACCTCCGATCCGTATTGTAGCCCCTGGTCGGGTTTATCGTCGAGATACGGTGGATGCTACTCATTCGGCGGTTTTCCATCAAGTGGAAATTTTAGCGGTGGATAAAGGTTTAACCTTTACGGACCTTAAAGGAACGATTAAAGAATTTTTAGCGCAAATGTTCGGAGAAGCATTACCGGTTAAATTTCGCGCTAGTTATTTCCCGTTTACGGAACCCTCTGCTGAGGTTGATGTCCAGTGGAAAGGGAAATGGTTAGAGGTGATGGGTTGTGGTATGGTTGATCCCAATGTCTTAAAAGCGGTGGGTTATGATCCTGAAATTTATACGGGGTTTGCTGCTGGTTTAGGGATTGAACGTTTTGCAATGGTATTACACCAAATTGACGATATTCGTCGTCTCTACAATAGTGATGTCCGCTTTTTGAGTCAGTTTTAAGAATTTAGAATTTAGAATGAAGAATTTAGAATAAATTAAACTCTAAATTCTTCATTCATTGTTATCTGTTACCCATTTTTGAGTCGTTTCATGACGATAATTAAACATATCTTGTAAACGAAAATTTACCCACCAACCGATTAAAATTTCTACAATTCTACCGCCAGGAAGTTCGTATTTAATTTCGTCGGTTAATTCTGTTTTACCATTTTTTTGGGTAAATTTGTGACGATGTTCCCAGGATTTTAAGGGGCCAATTTCTTGGATATCGACGAATAAATAAGGTTTATTGCATTCAGTATGACGTGCAAGCCAACGAATAGGAATAAACCCTAACATGAGTTTAAATTCTGTTATTGCGCCAATGTCTAAACCTCCTTCTCGTTTGATAATTTTAACCGGTTGCCAAGGAGGGGTTAAAATGTCTAAAATGTCGCGACGTTCGTGAAATTCCCAGACTTTTTCTATGGGTGCATCGATTAAAGTTGTTTTTCTAAAGGTTAACATTGAATTAAGTTAGGAGTTAGGTATGAGTAGAGGTTTAGCAATGGTCAAAACCGAACAGAAATCAAAAAGTAATATAGTGCATTAATTCTGATATTATTGTAGCATTTAATTGTAATCTTTTTTGTAAATCAACTAAATTTTTATAATTTCCTTTTTGTTGGCGATCGCTGATTATTTCTTGTTTCATTTCTTCAGAAACATTAGGAATGATGGCTAAATCGGCTAAAGTTGCAGTGTTAATATGAATTTTTTTCGGGATTACTAAACTATTGGGATCGTAATAAGAAAAGGCTAAAATTGGAGCTAACGGTTTGAGACGAGACAAGGGAATATTTAAAGCTGCGGACATATCTTCAATGGATAAAATTTCTACCCCTGCTTGTATTAATTCTACTAAATTTCTAGCTTGATGAATGGAGATTCCAGGTAATCTTAGTAAGTCGTCAATGGTGGCTTGGGTTACATCAATTTTGATTCCTAAATCTGCTGCGATCGCAATTTCTTCTAATGATTGAAAACGGTAATAAGGATCATTTTCTACTTGTTGACGAATCTTTCTTTTACGAGGATTTAGGTGTTGAGACCAAGAAGAAAAGACCATAGTTTTTAGGAAGTAGCAGTTAACTGATTAGTTAATATTGATTTTTATCTACCATGTTATTATCACTTTTCTCAGATTAACAAAATACACTTTAATTGATAACTATTAACTGATCACAGATAACTGGTCACTGATAATTGTTACTAATTAATTCTATCTAACAGTTTACGGCGTTTTTGTTCAAATTCGTAATCAGAAACTAACCCTTCTTCTCTTAATTTATCTAACTCCCGTAACCCTTGAGAAATAACATTCACTTGCAGGGGTTCTATTTGTTGAGTATATACTGTATGGGGGTCGCTTGGTGAAGCATTAAATTGAGCATTAAATTGTTCTTCTCCTTGGACAAAATACCATACCGCATCGATCGCACAAGCAATACTCGGTATCGGGGTATTCCATAATAATAAATAAATGACACCCCAAATTGGTTGGCCCAGATAAAATTTGTGCATACCAGCGATCGGCCAAGGTACAATAGTAGATAGTAAGGCCAAGATAATACCCACTTTACGGCTTTTTGGGTGGCTTAATAGCTTTTCCAATTGTTGCATTGGGGTTAAGCATATGGGTGGACAAAACTAGTCTACTGCAAAAGACGGTTTTAAGCAGTAAGGGTTCCCCGCAGTTCCGGGTTAAACTCATCCATGATACGGTAAACCGTAGTTTTCAATCTGTTTCGATTCCTTTACAATTAAAAGTGTTTGCTTTATAGTCAACGGTAATTAATAGCATAAGGGGAATAAAAATGGGATTTTTTGATTCTGAAGTTGTCCAAGAAGAAGCCAGAAAATTGTTTGAAGATTATCAATCTTTGATAAAATTAGGTGGCGAATACGGTAAGTTTGACCGTGAGGGTAAAAAGATTTTCATTGACCAAATGGAAGCACTCATGGAACGTTATAAAATTTTCATGAAACGCTTTGAATTGTCAGAAGATTTTATGGCGCAAATGACGGTTCAACAGTTGAAAACGCAGTTGGGCCAGTTTGGGATGACTCCCCAACAAATGTTTGATCAAATGAATATGACGTTAGAAAGGATGAAGTCTGAAATTGAAAAGTAATATCAAATATTTCATTCAATAAAAACTTGTTTTAAATATAAACATAACATCTTGAGATTAAGTAGGGGTCCTTAGCCAAAAATTCAGTTATTAGATTAAACTATGATTGTTTTTATCCTAATGTCGTCAGAATACCCCATCCGTCTACACGGTGGGGATGAATGACGACCAGAAAATCAACCGCGAAGCGTCCATTGTCTGATTTAAAAGCTAATTTAAACGTTATAAAATTATGTATGATTTTGCTGTTGTTGGTGGAGGAATTGTCGGACTTTCCACTGCCATGATGTTAGGACAAAAGTTTCCTAAAGCGTCGTTAGTTGTCATTGAAAAAGAGAGTCAAGTCGCTTATCATCAAACTGGTCATAATAGTGGAGTAATTCATTCTGGAATCTATTATAAACCCGGCAGTTTTAAAGCCAAATTTACGCGCGCGGGAAGTCAGTCTATGGTAGCGTTTTGCCAAAAACATGATTTACCTTACGAGGTATGTGGTAAGGTAATTGTTGCTACTAAAGAGAAAGAGTTACCTTTATTAGATAATCTCTATAAACGGGGTTTAGAAAATGGCTTAAAGGTTAAAAAAATATCCCGCGAAGAGGTAAAAGAGAAAGAACCCTATGTCAGTTGTTTAGCAGGAATTTATGTTCCGACTTCTGGTATCGCTGACTATAAAAAAGTGTGTTATAAGTATGCAGAAATAATTGAACAACAAGGGGGAGAAATTAAGTTTAATACTAAGGTTTTGAGGATAAACAATAGTAATGATTATAAGTGTTTAGAAACCACTCAAGGGGAAATTCAAGCCAAATTTATCATTAATTGTGGAGGGTTATATAGCGATCGCCTAGCGCAATTGGATGGGGTGAACCCCCAGGCGAAAATCGTCCCCTTTCGCGGTGAATATTATCAATTAACCCCCCAAAAAAGCTATCTGGTTAAAAGTCTCATTTATCCCGTTCCTAACCCAGAATTCCCCTTTTTGGGGGTGCATTTTACCAAAATGATTGATGGTAGTATTCACGCTGGGCCCAATGCTGTGTTAAGTTTAAAACGGGAGGGGTATAAAAAGACAGATTTTGATTTAAAAGAGTTTGTTGAAGTGATAGCTTATCCTGGGTTTTGGCGACTAGCTACCCAACACGCAGATGAAGGGATTAAGGAGATTATTCGCTCTTTTAGTAAAGCTGCTTTTGTTAATAGTTTACAGCAATTAATTCCTGATGTGACGGATAATGATATTATTCCTTGTGAAGCAGGGGTTAGGGCCCAGGCCTTAAAAATGGATGGGAAGTTAGTAGAAGACTTCTTAATTATCCAAGATGAACACGCTTTGCACGTTTGTAATGCACCTTCTCCGGCGGCTACTGCATCCTTAGAAATTGGTAAGTATATCGTAGCACAAATTCCCGAAACGCCGTAAGGGTTTAGTATTGCTAAACCTAAACGGCCGTGAGCGAGAGTTAGCCACGTCCTTTTAAGGCGTGGCAGTGGAGCGAACAGGGGTTTTAACCCCATGTATCTAATGGTAAAATGGTTGCTAAGTCCAGTGACACTGTGAACTAACGGTTAGGGG
>JASJDD010000234.1 GCA_030065735.1 Crocosphaera sp.
TTATGAGTTTAGAAGCGAGTGCAGCTGATGTAGCCATTAAACAAAATTTAGAACAATTTTTGGTGGTTTTATCGGTTTCTTTGAGTGTCGCCACAGTGTCCCGTATTTTTTCTTGGTTTCGACAAATTCCTTACACCCTTTTATTAGTCATTGTGGGGTTAGGATTAGCCTTTGTTGATGTTCGTTTGGTTAATCTTTCTCCTGAATTAATTTTAGAAATTTTCTTACCGCCTTTACTATTTGAAGCTGCTTGGAATATTCGCTGGCGAGAGTTAAAAGAAAATTGGATTCCTGTGGTTTTATTTGCTGTTATTGGGGTCATTATTTCGGTACTTGGTATCTCTTTTGCTTTGAGTCAATTGACCAATTTAACCCTACCCATTGCTTTATTAGTGGGGGCGAGTTTATCAGCGACTGATCCGGTTTCTGTCGTGGCTTTATTCCGAGAATTAGGAACCAGTAAAAAGTTAACCATTTTGATGGAAGGGGAGAGTTTATTTAATGATGGAGTGGCGGTTGTTGCTTTCTTATTATTAGTGGGAATCCCGCTAGGAACGGAAGTATTTTCTGTTACGGATACAGTGGTTAGTTTTTTTAAGTTTGTTGGTATTGGTATTGGTTTGGGTTGTTTAGTGGGCTTTGGGATTTCCTATTTAACCCAACGGTTCGATCTACCTTTAGTTGAACAATCTTTAACGTTAGTTTCTGCTTATGGTACTTATTTAATTACGGAAGAATTAGGAGGATCTGGTGTTATTTCTGTGGTCACTGTCGGGATTATTTTAGGTAATTTTGGTTCCCGTATTGGTATGAATCCAAGAACCCGATTATTAGTATCTGAGTTTTGGGATTTCTTGGCATTTTTTGTTAATTCTATCGTCTTTTTATTGATTGGTGATCAAATTAAATTTAGTCGTTTGAGTGATAATTGGGGGATTATTGTTGTTGCGATTATTGCTGTTTTAATGACTCGCTTAATCTCCATTTATGGACTAGCAAATTTGAGTAATATTTTTACAAAAGTTGATATCAGTTTTCCCGAACAAACCGTACTTTGGTGGGGGGGATTAAGAGGTTCGGTTTCTATTGCCTTGGCCTTAAGTGTTCCTGTTTCTTTGAGTGGACGACAAGATATTATTGACACCGTGTTTGGAGTAGTATTATTTACCCTATTAATTCAAGGATTAACAACACAATGGGTACTGAAAAAATTTAACTTAGTGGAAGATCAACCTTTACGTCAAGAATATTCCGAATTATTAGCCAGAAAAACTGCCTTAGGAAGAGTTGTTGACTATTTTAAAACTTTAGATGAATCTCCTAGTATTAACTCAGAATTTTATCGCTATGAAAAAGAATTAGTCAAAGGACAATTACAATCCATAGAAGAAAAAATTGATAAGTTTCAAACAGAATATCCTCAATTAGAATCCCTTGCCATGCAGCTACTTAAAGAAACATTATTAGACATTGAAGCTGATACTTATGCTGAATTAATTCGCAATGGAAAATTAGGAAAAAATCTCTCTCCTTTGATTTTGGATATCTTAAGCGAAAGCAGTGAAAAGTGAACAGTGAGCCGTTATCAGTTAGTGATCTCTTAGATCTATTGACAATTACACTTCTTACAGAAGAATTTTCATGATCTTTTCACTATCAATATAAGCTTGACAATGATTTATTTTAGTTTAAAATTCCCACAGAGTATTTATTTTTCGCTTTAACATCATCTAAAAATGTCAACAATTCAACTTTCTCCACTAGGGTCATATCAAACTAATATATTTGCTGATAGTGCAGCTGAAATTCTAGCTTTTGATCCTTTGTTACAACTGCTGTTTGTTACCAATTCTGCTAACAACACCCTTGATATTTTGGATGCTTCTGCTCCAGAAAAATTAAGCCTCGTTAGCTCCATCGACTTGTCTATTTATGGGGGTGGTGTTAATAGTGTTACGGTCAACGATAGCTTAGTTGCCGTTGCCGTAGAAGCTGATGCCAAAGAAGACCCAGGAACCATTGTTTTCTTTGATTTTAGTGACTTCGATCTAGATGACCTGGATGAACCAGAAGACCTCGAAGAAAGCCTCACCGAAATTGTAGACGATGCTCAATTAGTAGAAGTCGGTGCTTTGCCTGACATGGTGACCTATACCCCCGATGGGTCTCAGGTTCTGGTTGCCAACGAAGGTGAATCCACCGATGACTTTGGGAGTGACCCCGAAGGTTCAATTTCTATTATTGATGTCCATACTAAGGCAACCACAACCGTTGATTTCAATACCTTTTTTGATAGTAAGCTCAATGAGCTTGGTAACGAAGGGTTCAAGGACTGGTTTGCAGAGTTTGAAAAACGAGGATTTCGGAGCTTTGGTCCGACTGCTGTTGATGCTCATGGGTTCATCGCTGGGGAAAGATTTGTTGACATTGAACCTGAGTATATTGCGGTTTCAGCAGATTCTTCCACGGCCTGGGCGACTCTACAAGAGAACAACGCCCTGGCCAAAATTGATCTGAGTACAGGGACAGTAGAAATCTTGCCCCTAGGGTTCAAAGATCACAGTCTTCGGGGCAATGAACTCGATGCCAGTAACCGAGATGGGAGCATCAACATTCAGAATTGGCCTGTCTTTGGGATGTATCAACCTGACACTATCGAGGCATACACAGCAACGGATGGCCAAACTTACCTTGTCATGGCTAATGAAGGGGACTCTCGTATCCGGCCTGATGGTGGTGACAATGAAGGGGAAATCTTTAATGAAGAATCCAGAATCGGCGATGTCATTCTTGACCCCCATGCTTTTCCCAATGCAGCCGAGCTTCAACTAGACGAAAATTTAGGTCGCTTGAAAATCACCAACACCCTAGGGGATACAGACGGAGATGGTGACTTTGATGAGTTGTACGCTTACGGGGCGCGCTCTTTCTCAATTCGGGATGGAGATGGTAATCTCGTTTTTGACAGTGGGGCTGATTTGGAACGGATTACCGCCATCCTCAATCCCGATAACTTCAACTCGACCGATGATGAGAATGACTCCTTTGACAATCGCAGTGATGATAAAGGCCCTGAACCGGAAGGATTAACCATTGGTGAAGTTGATGGTCGGACCTATGCCTTTGTGGGATTAGAACGGGAGGGTGGTGTTTTAGTTTACGATATCACTAACCCCACCGATGCTGAGTTTGTCCAATATATCAACCCACGTAACTTCAATGGTAACTTGGAAAAAACCGTTGCTAATGGGACTTCTGGGGATGTCAGTCCAGAAGGGTTTGTTTTTATCTCCGCAGCCAATAGCCCAACCGGTAACCCCCTGTTAGGCATCGCCAGTGAAGTGAGTGGCTCCACAACCCTTTATAATATTAGTTCAGAGGTAACTCCCCCCGAAGGTGCGATCGTCGGTACAGATAACAGCGATATCCTGAATGGCACTGCTACTGATGATGATATCTACGGCCTTGGTGGTGACGATATTATCTATGCCCAAGCTGGTAACGATCTCGTCTATGCTGGTCAAGGGAATGATCAAGTCAAAGGCAATAGTGGCGATGATTTGATTCTAGGTCAGGCTGGTCATGACATCCTCAAAGGTGGCTTAGGTCATGACTTAATCTGGGGTGGTTTAGGGAATGATCTGATCCGAGGTGGTTTCCATGACGATAACCTTTATGGCGGTGAAGGGGATGATACTCTTCAAGGTGGCTTAGGAAAAGATTTTTTAGATGGCGGTATTGGTGACGATACTCTTAAAGGCGGTCTTCAGGACGATAGACTCAAGGGGAATCTGGGCGATGATGTTCTCCAAGGTCAGTTGGGGGATGATCGTCTCGAAGGTGATCAAGGCCATGATACCCTTAAGGGGGGATGGGATAACGATACCCTAATTGGTGTTGATACTGAACACAATGTCAGTGTCGACGAAGTTGATGTTTTGATCGGTGGTGCCGGAGCGGATAAGTTTGTTTTGGGTGATCAGTATAAGGCTTACTACGATGATAGTGGCTTACAAGACTATGCTCATATTCAAGATTTTAACGGGACTGAAGGGGATGTCATTCAATTGTTTGGCTTTGCAACTGATTACACCCTTGGCAGTGCCTTTAGCTCAACTGGTATTTTCTTACAAACATCTGAGCCAGACGAACTTATTGCCGTGGTTGATCACCTTGATCTCTCAACCAGTCTGACCAGTTCTTTCTTTGAGTATCATTGAGAACTAATTAACACAAACCCCCTCATTTTCTCAGAAGCAGAATCAATCGTATTGGTGGCATTCCAAAGGTCTTCAGCCTTAACCCAAATAGGGGGATATTTATAACGAGAAACGTCTAAAACCAAAAAGCGATCGCTTGATTGATGATAAGCTGCAATGGGGGAAATATGACCCCCTCTTTCTTGTCCAATGGTAGACCTTAAATAGTTCACTAAAACAAAATTATTCTCTTGTTTTAAATTATTAACAATCCGTTGACGAAATTCATCTAAACTCACCTCATCCCCGTGATAAACCTCTACATCAACTGGATAACTTTTCAATAAACCTCCTAACTGTTGTAAAGTCATTCCTTGTTTAGAAACGGTTTCTTTGGTAATTACGTTTTCTGTTTTTGGATTATCAAAAATATTATCTTGAGTAAAACGATTATAGATAATCCATTCTGTGGCTTTGGGTGCAGGAATAGACAAAGCATTCAAGACCATTACTATACTTGCTACCCCACAAAAGGCTAAATTGTCTTGGGTTTCAAATTGAAGCGTTAAAGGAATATAATCTTGACGGGCTTTACTTTCTACTAATAAAGTTTCTCCTTGAGAAGAATTAAAGTTAATCAAATTTTCAGACAAGGGTAAATTGGTTTGAGCAAGGAGTTGACTGGGAACGAAACTAACCCCGAATAATAAAACCTTGGCAATTACCTGTTTAAGTTTCATGGGCTTTAACTACAAAATTTTTCCACACAACGGACAAACATTTCTACCCCTAACGGTAACACAGTTTCATCAAAATCAAAGCGAGGATGATGATGGGGATAATTTAAGCCTTTTTCTGCATTGGCCGAACCCAAAAAGAAGTAACAGCCTGGCACTTCTTCTAAAAAGAAAGACATATCTTCTCCGCCCATAGTTTGACAAGCAGGGGCGATACCGGCAGGGGTTTCTACCACTTCTAACGCCACCGATTTAACTAATTGGGCCATCTTTTCATGATTAATAACAGGGGGATATAATCGCCAATAATCTAACTCATAGTCTGCCCCATACCCTTGACAAATACCTTTAACAATCTCCTCAATTCTTTGGCCAAAATACCCCTCAAATTCAGGATTAAAATACCGTACCGTGCCACTCATTCTGGCTGTATCTGCAATGACATTTAAAGCGGTTCCTGCGTGTAATTCTCCCACTGTCACCACTGCCGAATCAAGGGGATTAACATTACGGGAAATAATGGATTGTACAGCGTTAACAATCTGTGCGCTAACCACCACAGAATCAACGGTTTGATGAGGCATGGCCCCATGACCCCCTTTACCGAAGATATTGAGACGAAAACACTCAACCGCAGCCATGAAGGGACCACTGCGGACTCCTATGGTTCCAACAGGTAGATTATTCCACAAATGTAGCCCAATAATGCCATCTACATCAGGATTCTTTAAGACTCCTGCTTCTATCATGGGTTTGGCCCCCCCTGGACTTTCTTCTGCCGGTTGAAAAATGATTTTGACCGTTCCTTTAAAGTTTTGACGATGTTGCCACAAATAGTAAGCGGTTCCTAAAGCAATGGTTGTATGACCATCGTGTCCACAAGCGTGCATGGTTCCTTCGTGGAGGGAACGGTAGGGAACTTCATTTTCCTCATGGATGGGCAAAGCATCCATATCAGCGCGAATGGCTAAAACAGGTCCAGGATGGGGACTTTCAATGGTTGCCACAATTCCCGTTTTAGCGATACCCATTTGATGGGGAATGCCCATTTTTGCTAAGGTTTGATGGATAAAATTAGCGGTAATTTCTTCTTGAAAGCCCAATTCTGGACGCTGATGTAGGTAGCGTCGCCATTCTACTAATTGAGCGTGAATATTACGAATTTCCAGACGAATGTGTGAAAACTCAACTGAATTTGTTTGAGAAAAAGTAGAAATCATAATTCAAGATAGGGGTTTCTATGGGTGAGTATGGGGAGTGTGGGAGGGGTGGAAAGTGTGGGGAGTATTGATATTTTAATGTTTAATCTGTGCAAATGAAAACTGCTTTACTCCTGCCCCCTGCCTCCTGCTTCTTATCAGTGGTAATTTATAAATAAATGATTAATAATTAATTTGGGATTTGCACTTGCTGTTTTAGAACTAAATCTTTTGGTTTTATAGGTTCAGTTTTTCTGTACTGGTGGAAGATATGGGTTTTAAAAAATAGTGAAGACAGGGGAATTTAAGATAAATGACTCATCATAGGAAAGTTAGGTCTTCCTAAGACTTCCTCATAGACTTTTTCCACCTGGGAAATATTTTCAGTTAAAGAATATTTATCCAACACCCGTTGTCGGGCTTTTTGTCCTAATAATTGAGTAATTTCCCTATGATCTCGAAATAAAGGTAACAAAGTTTTTAACTGTGTGGTGACACCCTGAGTATTTAACACCACTCCAGCCCCATCTTCCAATACTTCACCATCAGCCCCTGCATCGGTAGCAATACAAGCCACACCACAGGCCATAGCCTCTAGTAAGGATAAAGATAGCCCTTCTACTAAAGAAGGCAAAATAAAGACATCGGCCCCCCGCAAAATATCAATCCGTTTTTGTTCATCGGCCACAAACCCCAACCAATAAATACCCTGTTCTCTACCATAGAAGGGTTCTAAGGAAGGTTTAAGGGGCCCATCGCCTACAATTAATAATTTACTGTGATCCCCCATATCAACCTGTTTCCAAGCCTTTAACAACGCTTCTAAGTTCTTCTCTGTGGCAATCCGTCCCACATAGACAAACAAACGTTTAGTTTTCATCTGAGACTTAATATAGGAGACCTCAGGAGAATATTTAACTGTATCAACGCCATTGGGAATAATCGCCAGTTTATCTTGATTAACCCCTAATTTCATCAATAATTTTTGTTGTAGTCTGGAGAAAATAATCACTTTATCGTAGTGGGCTAAAAACGGCGCATAAAGCTGATAGGTTAGAAATTGGGTACTCGACTTCAAATTACGTAACTTACTGTCAAAAGGGGGATGAAACGTCGCTATGAGGGGTATATTTAACGCCTGACAGATTTCAGGAAGTCGAAAATCAAGAGGTGATAAGGTGAGGGACGCATGAACAAGGTCTGGTTTAAGTTTAGCCAAAGCATCCATCAGAATCTTACTGGATTTTGGGGTGGGGATGGTATAAATTTGAGATTTATAGAGAAAAGGTAAGGTAACTTCCCGGCAGTCTGGCCAATTAGTCGAGTGGCTTTCTTCTTGCGAAAAATGAAGAAAACTAACTTGATAACCTCGGTCCAGGAGAGCATTCGTTACTTCCCGACCGTATGTTACATTTCCACAGAAAGGGGATTTTTTCCCAAGCCAAGCGATGTGCATTCAAATATAAAGACAGATAGTTATCACGAACTGATAAAAGAGAATTCGTTGTAATTGTATGGATTATAAGCATAAGCTATCCATAACTACAAGGGGAAAGTTTGGGTAGCTTGAATGGTCTAGGAAGATACCCCTCGAACAAACTTGTTAACGTTGATATTCTACAATCAAGGGAACCGATTTCAAACCAGCATTTCTGTAATGCCCCATCATTTCCTGAAAAGCATCCCAGGCTGACTTGTTTCTGATTACCACACAGCCAGCACTGCCAGGGGCATTAGCATCAAAGTGAATGCCAAAGTCCCCACGAGTTTTACCCCAAATATTAACCAGGTGCGGATCAATCTTAAAAAAGTTTCCTTCAATGCCTCGTTGCGGTAAATAAATGGGAGTGGTCTGAACCGTGTAATGATCGAGATTCACTTGGTCGCATCTCGGAATCGGTCCACGGCCGCGATCATCTTGAGGATCCCAACGCTGGTTATTTTGACAGCCAGAAGTAGCAATATATTGCTGATCAACTTTTGATTTATAGCAATCAGGAATGAGATGTGAGAAAATAAAAAGGAAGGGTTCTACAGTATATACTAGGCTAAACTATCAGTTAGATGCCAAAACAATAAAGCTCTATTCTTAAAGTTATTTATATTTCTCAACCCAAAACCGCAACGTTTTAAAACTTTCAATCGGTTATTAATTCCTTC
>JASJDD010000235.1 GCA_030065735.1 Crocosphaera sp.
GAAAGCGATCTTCATTTACAACAAATTATTCTGCTTTTAACCTGTCTAGAGAGTTTTTGGTCAGAGAGAAATGATTACTATGCAACGGGTAATCTGACCATTTATTATAATGCTGAACAACTCAAAAAAAGAGATTTTTGCGGACCTGATTTTTTTGTGGTTTTAAATACCGAAAAACGTCCCCGTAAAAGTTGGGTTGTTTGGGGAGAAAATGGACAATATCCCCATGTAATTGTGGAAATACTTTCAGAGTCTACAGCAAAAATTGACCGAACCAAGAAAAAAGAACTCTATCAAAATATTTTTCGTACTCCTAATTATTTCTGGTTTGATCCTGTTAGTTTAGAGTTTCAAGGGTTTAGATTATCTGAAGGAAAATATCAACCGATTAATCCCAATGAAAACGGTTATTTATGGAGTGATCAATTAGAATTATATTTAGGGATTCATGAAGGAAAATTACGTTATTTTACCCCTGAAGAACAATTAGTTTTAACTCCTCAAGAATCGGCTAAACTTGCTCAAGAAAAGTTAAATAATTTAGAAAATACTCAATTATTAGCCGTTTCTCGTCTTCAAGAACTAGGATTAACCTTAGAACAGATAGCAGACGCTTTGAGTTTATCGGTTGAACAAGTCAGTACTATATTATCACAAGGTTAGGGAACAGTTTAACATGAGAATCAATGATTTAGAATTGTCCGTAAGTCGTTTCCTGGAGGATTAACCTGTTGACCCTAATTTCACAATATCTGTTATTTTGATACATGACCTAAATATTTCATGTAAACGATGAAACGTCGCCATTTCCTCAGTAATGCTGCATTAGGGGCAACTACCGCCACCGTTCTCAGTTCCTGTCAAACCCAGTCCACAGAAGGAAACGGGACTGCATCTAGCTTACCGAACCTTCGCTGGAAAATGCAAACCAGTTGGCCCAAGTCCCTCAATACCATTTTCGGTGGGGCCCAGATTGTCTGCGATCGCGTTAAAGCCATGACTGGCGGAAAATTTACTATTACCTCTTACGCAGCAGGAGAAATTGTTCCAGGATTGGAAGTCTTAGACGCAGTACAACAAGGAACCGTCGAATGTGGCCACTCTCCCAGTTACTATTATATAGGGAAAAATCCCGCTTTGGGCTTTGGGACTGCTATGCCGTTTGGTTTAACTGCCCAACAACAAAACGCTTGGTTTTATCAGGGTGGCGGTCTAGAAACCATGCACAAACTTTACGCCGATTTTAACATTATTAGCTTTCCGGCAGGGAATACGGGGGCGCAAATGGGAGGATGGTTTAAACGGGAAGTGAAGTCCGTTAATGACCTCAAAGGCTTAAAAATGCGTATTCCTGGACTGGGAGGGGAAGTTATGACTCGCTTAGGGGTCAATGTGCAAGTATTGCCTGGGGGTGAGGTATTCCTAGCTTTGGATACGGGGGCCATCGATGCTGCGGAATGGGTAGGTCCTTATGACGATGAAAAATTAGGTTTAAATAAAGCGGCCCCCTATTATTATTATCCGGGTTGGTGGGAACCTGGGGCGACCTTAGACTTACAAATTAATAAAACTGCTTGGGATAAGTTACCAAAAGAATATCAAGAAATTTTGCAAACAGCAGCAAAAGAAGCTAACTTAAATATGTTGAGTCAATACGATGCACAAAATCGAGTTGCCCTGCAATCTTTACTGCAAGGAGGGACACAATTAATTCCTTATTCTGATGAAATTTTAACGGCAGCTAAAACGATTGCTTTTGATTTATATGAAGAAAATGCTAGTAAAGATAGTACTTTTAAAGAAGTGTATGAATCTTGGAATAAATTTAGACAAGAAATTGCCCAATGGAATAAAATCAATGAATTAAGTTACACCAACTTTGCCTTTAAGTAAAAATAACTGATAAATGATAATTGATGACTGATAACTGAACAATGAAACTTGTTATAATTTTACTCCTCAATTTCCTATTACTTTTTGCCTGTCCTCAATCTATTCAAGCAGGAGAAATAGCTGATAGATTAGCTGCTTATCCTCACTGGAATGGTAAACCAAATATTAGTCAACCTGACAATGATTTAATTTATCCTCAATGGATGTCAGGAACCTGGACAGCTACCAGTATATTAAGAGAACAAATAGCTCCTTTAGCCCCTGAAATTGTCACCCCAGGCTTTGAAAAAAACAAAAAATACTTAAATAAACGTTTTACCTTTCAAGTCCGTTTTAAACCCCAAAAACTCTCAAATCCTAGTATCCTTTCTCTTTCCTCTTTATCCCTTAAAAAAAATTTGATTGTTGCCGATCGCGCTTTTAACGGAGAGAATATAGCTAAAGCTTATCTAGGAGATGATCAAGTTTTATCGGTTAAACTTTCTTCTGATAATCCTAATCGTCAAATTACCTTTTTATCTCAAAATAATCAACTCATTTCTACAGTAACAGGTCGGGGTCAAGAAACCCCAAATCTTCACGAATTTTTAACCATAGAAATGACTCAACAACTGTTTCAAAGACCTTCTAGCATTTATCTCAATGAGGTTGAAACCACCACAGATTATCAACTCATTGATCCTAACACAGTTGAGGCGAAACAAGTCACTGCTATCTATTTATCTCCGAAAGATCCTGACTATTTTAAGGCAATTGAGCGTCCCGTTGCTGTTTATAAATATGATTTGATTTTGGATAAAAAAAAAGGAAAATGAAGATAATTAATTAGGAACACCAATCAATCCTTCAATTATCCATAATGTTGACTTAAATAACTAAAATTGTTTTTATTGTATCATTATTCTAAAAATTTAGCTTTATTGTCTGTTATATTCTATTTAATAGAATTGATTACTGCTCATTTATTGTCCAAATTCTAAACGAGCTTGTTCTACCATTTCCACTGTAACTTCTTCTGAGTCTGCTGCTCTCGCTAATTCTTCAATACGTTGACGAGCTTGAGTTCTGACAAAAAAAGGGATGTTTTTCAGCTTTTTTTGAGCTTCTTGGCTCCAACGGGGATTTCCTTCCACACTAAATTGACTCATGGTTTTCCCTATAGATTGATTTTCATATTCCTTATTATATCATTACTCGTAATCTAATCTGCTCAAACTTAACAAATAGTAAAATATTCAAGCCTGAGTTAATTCTAGAACTACAATAATCATTATTTGTTTATTAATTAGTGATTATGGAAACTGAAAATGAACAATGGTTTAAGATTCGTCAAGCTTTTGAGAAAAATTGGGGTTATAAAGATTTTAGGCACCCACAAAAAGAGGTTGTTAACTGTTTATTAAAAGAACAGGATGCCTTAGTTATAATGCCAACTGGTGGAGGAAAATCTGTTTGTTTTCAACTTCCTGCTTTATTAAAAAAAGGATTAACCCTAGTCATTTCTCCTTTAGTTGCTTTAATGGAAAACCAAGTCAATGACTTACAACTCAAACAGTTACCTGTAGAATTATTACACAATGAAATTCCTAGACAGCAACGAAAAAAAACCTTAGATAAGATTAATAAACAACAAATTAGATTACTGTATCTTTCTCCAGAAACCTTATTAAGTCCTCCCGTTTGGAAATTATTAATTCAACCCCATATTGAGATTAATGGATTAATTTTAGATGAGGCACATTGTTTAGTCCAATGGGGGGAAACTTTTCGTCCTACTTATAGTCGTTTAGGGGCAGTTAGACAAGCATTATTAAACAATAAAACTGTTAATCAAAAAATAGCGATCGCAGCCTTTACAGCAACAGCAAACCTTAAATCACAAGACATTATCAAAAGCAGTTTACAGTTAAAAAATCCGCAAATATTTTCTATTAGTCCCTATCGTAATAATCTCAATTTAGCCATTAAAATTACTTGGACTTCTCGCTGTCGTAATCATCAACTCCTAAATTTTATCAAACGTCAACAAAGACAAAGTGGTTTAGTCTATATTCGTTCCCGTAAAGAGAGTGAAAAAGTGAGTCAATGGTTACAAGAATTGAATTATAAAGTTGCTGCTTATCATGCTGGTTTAAGTGCTTTAGAAAGACGAAAAATTGAAGATCAATGGTTACAAGATAAATTACAATTTGTGGTCTGTACTTCGGCCTTTGGCTTAGGAATTAATAAACCCGATGTACGTTGGATTGTCCATTATCAATCACCATTTTTATTATCAGAATATTTGCAAGAAATTGGACGAGGAGGAAGAGATGGAAAGAAGACAAATACATTAACTTTAATTAGTGAACCTACAGGATGGCTTGATCCCAGTGATCAGCAAAGAAACCAATATTTTCTACAACAATTACAAAAAAATTACCAGCAAGTAAAACATTATTTTAAACAGATACCAAAACAAGGAAATATAATAAATATTAAACAAGAAATACCTAAAATTGAAATAATTTTATCCTTATTATATCGTTGGGGAAAAATAAAATGGATAGACCCTTTTAATTATGAGTTAACCTCTGATTTATCATCCTTAAGCATTAGTCAAATTCTTAAGATATCTCAGCAAGAATCACAACAAATGAAACAATATTTAATGACTCGTGCGTGTCGTTGGCAGTATTTGTTAAAAGTCTTTGGGTTTACTAAAGAAGCAAAAGGGTTTAAATGTGGTCATTGTGATAATTGTTTAAGAAAATAATTGCCATATAACCATGACTAATGAGTGATAACTGATTTTATCCCCCAATTTGTGACATAGTACGGTTATAAATTCCTGTATCATTACCTGAGTCTCTTTGTTTATAATTGATGTCTGGTTTAATGACTAATAATTGAGCAACTTTTTCTTTTATTTCTGTCGTTTTAATTCCATTTCTTAGTAATTTTTTTAAGTCAATTTGTCCTGTTTCATTTAATAAACAAGGCCGTAACCATCCGTCAGCAGATAGACGCATTCTGTTACAGCGATCGCAGAAACATTCTGACATTTGACTGATAAATCCTAAAGTTCCTTTTGCCCCAGGAATTTTAAACACATCTGCTGGACCATTCCCTTTAATATTACTTTCAATTAAACCCCATTTTTGTCTTATTTTTTCTCTTATTTCTTCAGAAGGAACCCAAGCGCGATCGCTGAATAATCCAGCATTTCCAATAGGCATAAATTCGATAAAACGAATATGCCAATTTTTATTAATACTCAGTGCTGCTAAGGCTTCAATTTCAGTTTCATTGACTCCAGGAATAACAACTACATTTAATTTTAAGGGATCAAAACCGACTTCGTAGGCGGTTTGAATGCCTAACCAAGTTTGGTGCCACAGATCGGCTTTTTTATGACCAATAATTGTCTTAAAGGTATCTGCATTTAAAGAATCTAAACTAACATTAATACGCTTTAATCCGGCCTGATATAAGTCTTTAGCTAAGGATGATAATAAAAAGCCATTGGTTGTCATAGATAAGTCTTCTATTGCTGGTAATGAAGCAATATCCGTCACTAAATCAACAATTCCTGGTCTTAATAAAGGTTCCCCTCCTGTTAAACGAAATTTAGAAAATCCAAGGGGAATAAATACCTCTTTTAATAAAGTCATAATTTCTTCATGAGTGAGTAATTCTTGACGTAAAATATAGTCTAATTCTGCTCCTTCTGGTAGACAATATTGACACCGAAAGTTACAGCGATCAATGAGACTAATACGAAGATAATCAACTCTATTCATGGTTTATAGGTTAAGTAAGCTACAAGTCTATCTCTAGTATATCAACTTTACTAGAGATTCAGTTATCAGCTATCAAAAATTTAGAATTTAGAATTAAATCAACATTCTTAATTTTGCATTCTACATTGTACATTTTATTGTTTTTGACTAAACCATTCTGTAATTCCATTGGCTAAAATGGCTGCTAAATTTTTCTGTTGTTGTGCATCTGTTACCCATTCAAACTCTGTTGGATTGATCATAAATCCTAATTCCAATAAGACAGAAGGTGCGCTATGAGGACGAGTTAAAGCTAAGTTATTCCAAAACACTCCATAGGAAGGACGGTTCCCTTTTTCTACTAAATAATCATGTAAAAATTTTGATAAATCTTCGGCTTGAGAATGATACCAAAACATCCCAATTCCAGCAGTATTAATGGCATCTCCATTATCAGGTAAAGCGTTATAATGAATGGATAAAGCAATCGCTGGTTTAACCGTATTAATCATCTTAACACGGTCTTGCAAAGAAACATTTTTATCGGTTTCTCTGGTCATATAAACCGTTGCCCCTCGCTTTAATAATTCTTGTTTTAGTAACTTGGAAACAACTAAATTAACCGACTTTTCAGGATAACCATTGGGTCCTTTTGCTCCCCATTCATCACCCCCGTGACCCGGATCTAAAAGGATTTTGACATTTTTTAAAGGCTGACTATTTTGACTTTCAATTTTTGGAGGATGACGTAGGGTAAAAATTAAGTTGGTACCTTCATAGTTTAGATCATATCCCCATTGCTGATCTGGGTATAATTCAAAATAATATTCAATTTTATCAGGACTCACTTGCTGCCAGTAAAAACTTTTAATTAAGGGTTCATATTTTAAGCGAATAGTATCCGTTTGTGCAGTGGTGTTGTATAAAGTTAATGTGATTTTATTGCCCATTTGATTAACAGAAACAGGAACCGGTAACGTTAGGGGGAAAATAGCTTTAGTTTCTTGATTATTTTTCTCAAATTTTGCACTTCTAATCGTTGCTTTTGCTGAGGATAAATTAGGAACAATTCTCGTTTCATTGGCTTTAATCCATGCACCATAATCAAGCTGTAACCACTCCCCTTTTTGACCAATAACTGATACAACGGTTCTTTTAGGTAAAGGAGTTAAACGGGAATAATTGGTACTCGGTCCGCTTCTAGCAACGCCGGCATCTGCTATAATTTCCACAATTTTTAATTGCTTAGGATTAAGAATATTAATGGTTCCTTTTCCTTTTTGAGTAATAGTTTTATTGTTTAATTTTAGTTGAAATTTAGGGGTTCCAAAGTTACCAATTTTATTGAATTTTGTACAGCCTTTATATTGGGTAATTTCCTCAATACTTGGTTCATTTGAATTGGTCAAAATAGCAGAATTGGCAGGAAGTTTTACTAAGTCAGGTTGAGGTAATAGAGGAATAGTTTGATTAGCAATGCTAACAGAAACTGTAGCATTAGGTGCAGCGATCGCACTAAAACAAACAGGACGATTAGGTAACACAGATATTGATTGATTGGGACTCAAAGAATTTTCAGCAAAGGCAACTCCTTGAGGAATGTTAGGTGTAACAGAATTTCGCGTAATTGTGAGATTAATGGTTTTATTATTATGGCGTAAAACAAAGCGATTAACCCCTAATTTTAAGGGAAAAGATGGGGCAAAATGCCCCTGATTACTGCGCTGTATTTTTTGTCCATTGACAGTAACCTCTCCTTGAGGAGAAGCGGTTCCAATTAAAAAAATTTTGTCAGCAGTCGTCTTATGGTTTTTAGGAGGATAAGCTAAATATAAGGGCTGTTGTGCATTAGCTACTGAAGTGATCATAATACCACTTTGGAGAGTGAGAAAGCTGATAACAGTTAATCCCAATAATTTTGACATAATTCCTTTGATAGCTAACTTGATCAATTTATTTTACTTAATTTGCTGAGCTTTGTTTGCAGAAATTGTACACTAGAAATGATTGATCTTAGTTAAAGGTTTAGAGAAAACACAATGACACTTTCCATGTATCAAGCGGCCATTCCACCCATGACCCGCAGTTTAAATAGTTTAGTGGGGATTTTGGAAAAAGGTGCAGCCTATGCTGAAGCGAAAAAAATTGAGCCTCAAGTGCTGATTGGGTTTCGTCTTTACCCCGATATGTTTCCTCTCTCTCGACAAGTACAAATTGCTTCGGATATAGCTGGACGGGGTGCAGCTAGATTAGGGGGTGTTGAAGCTCCAACTATGGAGGATAACGAAACCAGTTTTCCTGAACTGATTGATCGACTTAAACAGACGATTGCTTATTTGGAAACCTTAACCCCAGAACAGATTGATGGCACCGAAGAAAAAACAATTGAGCTACCAGTTGGTTCAGAAACCCTAACCTTTGATGGACAATCATTTCTGTTGTATTTTGTCCTTCCTAATGTTTATTTTCATGTCACCACAGCCTATGACATTCTACGTCATTGTGGGGTTGAAGTAGGTAAGCGTGATTATTTAGGGGTATCTTAAAGAAGGAGTTAGGAGTCAGGAGTCAGGAGTTCCTCACTACGTTCCGGCGCTATCGCACAGGAGTCAGGAGTCAGAATTT
>JASJDD010000236.1 GCA_030065735.1 Crocosphaera sp.
GAGGTGATTTTTCATCAGAATCCCCAACCTCAGCGATAGCAGGTTGGGGTTCTTCAATGAATAATATAATCAATAGCCCATTAATGAAATTATAGGGATTAAATCAAAAAATTACTGATGTGATTACTGTCACAGACAATTAAGAAAATTTTTTCAATACTTTAGAAAATTCACAATAAATAGATTTGTTTTTAGGAGATTAATTCACTATGAATACCTGGTTTGTAGATGATAGTGGCAATGGGGATTTTCTGACCATTGCTGAGGCCATTGCTGCTGCTGGTAAAGATGACAAGATTGTTGTTACAGGGGGAGAAGATAATCTTCACCAAGAAGCCAATATTCTTATTGATAAAGATGTAACAATTCAATCTGATTCCGATGGCGCAACCATTGATGCTCAAGGGATTGATCGAGTTTTTTTAGTAGATGATGGCGATAGCACTTCTCAACTTAATGTTCACTTGAAAGGACTTACGCTAACGGGTGGCAACAGTCAAGATATCGGCGGTGCTATTCTCAATAAAGAAAACCTTACCGTCAAAGATAGTGTTATTACTGGAAATACCGCTCGACTTCGTGGTGGTGGCATTTATAATGCTGACGGTAAACTTATCATCAAAAACAGTGTCATTAATGAAAATAGAACTTTACGAGCGAGTGGTGGCGGTATTTCTAATACCGGTCAACTTGAGGTAAACAATACCATCATCAAAAATAATTTTGCCTCTGCTGGTGGTGGTATTGCCAATATAGGAGAAGCCATCATTAACAACAGTGTGATCAAGGGTCATACTTCCTTTATGGGTGCTGGTATCTATAATTTGGGGGGTGAACTAACAGTTAAGCAAAACACCGTTATCAAAGAGAATACATCCCGAATTGATGGTGCCGGCATTCTTAATGTCTCTGGTTACACTGAAATTCAAAAAAGTAGTGTCACTGACAATCAAGCAAATGGTCAAGGGGGTGGAGTTTTTTCCTTTGACGGAACCCTAACAATGGACAAAAGCGAGCTTGCTAATAACTCAGCTACCTATGGAGATAGTGATGTTCTTGAATTAGATACTCTGATTAAAGCCACACCTGGTCAAGATGTTCTCACTGGAACTACAGGTAATGATCAAATTGTTAGTTTCGACGAAGATAGTATTATTAATGGTCAAGAGGGTGATGATCTTCTTTTTGGTAATGGAGGGTCAGATATTTTCGTTCTTGCAGCCGATAACGGACAAGATTTTATTGCTGACTTTATGGAGGGTCAAGACTTTATTGGTTTATCAGGAGGATTAACCTATGAAGATTTAACCTTTTCGGGTCAAACCATTAACTTTGGCGATCAAACCTTAGCAGTTTTAAATGGAGTAGACACCAGTAGTTTAACTAATCAGAATTTTATTGTTATGTAACTTTAGTTGGGTGGATAATACCCACCATAAGTGATTTTTAGTTCCTAGAAGTTTAGAGGCCAATCACTTACCGCAGTAGACTGGTCTCTTTGTTTTTTTAGGGTAGCAGGGGTGAATCAAAATAACAACCCTAAGCACATAGTAGATCGTAGGGTGGGTTAGGTGCGAGGTTGATTTTGGTGAAAACATCATAAGTTTTTATCTGCACCGTAACCCACCATTTTAGATATAACGAAATTGTAAAAGCAACTGGAAAAAACGAGAAACTACTGCAACTAGAACTAGCGATAATTATGTTTAGAGATTATTATATTAGTAGCGCAAAAGGAGCTAGTTTTGCTCATTTATCCTTAATTTAATTTCGTCAAGAACTTGCTAAGAGAAATATTTGTATTCATTATGATAGTTCAGATTTTCAACAAGAATTAGAAACTTTAATATTGAAGGGTTAGGTGCTTGGTATCATCACTGGCGGGAACCTTATCATTTACTCTTAAATATTCCTTGGAAATATTTTATTGTTTTGATGTCCGTCTTTTATCTTTTTCTCAATTTAGGCTTTGCTTTAGCGTATTTTTTGGGGATTGATGGCATAGAAAACGCTATTGAGGGTTCTTTTAGTGATGCTTTCTTTTTTAGTATTCACACCTTTTCTACTATTGGTTATGGCAATATGTATCCTACTACCCTCTATACACATATCCTTGTTACCTTAGAAGCTTTCGTTAGCCTTTTAGGTATTGCCTTAATCACAGGATTAGCTTTTGCTCGTTTTTCTCAATCTAATGCTAAGATTTTGTTCTCTGATGTCGTTGTGGTTCTTCCTTACGATAATGTTCCTACTCTGATGCTTAGAGTCTCTAATCAACGCAAAAATTATATTCTTGAAGCCAAAATGCGTGTCTATCTCATGTGGGATGAAGTTAGTAAAGAAGGGGATTTTTTTCGTCGGGTTCATGAATTAAATTTGTTGATCATTTTCGCTCTTCTGATAGCTATTGATAAATGAGTGCGGATATTCCACTTCTGCACAACCCTTTGGTCATGAAGAGCGAAGATTTTATAAGAATCTCCTGATTTTAGCGTAGCGGAATCAGGAGAGTGTCAATTCAACTAAAACCAGTCAGATTGGACTATAGCGTTTCTCGGACTCATGAGGTACACCTAACACCTGCCTCCTGCCCCCTGCCTCCTGCCTCAAAGGGATAACTTCTGTACCTCACCAGTATGGGAACTGCTATATATTTTCATTAACTCTTGCTTTGACCATCAATCTGAGCTAAAAGTTGTGTTGCTTTTTCACATAAAGCTTCATGACAATGACCATTACTAGCGATTAAACAGCCCCATTGACGTACATCTCCTCTGTTATAAATTAAGGGATCACCGTTCTCATGGGTAAATTTTCCTCCTGCTTCAGTTAAGATTAATTCTGGTGCAGCAAAGTCCCAATCTTTGGCCGCAGATTTACCAGATAAAGAGATATAAATATCAGAAGTTTTTTCTAATAAAGTTGAAATTTTTCCTCCAACACTACCCATATAAATGCGATCTTTTAGAGGTAAAGCATCAATTAAAGCTTGAAAGCGATTGTCTCTATGGGTGCGACTAACCACTAAATACAACTCTTCAAGTTGGTTTCTTGGTGATACTTTAACAGGGGTAACTGTTCCATCGGCAGTTTCAACAAAAGTACCGTTTCCTTTACTCGCATAATAGATTTTTTTTGTTTCAGGAATAGCAACCACAGCCACCATCGGGCGGCCTTGATAAGCTAAGGCAATATGTAAGGCATATTCTCCGGTTTTATCAATAAAATCCCTGGTACCATCAAGGGGATCAATAATCCAAACCCAATCTTTAGCAATCGGTTCCGTTCCTTTATAAGTTTCTTCACTCAAATAACCGAAAGTATCCTCAGGAAAAACCTTTTGTAATTTCTCTAAAATGTAATGATTGGCAGCAATATCAGCCGCCGTAACTGGGCCATCTTTTTTATCTTCATTAACCTTTAAATCCCCTTCTCCTCGATAATAAGAACTGAGGATTTCAGCGGCCCCCCAACCCACGGAACGGGCAATGGCTTCGATTTCTTCTAATTTTTGGGTTTGTGTCATATCCAAGTGATTCCCTCTCTGATTGCACTTTCCTAATTTTATCCTGATGTCGCCTTTATTAAAATGATAATTTACATAATTATTAAAAAATAGAAAGAATTATATTAACCGGCTATTTTCTTTGATTCATTATTGATTCTAGGTGATTAAAACCACAGCATTCCAAGTTTGAGGGATTGACTAACTAACAGAAAAATGGTAGAGACTGTATGCTGTAAAAGAAGATGATTTTTTCAAAGAGATCAAAAAATTTAAGATTTTAAAGCTATAAAATATAGACACTTTCAAGTTAGGATTAAAAATGAGGGAATTATTGGAAAAGTATTCCCCTGGAAACCTCTCTATAGATAGTAACGTTTCCAAATTCTTTCTTGAAGATTAGGTTTATCTTAAAAGATTATGCTCAACAGAATCGCTAATCAAATTAAAAAGTGTTTCCCTGCACCACAGGTGAGTGCGCACTGCGATGGTCCTTGTGGTGTATATGATCCCGCTTCTGCTCGCATTTATGCTGAAGCAGTCTACTCTATGACCAAGAAAATCGCTGATTTAGAAAGTCATGTACCTCCTGCTGAGGAAACGGCTAAGATTGTAGCTTATCACAATACTTTATCTCGCTATATTGCCATTAAGGAAGAGCAGGCACAGAAAACCAAAGAAGAGTTACTCATCCTCTGGACTGACTACTTTAAACCTGAACACTTAGCTGACTACCCTGATCTCCATGATATGTTCTGGAAAGCAACTAAACTTTGCTCTGCTTGTAAAGTGGAAGTTAACCTAGCTCATGCTAACCAATTACTCATGGAAGTCAAAAAAATCCACGAGATATTCTGGAAAACTAAGGGACGGGATGTACCCTGGATCAAAGCCAGCTAAATTATTTAGTTGAAGGTGGTAGCCATCAATTTGCTCCCAACAAGCAACTATAAAGAATTATTGCTGTGGTTGTTGAGGTTGCGTCAACGATTTTGTGTCACAGGGAATTCTATGTTTCCTGTACTTAAGGAAGGCGAAGAAGTCCTTGTCGACACAAAAGCCTACCACCGTTGTTTACCTGAAATGGGGGATTTAGTTATCGCTTGGCATCCTCATCAGCCAAATTTAAGAATCATAAAACGAGTGGTTAGGGTTGATGAGAAGGGTAATTGTTTTTTGATGGGAGAAAATAGTTTAGAAAGTAGTGATAGTCGTTCTTTTGGTTGGGTAAGTTTGCAACAAATTATTGGAAAAGTTACCAGTAGATTTCCTTAATTGGGGTTATGGTTGTTTAGAATTTCTTTAATTAGCTTAATTGTTTGTTCAGTATCCACTGCAATAAAGGTTAAGTTAGGGGATAAGCCTTTAAAAAATTGTTGACTTTCTGGATGTTCACTTAATAAAATAACAGGTTTTCCAGTTTTTAATGCTAAAGCTATTTCTGAAGCTGTCCCCAACCCGATTCCACAAGCAACGATAACATCAGAGGACAAAGCATTGATATTGTTTCTAGCATTTCCTAAGTCAGTGAGAATGGCAATATCAACAGCATCAGAAACATTTTTTGTATTCTTTGAAGGTAAGATACCGATGGTTAATCCTCCTGCTTCTTTTGCCCCTTTATTCGCTGCATCCATCACCCCGACATTACGGCCTCCTGTTAATAATAGCCAGTTTTCTTGTGCAATTAATTTTCCTAATTTGTAGGCGTTTTTAATGTCTGTTTCTGTAGCTAAGTCTCCAGGTCCCATGACTCCAATAATGGGTTTTCTCATAATTTTTCTATCTCCTGTTAATTGAGTTGGTAGGGTGGGTAATACCTACCTTAGTTATCCCAAAGCATTTGGTTCTCTCATTGAGTCTAGACTTAAGCGGTTTGTGGGACAACAATTTGTTTTTAATGCTTTTAGAAAGTTTGTAAAGGAAAATGATAAGGTATATTTTACAGTAATAGGTGAACCTGGAATGGAGTTGAGTTAGATTTACGCAAGGAAACCAAACATAATCAAGTGGAAATCAAACAATTATCTTTTCGTTTAGATGGGGTGTTTCTCCCTCGTCTAGAAGAGAAAAATAAACCAATCTATTTTGCTGAAGTACAGTTTCAAAATGATGCAAGATTTTATTCTCGTTTCTTTTCCCAAATCTTTCTTTATTTAGACAAAACAGATTTAGAAAATGATTGGCGAGGGGTGGTTATTTATCCCCGTCATCAAGTAGGTCGCATCTGATGAATGGGAAGTGTTGAATGAAGTCACAAGTTTGAAAAACCAGGAACTTTACGATAAATAGTCTCAAGGGAACCACGATAATTAATACTGAAAAATTCTACTTTATCCCCTACTTCATATATTTTTTCTGTCCAGTTTCCCGACTCATCACGACGATAACATTCAATTTTCATTACATCTTGGTGAATTAGAACATACTCTTTTAAAGTAGAACAAGTTTGATAATCACTGAATTTTTGACCTCGATCAAATGCTTCCGTTGATTTCGATAATACCTCCATTACAAGAACAGGATAAAGAATAAAATCATCGGTGTTATTAATCTCCCTTTCATCACAAACAACCGCAATATCAGGATAATAATAACAATTTGCTTCTTCTAATCTCACCTTAATATCTGAATTTAAAACAAGACAAGGACTATCTGCAAGGTGGATATTTAATAAGGTTGTTAAATTTGCCCCTAAAACAATATGAGACTTTTTTGCACCTACCATTGCATAAACTTGTCCCTTTCGGTATTCATGTTTGATAGGACTGACTCTTTCTCCTTCTAGATATATTTCTGGAGATATATAAAAAAATTGACCACTTGTTATCATAATTTATGTGGTAGTTTCTACTATTCCCTGATTACCCATCTGAGTTAATTATAATCTATCCCTATTGATATGTTTGAGAAATGCGATCACAGTTCTATTTTTTAGTTTATGGAGTTAAAATGAAAAGATGGAGTTCGAGTGGGATGACCAAAAAAACAAAATCAACATTGAAAAACATGGAATTGATTTTAATTTCGCCAAAGAAATCTTTTCAGGAGTCTGGATCTCAAAAACTGATAATAGAAAAGACTACGGTGAAGAAAGATTAATTGCTTTGGGACTTTTAGGAGAATATATCCTAGTTATAGTCTATACCCTGCGAGGGGACAAAATACGACTCATATCTACAAGACGTGCTAATAAAAATGAAAGGAGTATTTATTATGCCTATGTCAAGAGAGGAACAATTAAAGATCCTTGGTCAGATGAAAGAATCTGATATAGATTATTCAGATATACCTGCTACTGATACTGAATTTTGGCAAGAAGCTACTGTTAATAACCCTCTAAAAGTTTCTGTAACTCTCAAGCTTGATCCCTCGGTTTTTGCTTGGTATAAACAGCAGTTTCCCCAAGAATATCAGACTTTAATTAATGCCATATTAGAAAAATATATGGTAGAAAATAGTTGTTAATAATAATATAATTTAGTAGAGTTTTAATAATATTAAAACTCTACTAAATTCATAAATTTTCTTCGATTTTTCCTTCTGCATCATGCACAATATTCCTTAATTTATCCAGGGTATTACTATCAACATTTTGCCATAAACCTCTTTGATTTGCTTCTAATAATCTTTCGGCTATATCTCGCAACGCCCAAGGATTTTTTTCTTGGGTAAATTGTTGCACAGTCTCATCAAATAAATAAGCTTCTGCTACTCCTTGATACATAAAATCTTCCACACAATTTCCTGTTGCATCATAAGCGAATAAATAATCTACCGTTGCTGACATTTCAAACGCCCCTTTATAACCATGTTTCATCACCCCTTTAATCCATTTTGGGTTAATGACACGGGAACGATATACTCTAGAAATTTCTTCTTTTAATCGTCTCACTTTGGGATTAGCAGCAATGGCATTATCTCCAAAATAAGTCTCAGGATTTTTACCGATTAACGCCCTCACAGCAACGGTTAAACCCCCTTGAAACTGATAATAATCGTCGGAATCTAAGAGATCATGTTCTCTATTATCTTGATTATGTAAGATAATTTGTAATTGTTTTAAACGTCTTTCAAAGACTTCTGGAACCCCATGGCCCACTCCATTTTGATCATAAGCATAACAACTCCAATTAATGTAAGCGTTGGCTAAATCTTGCTCACTTTCCCAATTTTGTGCCTCAATTAATCCCTGTAAACCAGCACCATAAGACCCAGGTTTTGATCCAAAAATTCGATAACCTGACTTCAATTTTGCTTGTTCTTCTGTTAATCCTTGTTGCTGCCAAAATACCTGTTCTTCTTGTACCTTTGCTGCTAAGGGATTGATAGTTTTTGATTCTTCTAGACTTGACACATCTTTGATCACTTTGTATAGTAATTGTAGTAAGTTAGGGAAACTGTCTCTAAAAAATCCCGATACCCGTATCGTCACATCCACACGGGGTCGCCCTAACACCGATGGTTTAAGGATTTCATAATCAATTACCCGACGGGATAACCCATCCCAGATCGGCTGTACTCCTAATAAAGCTAACACCTGGGCAATGTCATCCCCTCCTGTACGCATGGTAGAGGTTCCCCAGATCGAAATAGCGAGGGTTTGGGGATATTCTCCATTATCTTGAGTATAACGCTCAATGAGGGCTTCTGCTGCTTTTCTACCCACATCCCAAGCGGTTTGGGTGGGGATAGCGCGGATATCCACGGAATAGAAGTTGCGTCCAGTGGGTAAAACTTCTGGTCTACCTCTGGTGGGTGCGCCGGATGCACCGCTAGGAACATATTTTCCGTTTAAACCTCTCA
>JASJDD010000237.1 GCA_030065735.1 Crocosphaera sp.
GCCAAAGTTCTACAAATACACTGCGGACACCAGTAACTCTGGAGACACTTAGAAGTTTACAACTTTCTGGGTGCCAATGAATCCCCATCTATAATCTTTGATTTAGATGGGGTGTGTTCAAGACGGAAGTAAGGTGATTGTTATTATTAATCCCGTTTATGAGGAAAATAAAACGACAAGATTAATGGATAAATTAGCAGAAAATCCTATTAGCGTAAAAGGAAAAAGGAAACTTACAAGAGAGGAAATTCATCAAAGATAATCATCAGCAATGCCAAAATATTTATTGATTCTAATATTTGGTTATATCGTTTTCTGGCTAATCAAGATTCTGAACCCCAAGAAGATACCAGAAAACGTAAAATAGCAGTGACATTAACCAATTCTTAAGGCATTGTAATTAGTACACAAGTAATCAATGCAGTTTGCTCTGTGTTAAAGAGAAAAGTTAACCTTTAACTTATCATTTTGGGATAGTTTAATTGTGGCAACTGCTTTATGTACAGATGTAGAGAGTCTTTATTCAGAAAATATGCAAGATGGATTAATGATCGAGAATCAATTAACGATTATTAATCCATTTAAGCTCAATTAATATTATTCACGGCACTACACATCACCCGAAAACCGATATGGCTGCTGTGGTCGCCGCGGTAGTGGATGAGGCGATAGGCCGAACGGCAACAAAGTGGATCGTCGCTCCAGCTACCGCCACGGAGTATTTTTGTTCTACTAGAATTTTCATCTGTCCAAGCACTACCATTATTGGGTGCGCCGTCATAGCTTGAATGATACTCATCTTGACACCATTCCCAGACATTGCCGTGCATATCGTAGAGTCCAAAAGCGTTGGGAGGGAATTCAGCAACGGGTGTTGTTTCTCTTCTATATTTTCCCGTTGGTTCATTGGCAAAGGTTCTATCAGCACAATAATTCGCTATGTCTGAGGTTAAGGTGGGGCCAAAGTGAAAAGGTTGATGATATTCCTGATTCCATTGTTCTAGGGTTAACTCTGACTTCTGACTTCTGACTTCAAACTTCTGACTTCTACAGGCGTATTCCCATTGAGCTTCACTGGGTAATTGATAGACTTTTCCCGTCAATTTTGAGAGTCTTTGGCAAAATTCGACGGCTTCTTCCCAACTGACTCGTTCAACCGGTCGATTTTCTCCTTTAAACTTTGAGGGTTCAAGTTTGAGATCCCGTTCTACTTTTAAATCGTCTTGTGAGGCGGTCTCGCTCCGCAAGTGCGAAAGCACCGCTTTCCATTGTGCTTGGGTAATGGGGGTTTGACTGAGGTAAAAGGGGGGAACGTTAACTAAGTGTTGGGGTTGTTCTCGCTTAAAGTAGTTGACATCATACTTTTTAGAGAGTCGTTCAATCTCTTCGTCTGGGGTTCCCATGAAGAATTGCCCTGCTGGGATATAAATCATGCGAATGTTGAGGGGGTTATCTTCTGTCTTGTCTTCTGTGTTCTGTTCTAAGATTTCGTCGTAATAATAAGCTTTAATGGGTTGTCTTTTGATGATTTGGCCGGTGTTATCGACAAAGACGGTTTCTTCGGTGAAGACAAACTGTA
Organism: Crocosphaera sp.; assembly: GCA_030065735.1. GTDB lineage: Bacteria > Cyanobacteriota > Cyanobacteriia > Cyanobacteriales > Microcystaceae > Crocosphaera. The sequence continues at coordinate 1,580 of JASJDD010000237.1, forward strand.
GGGTAGGGATAGTAATGGTGAGGGGTTCTAATTTGAAGGGGGAAATATTTTGGATTTCCTCAATTAAGCCCAACTGTAGGTTTTTTTCGTCATCAGCAGGAAGATTAAGAACTTCGCCAACGGTGGTTAAATCCCCTCTGGAATAAGCTGCAAGGGGTTCGGTAACGGTTAATAAAGGTTCATACCCTTCCAGTGCAGTTTGTAGATTTTTTAGTAATGTGGTGAGTCTAACGAGACGGACTCGGTTGTTGTTTTCTACCGCTTGTTGTAGGGCCTGTTTAAGTTCGTCAACCGCTCGACTGGGTTGTAGATAGGCTAAGGATAACCATTGTTGATGTTGTAGGTTGGGGGGTAATTGGCTATTTTCTCCAATTTGTTGTTGAATATAGGTCTGGAGTTGATGTGCAAGCGATTGTAGGTCTTCTTTGCTCAATTTTTGGAGGAGAATGTTACGAATATCGGGGGACATTTCGTAAAGTTCTCGATTAACGCGACGAACTAAACCAGAGAGCAAAATATCGGCAACAGCATACCAAGGGGGTTGTTGGTCTTTGTCTTGATGGTGACGGAGATAATAAAGCAAATCTGGGGATAAACTAAGGGGAAAGGCACTGCGTGTGGCTAAATCATAGGTATTTGCGTCATAATCTTCTTCAAACAACTGTAATTGACATTCTGGGCTGAAAAAGTCATCATCAGATAGATATTGCTCCCATTGTTGAGAAAAATCGGGTTGAAAATGACGAGTCGGGATGGACTCTTCCTTGAGCCAAGGAATAAGACGGTCAAAGTCTTCGCTTTCTAAGCCAAACATGGCAAAATTGGGGATATCTTCTGATAAATCGGCAATATCTAGGGCAGTTGTTCCAAACCAGCGTTGATAGGGTAAGGGGTTTAACCAGGCCACTCGGCTAAATCTTCGGGTTAACCGTCGAAGGATGTTTTCAGTTTCGTTGAATCGTTCTTCGACATAGCGTTTCCTGGCAGCACCGGCATCACTGAAAATGAGACAACTGGTAGATTCTGGGGTGTAATTGAGAAGGGTTCGATTTAAGGATTGACTGTCCCACCCCTTTTCTGTGGTTAGGACTTCTTCTGTAATCACATTATCAAAATAATAAGACGTAGCATCTTGCCAAGACTTGAGTAGGGTTCTACCAAAACCAGCAAAAGGAATCATAGAGTCTGAGCGATCGATAAAAATAACAATTTCTCGACGATACAGTTGCTTTTTTTTATAAATCACTCGCTGAAAAAATCCTTGTTTAGCTGCTTCAATAACGGTAGATTTTATGTCCCATTCTCGACGGGGACTTTCGAGAGGTAAAGGATGTAATTGTTCCCAACTTTCTTGAAGTTTTTCGAGTCCAATGGGGTAATAATCTGGGTTATTTTTGGGCAAAGAAGTCCATCGTTTTCTGGTTTCAATGGCTGTCCCAATTTGTGAATCTTTAGCGGTTAATTGAGGAGGAGAAGGAGGAAATGATGGAGGAAGAGGCGGCTGATTAGTAAGTTCGCTAATAGGAGTTATTTCGCCATCACCAGAGGGTTTTTTGGGATTTATTTGGGGCTGATTCTTATTTCTATTCTTAACAATCTTATCTCGGTTAATTTCTAAATCAATTTCTTGCTGAAGCTGAAGCATTTGCTCCCAAGCTTGATTAAATTTATGCTTTTGTTCAAGTGATTTAACCCATAAAGCTTGACAGAGACGTTTAAGTTGAGAATTGTTTAAATTATAATTTTCAATCTCATCAATGTTGACATCATTTGCACACTTTTGAATGAGATAATGATTGACACAATTATACTGTTCAATGGATAAAGAAAATCCTTCTTCATCTCTTAATTGGTAAAATAAATCTAGTAAAGGAGATGTCATATTAAATCCAATTTAAACAGTAGAAATTATAAAAATGTTGATTTCTGATTTCATTTAAACTTCTCCATATTCTTGTAAATCATCTCGACTTTTTAGTAAAATTCCAGCGTGAGGAATCTTTTTTTCTTTGAGTTTCTTTTTAATTATATCGGGTTTATACTTTGATAATGATTTAAACCAGAAAATTAATTCGCTAGTGCTAACTTTTTTCTCTCCTGGGGGTTTATTATCCTCTTGTGCCTCCCTAACTTGCATAAATCGGTTTACAGCTTCTATGATAACCTCTTGTTCTGCGTCAGTAAAACGTTTTGTTAAGATTTCAATCAGTCTGTGTTGTTTAGGAAATTCAATATAATGATAAATACAGCGTCTCAGAAAAGCATTAGGTAAGTTTTTTTCTTGATTACTGGTAATAATAATAAGGGGAAAATTTTCTCGATCTGCTTGGATATTATCTTCTGTTTCTTTAATAAAAAAACAACGAGATTCGATAGCTAATAGTAAATCATTGGGAAAATCTCGATCAGCTTTATCAATTTCATCAATTAAGACAACGGACTGTTCTTGATAATCTTGACTTTGTTTAAATGCCTTACCTAATGGTTGTAAATTCACCCAATCTTTAGGATTAGCAGGATCTTTGGAAAGCTTATTATTTATCTCATTATCTTTATCTTCAGTTTGATTGGTAGAAGATGCTTTTTGAGGGCTATTTTCTTGATTAATTATGGAAGAAGAATCTTGGTCATTTGTTTTTGTGGTAGTTACAGATGATTCCCGTAGTGATTGCTTAATTTGTGCAGCTTGTAATCGTCCAATATAATCATATTGATACAAACTTTCTTCCGCTTTACTGGTGGATTGTACTGTCCATTCATAATATTTAATCGGTTTATTTTTTTTACGATAATTAAACTCATATACTAACGCATGAGCGAGGCGACTTTTGCCACAACCAGGTTCTCCTTCTAATAGTAATGGCATCCCTAAATCAATGGCTAAATTAACTACTTCAATCAAATTCTCCTCTGCTGTATACGGATAGATTTCTCGTTGAATGGGTTCATAGTAAATCCCTGGGTTCGGTTGAATTGTGCCTGTGTAAGTTAATGGTTTTTTCTTCATATTTTAGTTTACTTGTAGATTTTGATGAAAAGCAGTAAATGTTTTTTCAGGATTTCCTCCATTACTTTGTTCTAAAAGCCAGTTTACCGTATTATCATTCCAATTAATTTTGTCATTTAAGGCAATGGCTAACTGTTCAATGATTTTGACAAAATCTTCCCTATCAAATTGGTTTCTAAGAGGAATTATAGGAATGTCTTGTAAGATATCTGAGTTAACAAAATGAAGATTATTTTGACTCAGCCAAATCATTAAAAAGAAACCCATTGATTGAGAAACTGATTGTTTTAATTGATTCCAAAATTGATTGAGGATAATATCTTGTAACGAACATGGATCTAAACAGTCAACGTTTTTAATAATCATAATGATATTACGCTCATTTAGTTCTTTTTTTAACTTATTTATTTTAATTTTTTCTCCTAGCCTATTTTCAAGGTATTCACAACTAAAATTTATGCTAGAACTGGTAACCGAAATATCATCAATTATCACACAGTCTTTTAAATAACTCCATTCTTGGATTTTATATTTGATTCTTTTTATCATCCATTGAAAATATCTTCGATCATCACCAATCAGACTGTATAGTTGCATTCTGTGATTACAACTCAAAGCAAATTTTTCTAGCTGTGCTAATTCTGAATCATAGTTAAAATATCTAGCCAAACATTCGTTAAATCGTTGCATCTTTATTTTTTCTTCTCTTGCTTCTGCATGAGATATTGGGATAGATGTTGGCTTAATCTGATTTTCATTTGCTTCATATCCTTGTAACTCTTCTAACTTAACTTTTAAGGCAGCACAGAAAAATATGACTGCGTTTTTGTTAATAGATATCTTCTCTTGATTTTTATTTAGCTTACCAACTAATCGTTTAAATGTAATCCAGGAAAGATCACTAGAACAGAGAACAAAATCATCAAAAAGCTCTAAAATTTTATCAATTTGAATATAAACATCTCCGTTTCTGTAATAAAAATGTTTAGATTTTTGAGTGGTATCTATAGTTTTTTGATACTTTTCTGGATTTTTAATTCCATTCCTATCATTAAATGTACAAAAAGGGTAACAACGGTTGATTCCTATCAGAAGTTTAATATCATCTAATTTTATTAACTCTATATTTATTTTATTATTTTCATCTTCATATCTTTCAATTTTTCCTTCATTTTTAAGTTGTGATTTTAATCTAATCTTAGCTGCTTCAGATAAAATTAGACACTTTTCACCATCTCGACAGCCATAACTGTCTTTGAAATCTTTGAACTTTTGGAGCAAATACTGTCTATCGCTCTTAGTTAGTGTGATAGTATCTGCCATTTAATGTGTAACTTAAGTCCTCTATATTATTAATTTTTTTGATCAGTTGTGATCAGTTCAGATCAGGGTTGATCAGAATCTTCTCTTCCTAAGTTAATGCTCTTATGATGATGATCAGTTGGGCAAGAAATGCCTACGTTGAATCAAAAGGAACCAATTATTATGGCTACAAAACCCAAACGAGCTAACGATAACCGAAAAGAGTCTGCTAATAAATTAGAGTTTAAGTTAATCATGACAGACTCTGCAATGAAGGAAACTATTAAGGCAGTCATTAAAATTCTCATGATTATCGCTGCTTTATTAGGAGTGGGTTCAACTTTAAATCCAGAAAACATTCCACCTCAACTACCAGAGATTAAGATTGAGCAAATGGAGTCAGAGAAGCAATAAAACCTCACAGTACAAATAACTTAATATTGCAAACCCCACAGCTTATCATGGATCGTCTACAATAATAAACTTGCCAGACCATTTTTGCGGGGGGCATTAGTGATTCTCAATTTCTCCTTAAAACTAATTTTTGCCAAAGGGAAACTACTCTGTAGTTTTTCCCTCTACAAACGCTATCGTGCAATGAGTACAGCCCCATTGGATGTGCTATGGTATAAATTAATCAATGTGGCTGATGTTTCTTGGCATCCTCTGTTCTCTAAAACGAATGTTCCTTTGGGACTGATTGCCAAACCGGGTTTAATCTATCAAGCTGTTACCCGTTTAACCCCCATTCCTATTCGTCTCTTTGTGGAAAATGTACGCCCCGGAGAATTACTGAGTCTGCGAGTGTTAACTATTCCTGGGATGGAACAAAAAATAACCTATCAAGTAGAATCAACCTTGTGTGGAACTTATATCTCCTATTCTGTTACCCTAAAAGGGTGGTTATCTCCTTTAATTTGGTGGTTAATTAAACCTTATTCGGCGCGGGTTGCTACAGAATTAGCCCATGCAGCCGAACAGCTACTCGCTTAGTTATTTTCTTCTTTGTCCTCTAGTCGTTGTCGCAAACGATGTAAATGGGTGGTACTATTGGTAGGAATTCTAGGGGCTGGTAATTCATTGTTGGGCCAACCTGATAAATCAAAACAGGTACATACCGGAGAAGCGACACCAGCGACAGTGATGGGAATAGGTAACTCACAGCGAGGACAGTCCATAATTTCCCAGGCAGGACTTAATAATTGTTGTATGGTTTGTTCTGTTCCTTCTAAATAACAATCAGCATCACTATGGAGGATTTTTTGCCAACATTGTTCAAATTCCATTGAATAATGATGTTCTTTAAAAATGACTTGGGGATGAATTCTTTCTTGTCGTTTGGGACAAATCACACATTTACCCAGTTGAAACCAATGGGCGAGATATTGTTTAACCTGTTCAGTTGAAGCCATACTCATAGATTTTACCGAAATCGTGCAACTGATCTCATGGTAACGTTTTCCTCCACGGTTCTATGGAAGAAAAACGATAGATTACCCAAGATTACCTTAACCGAGCTTCGCCGAAATCAGGTGATAAAATTTGCATAACCAAGTAGGGACAATTCATCAATTATCCCCACACAAGTCAAACCTGATAATCTTAAGCGGCAAGATGGGTTTCGACAACTCCGACTAAATAATTAACCCAATGATTCGCAGCATCAGGACATTCCGATTCTACCATCACTCTGATTAAAGGTTCTGTCCCCGAAGCACGAACTAAAACCCGGCCAGTATTTCCCATTTCTTTCTCTGCTTGAGCGATCGCTTGTTGCAACGGTTCACACTGTTGCCAATAACGCAACTTTTCTCGATCTTCTAAACGCACATTGCGTAAAATCTGCGGATAGGTTTCAAAACTATTCTCAACCAATTCCGCCAAGGATACCCCAGACTCATGCACCAACGCAGCCAACTGTAACGCTGTTTGCACACCATCCCCTGACACCCCGTAATGATGACAGATAATGTGTCCCGACTGTTCACCCCCAAGCATCGCACCGGTTTCCCACATTTGGGCTTGAACATAGCGATCGCCCACAGAAGTACGCACCAATTGACCCCCTAAACCTTGCCAAGCACGCTCAAACCCCAAATTTGCCATAACCGTGCCAATCAATAGGTTATTGGGCAATTCTCCGCGCTCTAAGAGGGATTTTCCCCAGAGGTATAAGATATAATCTCCGTCTACCACCTTCCCGGTACTATCTACGGCCATCACCCGGTCTGCATCCCCATCAAAAGCAAACCCCATGTCTGCTTGATGCTCTTCGATGGCTGCTTGCAGTAACTCAAGATGAGTGGAACCACAGTTAACATTAATGCGATCGCCGTCGGCCGTCTCGTGCAAACAAATCACTTCGGCCCCTAACGCTTTAAACATCGCTGGTGCCACATTTACCGACGCACCCCAAGCTAAATCTAAAACGATTTTCATCCCTTGACAACTGAAGGAAGGGGGTAAACTTTCTTGTAAAAACTGACAATAATTATTAACTAAGGTAGGTTGATATAAAATCTTACCCCAAACACCCATATCATCCATCGATATTAACAGATTACCCCGTAACCCCTCTTCTATTTCTTGCGCTAGAGTTGAGGATAACTTAGTACCGTCAGCGTTAAAAAATTTAATCCCGTTATCTTCTGGGGGGTTATG
>JASJDD010000238.1 GCA_030065735.1 Crocosphaera sp.
GGTATTTGTTAGCCAAAGTTCTACAAATACATTGCGGACACCAATAACTCTGGGGACACTTAGAAGTCTAGAAACTTCTGGGTGCAAGTGAATCCCCAACTATAATCTGTGATTTAGTTGGGGTGTGTTCAAGCAGGATCTCCGTTTCCACCACCACCATTATTTCCACTGCTACCACTACCGCTAGAATACCACTGCTCATCAATGATGCCATCACCATTCCAATCAGAGGTTGCTGCCATTAAATTGCCATTGGCATCATAACTATAAGTATAGCTATTCCCGTTCCCCTCTGCTGAGCTTAGACGGCCAATGCTATCGTAGGTATAATGATAACTTTCTTCAAAGGAGTTATCACTATCCCAATCCACCTCTACTGAAATGAGATTTCCATTGGCATCATAGCTGTTATTATACGTTTCGTTGTAGCCATTGGAACTCTTCGATGTCATATTGCCATAGCTGTCGTAACTATAGCTATAATAATCATCGATGAAACCATCATTATCCCAATCAATGGTTGCTTCGCTCAAGTTACCATTAACATCATAACTATAGGTGTAACGCTCATCGTCAATCCCATCACCATTCCAATCAACACTTGTTTGTCTTACCTTGCCATTAGCATCATAACTATAGGTGTAACGCTCATCGTTGATCCCATCACCATTCCAATCAACACTTGTTTGTCTTACCTTACCATCAGCATCATAACTAAAACTATAGCTTTCATTGGCTCCCCCGTCATTATCCCAATCGACGTTGGCTTCTATTAAATTGCCATTGGAATCATAGCTATAGCTATAACTATGACTTGAAGTATAACTATTATCAATAATTCCATCACTATTGTGATCTGAATTGAAGAAATAATTAACCGTTGCTGAGATAAGATTGCCTCCCTCATCATAGCTATAAATATGGTTTTCTCCCCAAACATTTTCAAAGATGCCATCACCATTGTAATCACTGTTCACTCCCCATTCAAAGTTTAGGTTTTGATGGGCGATGGCTGAGTCGCTATTTGAGATTAACAACCATGGATCGAAACGGCTGTAAAGAGATTGTTGTTCCATCTGTTGATAAAAACTATTCAAATTCTCATAGAGATTGAAGAAATTTAAACTGCTCATATTTTCAAGTTGCTCAATTAGATATTTATTCAAATTATCTTTTTTTAGATTATTTTTGTCTTCGATAAAACTACGGAGGTCTTTTCAGTTAATTTACCGAGAAATAAATTTTTGGATAGTGATTCCGATCTAGTGGATATTACTTATTTTGATAACGCTTAATCAAAGTAAAAGTCAGCCACAGTAAGGATTTAAGAGTTTTTTCAATCTCCAAGCTTCAATAGGGGCTTAATATTATAAAGCCCAAATTAATACTAATCTCAACTTAATTCTGCCACAATTTGATTTTCAACTAAACTATTTTGGGTTAATAAATCCTCAACTGTTACCCTCAAAAATCGCTGTTCATCTACCCAAAATTGTAACTTAATTCTATCACTTCCCGGCATTCCTAAAGGCTCTAGTTTTGCCAAAGTTCTCGCCCCATCTCGATCATTTAAAGGTTGCACATTACTTTGATCATTTCCTAAAGAACGAGTCACTAATCTATCCCCATCAAAATACACTTCTGTTCCCCCGATTTCTGACCCTAATTCCCCTATAATTAATTCAATACTGGGCTGATTTTCGATAGAGGCACCTAGCTTAATTTCAATCGGTTCATTCATGGGGTAAGATTGCCCTGATTTAATGATAGAATGCCAACTATGGCACTTTTTACGACGGTTCCAATACCGAATACCATAACTGTGATATAAGAAGTCTTTGACCTCAAATCCTTGGGCTAATTTTAACGCCCCTTCTGCAATGGCAGAAAACGGGCGATCGCATTTAATTTTTGTCTCATCAAAGTATTGTTTAACCCAGTTTTGTACGGCAGGAATTTGTACGGTTCCCCCTACTAATAAAATACCATCAATATCTTTTTTTTCAATACCGTTGCGTCTTGCTTGTTGCAAAACCTGGGTCATTAACTCATCTAGTTTTTCAAAAAATTGTTCTTCTTTCAAGATATTTTTAAACCCATCTCTATCTAAACCTAATTCGTAACTGTCTAAAGTTTCATCGTTAAAATAAACTTCGTTGGCTTTTGTTTGAGAAGATAATTTTATTTTTAATCGTTCTGCTAATCTTATAGTTAAGGAAGAAATAGGAATATTTTGAGTCTTAGCAAAATAATTAATTAACCAGTTATCAATATCTGATCCCCCTAAATTAGCTCCAGCTTTGGCTAAAACACGGGCAATTTTAGGCTTTTGACTCTTACTTTCACCAAGAAACTTTTGACCCCATTTTAAAATAAATCCTTGATTTTTCTGGAGATTTTCTGCTCCTAATTTTACCAAAGATAAATCAACGGTTCCCCCACCAAAGTCTAAGACTAATAATAATTCTTCTTCCGTTGTTCCGTAACCTAAAGCAGCAGCCGTTGGTTCATCTAATAACCTAATTTGATCAATATTCCATCCTTGACAAACTTGACCCAACCAGTGACGATAGGTTTCAAAACTATCTACAGGAACGGTTAAAACCAGAGAATCTATGGAATTTTTCGATTCATATTTTAACTTTTCAATAACCGTATTTAAGAACCATTCTCCGATTTTTTCAAAGGTAATATTTATGCCGTCTAATTCTGGTAAAAATCCTTGAATATTTGTGCCAATACCTCGCTTAAACTGTCGAAAAAACCTCGAATTATTAGATAAATCTAAACCGCGATCGCGGACAGTTTGACCAACTAAAACCTTAGAAGCAATTGCATTTTCAACATAAACTAAACTAGGAATTAAAGGAGGATTATTCCCTAGCTGTTGAGACAACCCTGGAAGTTTAATGATTTCAGGTTGTTGTGTCACTGGGTTGACACGAGTGATCACTGTATTGCTGGTACCAAAGTCAAGGGCGTAAGACACTTCTATTTAAAAGAGATTCAGTAAATAATAGCTAATTCTTTTAAAATAGCAAACACCCTTAACCCATGACAAGGTAGCGGTTAAAAAAAGTTATTAATTAACCTAATTTTTTCAAAACGATTTTTAAACAAGCAATAAATAAACCCTTAATAAAGACGACTCAAAACATAGTCAACTAGCTCCGTTAAAGACTGGGAATATTGAGAAGATTTCAAACAAGCTAACTGTTTGAGGGCAAGTTTTGCATGGTAAGAAGCTAACTCCCGCGATCGCTCAATGCCTTGACTTTCAGTTACAATGGACAAAGCCTTTTCTTTGTCCCCCTCTTGGCTAAACTCTCGTTCGATTAATGTTTCTAAATAAGGGGTTTCTTCCATAGCGAATAAAGCAGGAGCAGTAATATTGCCACTGATTAAATCGGAACCAGAAGGCTTTCCTAATACTTCCGTTGGTGAGGTAAAATCGAGGATATCATCCACAATTTGAAAGGCTAATCCTAAATATTTCCCATAGTTATAAAGACTGTCAATGACTTCGGTAGGAGCATCGCTTAAAATAGCAGCCGATTTAGCACTATTCGCGACTAAAGAGGCTGTTTTGTAGTAGCTTTTGTCTAAATAAGCATCTAAGGTTAAACTGGTATCAAAGCGATTGATTCCTTGAAAAATTTCCCCCTCAGCGAAATCGCGAATGACTTCTGAGAGTAACTTAACGACTTGTAAATTATCAAGATTCGCTAAATACCAAGAAGATTGAGCAAATAAAAAATCCCCAGCTAACACAGCAATACGGTTATCAAACAAACTGTTAACGGTTGGGACATTGCGCCGTAATGCCGCTTCATCCACTACATCGTCATGGACTAAACTAGCCGTATGGATCATCTCAGTAATTTCTGCTAGTCTGCGATGACGAGGAGTTAGATCACAGTCTAACATTGTCGCTCGTGACACTAATAAAACGATCGCCGGACGAATGCGTTTACCCCCAGCATCAAATAGGTGTTCAGCGGCTGCTCCAAGGATGGGATGACGCGCTCCGACTAAGCGTTTGAGGTTGTCTGTCAACAGGCGTAAGTCGTCTTCTACAGGGGAAAAGAAAGAGGTTGTTGAGATCATGGGGTTAGTCAAACCTGGTTCTTCAGTTACGAAAGTTTACATATTGTTGTATTTATTTTAAGCTAATGCCCCAATAAATTGTTAGGTTTAGCGATGAGAAACCAGCAAAGGAACCTTAGTTAAGCCGGCTGGTTGATAATCAGACATCAGTTATTTAACCCCCCTGGCGAGAAATCCCCTTGCCCTCCTTGCCCCCCAAGTCTTGTCCCAACTGAAAAATAAAATACCTGCCCTTGTCAGGCAGGGGACGGGCGGGGATGCAGGGGGAGAAAATGGTATTTCCTCCTCTGCTTCCTCTGCTCCCTCCGCCTCCGGGAGCTTCCCTCAACTGGAGCGTTTCGAGCAAAACCTACGCAGTATTGGGCCATCTTTGACCCCACCCAATACACCCCAAGGTTCCCGGCACATTGCGAAAGGAATTGATTGGGGCGTATCGTATACATAAGGTTAAGTAACAAAGGAAAAAGGAGGGTCACAGTCCTCCCTAATTGGTAGTAATTAAAGCCAAAAAATCTTAAACTAATACCCAGATAGTTGTCGCAATCTACTGAGCGACTACGAGTAATGGGATTTCTTTTATCCCCTCGGCTTGGTAACGCCTCATAAGGGCTTGGAAGTTATCCCACTCGGAGTCAGTTTCGAGCTTGATATTTTGCAACGTACCAGGGACGTTACTGTTAGGATAGACTGCGAACCCGCCCCTTTTCACATCTCCAACGTAGAAGGTGATCGGACTAATTTGGTAAAAGTAGCCAGTTTTTTCAACGCTTTGGAAGCGGATCTCTTGCGGGCGTATACGATAAGGCGACGGATTTGCATTTTTTTGGGACGGGATGGGCCCGATTTCGGGATCATCCTCATTGCTCCCATTTCCTGATAATGCCGTCCATTCTCCATCAAGCAAAACTTGTTCAGTGTCAATCGCTATCAAAGACCCTTTTCCCCTGTTTTTATATCTGTGAATAAACACCAAAATTTTGGGATAAGTCTTGTAATAGGTTTTGACTTCTGTTACTTGTTGTTGGATGTTTTCTGTAGTCCCTGACCCCACACTTAATAAGACTTGGTTGGGTCTTACAAAAACATAAATCAGGAAAACTATCCCTACCCAAACTAAAGTTTCTTTCAAATTATCAGTCAGGAAAGATAATAACAATTTCTGAATCGTTGTATCTTTGCGCTGTTTCTTCATGCTTAAATGTTAAATCAAGTATGTTTAAAGTGAAAACACAGAAACCAAGCGTAACAAGACTTACTACGAGTTGACAGAATAAATTAGTACAAGAAAAGCGGGGGGGATCTGGCTTGCAGCCAAACAAACTGCCTTTACTTTTAAACATTAAACACTCCATGATTAAGCGGTTGTGTTAGCTATGATTTGGTCAAGTTTGTCTTGGACTATGTTCTGATCGTTTCCTGTGTATTCCCAGATTTTTAACTGGAAATTCCTATGCCAATAGGGAATCTGAATATCAATGCTAAAAGCACTCGCATATTGAGGGATTTCAATAATTTCTATCTGGTCAAGATAGATTTTTCCTGCTTTTATTACCGTGTCAGGAGTTCCCCCATTAACAGTGATTCCTGTCCCTATCTTTATGAAATAACGTGCGCCATACCGCCAATTCCCTTGCGCTTGATCATTAAAACACCAAACAGCAATATGAGAAGCAGACAGGGTTAGTCCTGGGGTGACAGTCCCGATAGGATGGAACCGTTCTAAGACATTTATTACAGGGTCAGCGTCATAGGTTTCCGACCAGAACAAAGCCCAATTAGACTCTGTTGTGAACTGATACTCTGTCGCCATTTTCTATTAATGGTTTAAGTTGAAATTGACGCAATCAAGCCAACTATTGACATTGACTCTGGACACATCCCCTAAAAACTCAGTTAACTGCTTTGGAGTTAAGTCTAAATCAAGAAAGCGAGAGATGGCTCTTTGTCCTTCTAAATAACGCTTAAAAAGGTCTTCATCCCATTCTTGATGCAGGCTGTCAGGTAATATTAGATTAAGGTCGTTCTTTAGCTTTTGTTTGTTCATAGTTGGCTTAATTACTTATTAGTCACGTCTCCATTCTTCCGGACTAGCAGAGATGAAATGAGTGTTAGCAATAGAAGCATCTAGCAGCCCTTGAACAGCCTCTTGAAAATGCTTTACGGTTCCTGTTTGTCCAATGGGAATAGTGTAGGAATTGCCCTGATTTTTCTTGTATTTCCGACCAGTGATCCCAGAAGTAGCAGTCACGGATGATCCTCGAACCGTCAAACTGATTTGAGCCGGAACAAATGACCCATTCTCGTTGTAATCGGTTAAGGTTGTCGCCTCAATACCAAACAAGGCCTTGTCTCCTAACCCATCAAAATAGGTCTTAGCACGGGTATTCCAAGATAGTTGGATTTTAGCGGCCGCATTGGTATCAGGCAGCCCAAAGGCAATAATTCCCACACTGACAGGATCTCCCAGGTCAGGACGGACAATGGTTCGCTCTGGTGCGTCTCCTTCCTTCCACTCCCCATACTTTCGGATGTCCAAATTCGCTGGCAATTGGGACATATTCACCCCTGCCTGCTTTAAGGTAGTATAAATTCGTTCTAAATCAGAAAAGCGTTCTCTAGCCATGAATTTCAAAAGATTAAGTTAACCGATATCTCATACTGGCATAAAAAAATCTCAAAAAAACTTCACGGAAGGTCTATAGGCCTTCCTGGCTAAACAACGGTCAATAGTCTGTTGCTAGAGCGTTTAAATATGTGAACGAGCGATCATACAAAGGAATCGGATCGGGCTTTCCCCACACATTTGCGATCGCATATTGAAATCGAACCGTAGCCACCGGTCTAATCCTTGGCTCACGCACCAACTCACCTAATATGTTTGTTGAAGGGGGTATGGTGGGATATGCGGACGTTGGGTCATCATTGCTTGATTTACGAAACTTTTTGCCCTGAAAACTATGGCTTTGAATATCTAAGACTTTGGTGATAAGCTGCCTCGCCTCGGACTCGTTAAAACCAAGTATCTGTAATTGATACCCTTTCGCTTTGTCCGTATAACTATAATATTCTTTCCCCTTTTTCCAAGTGTAACCATTACTACTACCAAACTCAGTCTTGATTTTATTAGCTAAAGTTTGCAGTTTTGTCTTAGTTATTGACTCCGAGTCTTCATCCATATGACCCCGCTTTTCTTAAGTGCATTCCCAATTTTTCCTATATAGCTTCCGATGATTTCTAACCCCTGAGCAATGCCCGCTAGACTATTAAGAGTAAGTTCGTAAATTTGCATCACGCCACGATAGATTGCGCTGGTTTTTTTCCAACTATCTAACAGCCCGTCATAGAGATCAGCCCCTACGATATTTTTGATAGTGCCACCCACAAACCCGCCCACCAAGCCGTTTATGTCGATTGGTAAATTATCCTCATCTCTTAGCCCAACGGCCTGCAGGCCGCTATTGACAAAGTAACTGAGGGAATCCCCAAGGTTTGCGCTTAGCTGTGCAGCATTGTGGATCAACAGCATATTGTTAAGCACGTTCAAGGCTCGATCAAGTTTTAAGGAGCTTGAGAATCTTCCTAGCCATCCTGATAAACCGCCGTTTACTTGTGGGCCGAGCTTGTTGTTGATGACTTGCAATAAAGCCAAGTCAACAGCTTGCCCCGCATTGGCTAAATTATTGATAGCAGCTTGGTTACGGTTAACCGTTCGCTGTATTCGTTGGAGGCATGGGTCACACATATCATCATTTGTAGTAGTGGGATTTTTGGGTGGGGCGATCGGTGGCGGGGCGGACGGATACAACGGCGGGGAATAATTGTCCGGAACCGTTGGGGCTTGTGGGACAATCTCTGGCAATCCTGTTGGCGGGGCTAAAGCCGTAGTCGTTCCGGTCGTCGTTGGCCTAGCGGATCGTCCTGGGTTTTCTAAAACTGGGGATGGGGAGTTTTCTAAAACTGGGTTAGGGATCTCTGGCAAAGGATTATTACTAACTCCATTGCCCGTTAGAGTCGGCTGTCCCGTTGCTGTCGCTTCCCCCGCCGTGGTAGTCGGCGTGGTCGTGGTCGTGGTGGGCGGGGGAAGTGGGGCAGATGGGATAGGACTAAGGACAGGGGTTGGGCTAGGACTTACAACAGGCGTTGGCGTAAAAGTTGGAGTTGGGCTAGGTGACGGGCTAGGACTTTCATTGGGCGACGGATTAGATGACGGGCTAGGGACTGGATTAGGTGACGGGCTAGTAACGGGACTAGGACTAGAAATAGGAGTCGCAACAGGACTGGGAATAGGAGTCGAGTTAACGGGCGTGGTCGTGGGGACGCTCGGAGTCGGAGTAGACTCAGTAGTAGGTTGCTCACCATCAGTCCGATCAGGCTCAGGAGTCTGGTCACTCGGAGGGTCAGGCACAAGGTCGCCGTCATTTTCT
>JASJDD010000239.1 GCA_030065735.1 Crocosphaera sp.
TGTCGAAACAAGGAGGCATGGCCGTTGAAATTGTTTCTCTCATGGGAAGTTGGCGATCGCTATCAACCTAAAAGATTCATCCCATCTATATTAGCGCAAGTTTTAGTCTAGATTCTAGCTAAAGTCCCATTAATAAATTCGGCATAGTTTCCGATGAAATTATTCAAGAATTACTGTTGGCATTAATTATTAGTGTCGATTATTCATTAGAATGATTTTTTCTATCTTTCTTAATATTCAAAATTTCTGGTTAATAACTATAATAAAATTCATCTCTTAAATAGTAATTTAATCCGATTATGACTACTTTATATCAACCAGTTTCTTTAACTCAAAATATACCAGAATATAACCTAGAAAAAGGTGACACTGCTATATTAATTGCTAAAAATGGCGACTTTTATGATCGAATTTTTCCTGTTGTCTTAGGGGATGCCAAAATTTATGATGATTTAGAACGCTTAGACTATTTACAACACTGGGAACAAGAAAAAGCCAAATTACAAGAAAAATATAAAAAAATTGATTTAGCTAATAGTTCAAAGATTATGGAAACCCTGAATTTATATGATGAAATTAGACGTAACATTGATAATTTAACCGACACCTTAAAAAACATGAATACTTTAACGATAACCATGCACAAAGAATCAGACTTTGAAGAGATTATCAAAGCAGTTGAAACCAGATTAAATGAAGACTAAAAAAGTTTGTTTTATTGAGATTAAAATAAATCTGAATGAGAACCAGACCGGACTAGAAAAAGATTCCTTTCTGTTATTTTATAAATTAAAATCCAATCAGGTTCTAAGTGACAATCTCTATATCCATTCCAATTAACTGTTAAAGCATGATCTTTATATTTCGGTTCTAATACTTCATTGTTAAGTAATTTTTCGATCACCGCTTTTAGTTTTTCCATATTTTTACCACGCTTTTTTAACCGTTTAATATCTTTTTTAAAGCGAGTTTCAAAAATGGGAGATAACATCAGATTTCTAATTCATTATAAAGGTCATTTTTATCCTTACAAATAGTTAAATTTTGTTTTTCTTCGATATTTCTAATAGCTTGTTGTGTTTCCTCATTAAAATCATCAATAGTATAACTTCCTTCTGCGATTCTTTTTTCTTTTTCAACTTTCTTTAAATGTTCATTTTTTTTTTTAATAGTAGGACTAATTTCCTCAACCAAACGAATCTGATCAACAGTAGAAAGTTGTTTAGCAAGTTCTAATACTAATTCTAAGGTAACATTCTGGTTCATTGATTTAGATTTCATCTACACTGCAATTAGGTCACATTGAAACTATAGCATTTCTTCGTTTTCTCCAGGCTTCAGCTAAATTCGCACAGACTGAACGGGAAGAACGGCGAATTTGATCAGTCAACGAATAGCGTTCTTCAACTGGAAATTTTTTGGATAAATGGAAAATTTCCATACCTGCATCAAATGCCTTTTTATAGATTTCTAGCTCTCTATGGTCTTTTATAGCTTCTTTTTGATGAGTTTTCATCTTCCTCTGCCTCCTCTGCTTCCTCTGCTTCCTCTGTCTACCTTTCTATTATGCGACATTTTTGCGTCGCTCCCACCCTCAACCACTTCCCATTTGTCCCCCTCAGTCCTAAACTTGACTACAAGAGGTGTAACAGGCAATCGCGAGGTTATCTTGTGAAGAAAGTTCTAGCAATCATACTCGGCGGAGGCGCAGGTACGCGCTTATATCCCTTAACCAAGTTACGGGCCAAACCCGCTGTTCCCCTGGCCGGGAAATACCGTTTAATTGATATTCCCATTAGCAATTGTATTAACGCAGAAATACTCAAAGTCTACGTTTTAACTCAATTTAACTCTGCTTCTTTGAATCGACATCTGACACGCACCTATAACTTTACAAACTTTAGTGATGGGTTTGTGGAAGTTTTAGCAGCGCAACAGACAACGGAAAACCCCAGTTGGTTCCAAGGAACGGCGGATGCTGTGCGTCAGTATCTATGGCTATTTGATGAATGGGATGTGGATCAATATTTAATCTTGTCTGGTGATCATCTCTATCGTATGGATTATAGTGATTTTGTCAGACGACATCAGGAAACCGGTGCTGATATTACTTTATCTGTGGTTCCTATTGATGAAAAACGGGCATCTAGTTTTGGGTTAATGAAAATCGATGACAATGGCCGCATTGTGGATTTTTCTGAGAAACCCAAAGGGGACGAATTAAAGCAAATGCAGGTTGATACGTCAATTTTAGGATTAAAACCAGAACAGGCAAAAGAAAGCCCTTATATTGCATCTATGGGCATTTACGTCTTTAATAAAAAGGCATTAACTGATCTGCTCAGAAATAACCCTCAACAAACGGATTTTGGGAAAGAGATTATTCCTGGTGCGGCTAAAGATTATAATCTTCAGGCTTATTTATTTAAAGGGTACTGGGAAGATATTGGAACCATCGAAGCATTTTATGAAGCGAATTTGGCCTTAAATCGTCAGCCAACCCCTCGCTTTAGCTTTTATAACGAAAAGGCTCCTATTTACACCCGTGCGCGTAATTTACCCCCCACTAAAGTCCTCAATTGCAATATTACCGAGTCCATGATTAGTGAAGGGTGCATCATTAAGGATTGTCGCATTCATAACTCGGTTTTAGGGATTCGTAGTCGCATTGAAACAGATTGTGTGGTTGAAGATTCTTTGCTGATGGGGGCTGATTTTTATGAGTCTCCTGAACTTCGACAGTCTCTGGTAGATGAGGGTAAAATCCCTGTGGGTATTGGCCAAGGTAGCACTGTTAGAAAAGCAATTGTTGATAAGAATGCTCGCATTGGTCGCAATGTTATCATTGCTAACAAGGAAAATATAGATGAATCTAATCGTGAAGATGAAGGATTCTATATTCGTAATGGCATTGTTGTTGTTATCAAAAATGCTGTCATTCCAGATGGAACAGTCATTTAAGAGATGTTAAAGAGGCGAAAAATCGCCTCTTTTTTTTCTTTGATTAATTATTTTTCTTGTAGATTAACTATGGATATTCGTCTTTTAGTTTTGGATATTGATGATACTATCGCTGGTCGCTCAAATACAGTAAGTGATGAAGTTAAACAGGCGATTAAATTAGCACAAAGTCAGGGAATTAGGGTCGCTTTAGCAACGGGAAGGATGTATTATTCTGCTAAACGTTTTCATGATTTAATTGCCTCTGATTTGCCCATTGTTGCTTATAACGGTGCTTGGATTCAATGTCCGTTAACGGGAGTTCGTCATCATCATTTCCCTGTTGCCTATGATGTTGCATCTCAATTACTCGATTATTTTCAACAACCTGATTGGTTAAATAAACTTGAAATTCATTGTTATATCGATGATCGTTTATATGTACAAGAAATTACACAAAAGACCGAAATTTATCGTCAACGCTCAGGTATTGAACCGATTTTAGTGGAAGATTTACGCTCTATTTTAGAACAAGAAACAACGAAAATTTTGGCCATTGGAGAACCTGAATTTATTGGGAATTTATTATCAAGTTTACAGCAAATTTATCCCCGTGAAAAACTTTATTTAACTCAATCGACTCCTATGTATTTTGAAGCCACTCATCCGCAAGCAAGTAAAGGGTTTGGGGTTCGTTTTTTAGCAGAAGAATTGTTAGGGATAACCTCTGATCAGGTGATGGCGATCGGGGACAATTTTAATGATTTAGAAATGTTAGAATATGCAGGCCTAAGTATTGCGATGGGAAATGCACCAGACGCAGTTAAGCAAGTGGGTCAATGGGTTGCACCTGATGTAGAAAATGACGGGGTTGCTATGGCAATTAAAAAGTTTTTGTTAAATTAATGAAAAAGGGAAGCAACCTCTACCAACTATTGTTCTTCCCTAGAGGATAATATAGCAGATAAAAGATTGCGTAGAATTAACGCTACTATTTTACCTAACCCGTATCTATTGGTTAATGTCAATGAATATTAAAGATAAAATAGTGGGTATTTACGTACTGTTTGATTAGCCTGGAAAATTCGGGGTTTTGTCTAAAATATGACAAATGTCAACATTTCGTTAAAAAAAATAATTTTTGACATTACTTTTTGTAAATAAAAAGCAAAAAAACTTGACTTTGTGGCTCTTTCTATTGTTTCCATAACTAAGTATCCATCAAGAATGAGCCTAATTTTAATTATTGTTAAGCTTTCTCAACAGAAAAGAGGTCTAAGACTTATCATCTATTACTGATGCTTCGCCTGAAACCTAATTAAAGCAAGCATATTCAACGCAATCACAAGAGAAGCAAAATATCCTATTTTTGCTAATCTTCTATTACACTGTCCTCAATAGGAAAACCCTAAAGTTTATTGTCGAGAGAGGAGAACCCTCATGGCAGACGTTACTGAGGCAAAGGCTAAGGTAACAGTCGATACCGATCCAGTACCTACCTCGTTCGAGAAGTGGGGAAAACCCGGACACTTCGACCGTACCTTGGCTAGAGGACCCAAAACCACCACCTGGATTTGGAATCTTCACGCCGACGCACACGATTTTGATAGTCAAACCAGTGACCTAGAAGATGTTTCGCGAAAAATCTTTAGCGCGCACTTCGGTCATTTAGCCGTTATTTTTGTCTGGCTGAGCGGCATGTATTTTCATGGCGCGAAATTTTCTAATTATGAAGCTTGGTTAACCAACCCAACAGCCATTAAACCCAGCGCCCAAGTGGTTTGGCCCATTGTGGGTCAAGGGATTTTAAATGCAGATGTGGGTGGCGGTTTCCACGGAATTCAGATCACCTCTGGTCTGTTTTACCTATGGAGAGCGTCAGGCTACACCAACAGTTACCAGTTATACTGCACCGCCATTGGTGGCTTAGTCATGGCTGGTTTAATGTTATTTGCTGGATGGTTCCATTACCACAAAAAAGCTCCCAAATTGGAGTGGTTCCAAAACGTGGAATCTATGATGAACCATCACCTAGCAGGATTACTGGGATTAGGCTCTCTTTCTTGGGCAGGTCACCAGATTCACGTATCCTTGCCAGTGAATAAGCTGTTGGATGCTGGAGTCGCTCCCAAAGACATTCCTTTACCCCATGAATTTCTTGATGCCAGTAAGATGGCGGAGTTGTATCCTAGTTTTGCCCAAGGGCTAACCCCCTTCTTCACCTTGAACTGGGGAGTTTATTCAGACTTCTTAACCTTCAAAGGTGGATTAAACCCCGTAACCGGTGGTTTATGGCTCTCGGATACCGCACACCATCACTTGGCGATCGCTGTTCTCTTCATCATTGCTGGTCATATGTACCGTACCAACTGGGGTATTGGCCACAGTATGAAAGAAATTCTAGAGGCTCATAAAGGACCCTTCACAGGAGAAGGTCACAAAGGACTCTATGAAATCTTGACCACCTCTTGGCATGCTCAGTTAGCCATTAACTTGGCACTGTTGGGATCATTAACAATCATTGTGGCCCATCATATGTACGCCATGCCACCCTATCCCTATCAGGCGATCGACTACGGAACCCAGTTATCTCTATTCACGCATCATATGTGGATTGGTGGGTTCTTAATCGTAGGGGCTGGTGCTCACGCTGCTATTTTCATGGTTCGCGATTACGATCCTGCTAAGAACGTCAATAACCTCTTAGATCGTATGCTTCGTCATCGGGATGCGGTTATTTCCCATCTCAACTGGGTATGTATTTTCCTTGGCTTCCATAGCTTCGGACTCTATATCCACAATGACACCATGCGAGCTTTAGGTCGTCCCCAAGATATGTTCTCGGATACGGCCATCCAACTCCAACCCATTTTTGCTCAATGGGTTCAAAACATTCATACCTTAGCTCCTGGTGGCACTGCGCCCCATGCTTTAGCCACTGCTAGTTACGCCTTTGGGGGTGACACTGTAGCAGTTGCCAACAAAGTGGCCATGATGCCCATCACTTTAGGAACGGCTGATTTCATGGTTCACCATATCCATGCTTTCACCATCCATGTAACCGCCCTTATTCTTCTCAAAGGGGTTCTGTATGCTCGTAGCTCTCGTCTTATCCCTGATAAGAGTGAACTCGGCTTCCGTTTCCCCTGTGATGGACCTGGACGGGGTGGTACTTGCCAAGTATCCGGTTGGGATCACGTATTCCTTGGATTATTCTGGATGTACAACTCCTTATCCATTGTTATTTTCCACTTCAGTTGGAAAATGCAGTCTGATGTCTGGGGAAGCGTCTCTTCCGATGGTGCCGTCTCTCACGTTACAGGTGGGAACTTTGCTCAAAGTGCCATTACCATCAACGGTTGGCTACGGGACTTCCTCTGGGCGCAAGCAGCCAACGTAATTAACTCTTACGGCTCTGCTTTATCAGCCTATGGCATCATGTTCTTAGCAGGTCACTTCGTCTTCGCCTTTAGCTTAATGTTCCTCTTCAGTGGACGGGGTTACTGGCAAGAACTGATTGAATCTATTGTTTGGGCTCACAACAAGTTAAAAGTGGCACCTTCGATTCAACCCCGCGCTTTGAGTATTATTCAAGGTCGGGCTGTAGGTGTTGCTCACTACCTGTTAGGAGGAATTGTCACCACTTGGGCATTCTTCCTGGCAAGAAGCCTATCAATTGGCTAACCTAGGGTAAAAGGACACTGAAGCAACTCTTGCTCCGGGTCCTTTATCCCCTTTTAAAATAAAGACGGCATTAAAACCGTTTTTCCCCCTGTCGTTTACGACAAGGACTAATGACATCAGGAAATGAGCATCAGCCTCATTGTTTTAGAGAGGAGAATTTCCTAAAAAGCTATGGCAACTAAATTTCCAAAATTTAGCCAGGATCTCGCTCAAGATCCCACCACCCGTCGGATCTGGTATGGGATCGCCACGGCCCACGATTTTGAAACCCATGATGGGATGACCGAGGAAAATCTATATCAAAAGATTTTTGCCTCCCACTTTGGTCATATCGCCATCATCTTCCTGTGGACCTCCGGCACCCTATTCCATGTGGCCTGGCAAGGTAACTTCGAGCAGTGGATTACTGATCCCCTCAACATTCGTCCCATCGCCCACGCGATCTGGGACCCTCAATTTGGTCAAGGCGCGATCGATGCCTTTACCCAAGCAGGTGCTTCTTATCCTGTGGACATCGCTTATTCTGGGGTGTACCACTGGTTCTACACCATCGGGATGAGAACCAACGGAGATCTGTATCAAGGGTCTATTTTCCTCTTGATTTTATCCGCGTTGTTCTTATTCGCTGGTTGGTTGCACCTACAACCTAAGTTCCGTCCTAATTTAGCTTGGTTTAAAAACGCTGAGTCCCGTTTAAACCACCACTTAGCTGGTTTATTTGGGGTTAGCTCCTTAGCTTGGACCGGACACTTAGTTCACGTTGCGATTCCCGAAGCTCGCGGACAGCACGTTGGTTGGGATAACTTCTTATCCACTCCTCCTCATCCGGCTGGGTTATTACCCTTCTTCACCGGTAACTGGGGTGTATATGCCCAAGACCCCGACACCGCTAGTCATGTGTTTGGAACCGCAAACGGTGCAGGAACTGCAATTTTGACCTTCTTAGGTGGTTTCCATCCCCAAACTGAAGCATTATGGCTGACTGATATTGCCCATCACCATTTGGCGATCGCGGTAATCTTTATCATCGCTGGTCATATGTACCGCACTAACTGGGGTATTGGTCACAGCATCAAGGAAATCCTCAACACCCACAAACCCCCCAGTGGTAAGTTGGGTGAAGGTCATCGTAATATGTATGACACCGTTAATAACTCTCTCCACTTCCAACTTGGTTTAGCGTTGGCTTGTTTAGGGGTTATTACTTCCTTGGTGGCGCAGCATATGTATTCGTTGCCGTCCTATGCTTTCATCGCTAAGGACTACACCACCCAAGCAGCCCTTTATACCCATCACCAGTACATTGCTGGTTTCTTGATGGTGGGTGCTTTTGCTCACGGTGCTATCTTCTTCGTTCGTGACTACGATCCCGAAGCGAATAAAGATAACGTTTTAGCACGGATGCTAGAACACAAAGAGGCGATTATTTCCCACTTAAGTTGGGTGTCTCTGTTCCTCGGTTTCCACACCCTCGGTTTATACGTTCATAACGACGTTGTGGTTGCTTTTGGAACCCCTGAAAAGCAAATCTTAATTGAGCCTGTGTTTGCTCAGTTTGTACAAGCTGCTTCTGGTAAAGCACTGTATGGGTTTGATTTATTGTTATCTAACCCTGATAGTTTAGCCACTGGCGGTTTTGTTCCTCCTCTTTATTTACAAGGTTGGTTAGACGCTATTAACAGTGGTGATAACTCCTTGTTCTTGAATATTGGGCCTGGAGATTTCTTAGTTCACCATGCGATCGCCCTTGGTTTACATACCACCACCTTAATCTTAGTTAAGGGTGCTTTAGATGCACGGGGTTCTAAGTTAATGCCCGATAAGAAAGACTTCGGTTACTCCTTCCCTTGTGATGGTCCTGGCCGCGGTGGTACTTGTGACATCTCTGCTTGGGATGC
>JASJDD010000240.1 GCA_030065735.1 Crocosphaera sp.
TTTGTTGGTGGTCCCTATGCTTGGTTACCTCGTCTTCTTCCTACTTTAAGAGAGCGTGGAATCGAATCAAGAGTATTATTTTCAATTAGAGGGAATGTAGAGGAATGTCGAGCCGTTCAACTGGTCAAACAAGGGGGGTTTAAACATTCCGTTTGTCAGATTCCTTATCATACGGATCAACACATTAATTGGATATTAACACAATTAAAAAAAGAGCCTCCTGATATTTTTATCCCTAATCTTGTTGTTCCTGCCTGCTACAGTAATTATTGGGTTAAAAAAGCAGGAATTCCAACAGTAGGAATTATGCACTCCGATGATCCTTTTTACTATGGTATTTTAGATGAATTTGTCTTTGGTCAAGCGGATTATCAATTTTCTGGTTTTGTCGCAGTTTCCCGTTTTATTGAACAAACTATCCTCAGCAAAGGAAACACGACAACCCAGATAAAATGTATTCCCTATGGCGCACCAGTTCCCCCTATAACTGTTAAAAAATCTTCAAGTAAACTAAGAATGCTTTATGTAGGTCGTTTAGTTGAAGAACAAAAACAAATTTCCTTATTAACTAAAGCTTTTTGCCGTGCTGTTAAAGAAGTCCCTAACACAGAAGCCATTATTTATGGGAGTGGCTCAAAACAGGGTGCCGTCGAGAAAATTCTCGCTCAACAAGCTCAAAACATTCCCGTTAAATTAGGGGGCAGACTCAACAGCGATCAAGTACAGAAACACCTCTTAGACAGTCATGTCATCGTTTTATTATCAGACTACGAAGGCTTACCCATTGCCTTAATGGAAGCCATGGCCTGTGGGGTGGTTCCCGTCTGTTTACGCATTCGTAGCGGTATCCCAGAACTCGTTGAAGATGGTGTAACGGGTTTATTGGTGGATGATCGCGGAGATAGTTTTGTGGCTGCCATTCGACGTTTACAGGAAGAAACTGGACTTTGGGAAAAACTGTCCCAAGGCGCACGGGCAAAAATTGAGACCGACTATTCTGATACTGTTGCAGCCGATCAATGGGCAGACTTTCTTGGAGAATTACATCAATCTGCTGGTCCTAAACAGTCCATCCAACGGCCTCTGTTTTTCTCCTTACCGCCAGTTCATCCTGCTTTAGCTGTAGAAGATAAACGTCGTCCTCCCTTGAGCAAACGGTTACGCCATAAACTTCGTAGTCTCGTCAAATCTAAACCTTAACACTCAGTTCAATCAACCACTATGTCATCTAATCAAGGTACTATTTTAGTAACAGGAGGAGCCGGCTATATCGGTTCTCATGCCGTTTTAGCCCTTAAAAACTTGGGTTATGAGGTGGTTATTCTCGATAATTTAATCTATGGTCATCGAGATTTAGTAGAAACGGTTTTAAAGGTAGACTTGATAGTAGGTGATCTAGGCGATCGCTCCCTCCTTGACGATCTGTTTAAACAGTATGAGATTGATGCAGTTATGCACTTTGCCGCCTTTGCTTATGTGGGAGAATCCATTAAAGAACCGCAAAAATATTACCGTAATAATGTTGCTAATACCCTCAATTTATTAGAAGCCATGAAAGCAGCTTCTGTTAATAAATTAGTCTTTTCTTCTACTTGTGCGACCTATGGAGTGGCTCAATTTTCTCCTATTACTGAAGAACATCCCCAAAATCCCATCAATCCTTATGGTGCCAGTAAATTAATGGTAGAGCAAATTTTAAAAGATTTCTCAAATGCTTATGATTTCAACTATGTTTGTTTCCGCTATTTTAATGCAGCAGGAGCGCATCCAGAAGGGTTATTAGGAGAAGATCATGACCCCGAA
Source organism: Crocosphaera sp. (assembly GCA_030065735.1). GTDB lineage: Bacteria > Cyanobacteriota > Cyanobacteriia > Cyanobacteriales > Microcystaceae > Crocosphaera. The sequence continues at coordinate 1,804 of JASJDD010000240.1, forward strand.
CCCCATTTAATCCCTTTAGTGCTTTTAACGGCGTTAGGAAAACGAAAATTTATTTCTATTTTTGGCACAGATTATCCGACTCCTGATGGCACTTGTATTCGTGACTATATTCACGTGCTTGATATTGCTCAGGCCCATCTTTTAGGATTAAACTATTTGCAAAACGGCGGAAAATCTGAGGTTTTTAATTTAGGAAATAGTAACGGATTTTCTATTCAAGAAGTGATTGATACTGCGATTAAAGTAACTCAACAAGACATTGAGGTTAAAATTGGCGATCGCCGTCCAGGTGATCCTCCCATTTTGGTTGGCAGTGGGGAAAAAGCTGCTAAAATTTTAGGATGGAAGCCTCAATATTCTAGTCTAGATGATATTCTTTCCCATGCTTGGCAATGGCATCAAAAACGACATTGATTGATTAAGCTAGAATGTTTCTTAATCTCGAACTCGGGTTAATTTGACCGAAAATTTTAGATGACCCTTTATCCCATTCCCCGTAATGAAGTCGATAAACTTCTTAAAGAACCCTTGACCATCGATGATAGAGAACCGGTCTTAGGGTTTACCATTGATAGTGAAACCTCAATGGATTTAGACGATGCCTTATGGATAGAACCCCATAAATCAGGGGTGGTTATTTCTGTCCATATTGCCGATGTTACCGCTTTAATCCCCCTCAAGTCCCAACTGGAAGAACAGGCATTTTTACGAGTGGAAACCCGTTACCTTGCCACAGGCAACAAACCCATGTTTCCCCGTCAGTTATCGGAAGATAAACTATCCTTGCTCGAAGATCAACCCCGATGGACTCTTACCATTCGCATCACCTTAGACAAATCAGCCAATATCAGACAAACCCAACTCTTGTCTACCCATTTAACCAGCCTCAAAAGATTCTCTTATGTAAGTGCTGATCAGACCTTAAACGACCCTTCACAGCCTCTCTTCCAAGTCTTACGCTATTGCGAGCTTTGGGCGCAAAAACTCGCCTGGAAACGGCAACAAATAGGGGCTTTTGGACAAACTACCATTGCTGGTCTTACCTTAGACGAGGAAGGAAGATTAATCGAAACCCCTTTATATCATTCTCAACAAATTATTCAAGAATTCATGGTGTTAGCCAATACGGCCATAGCCAGTTTAGCGGAACAGCATCAACTACCCATTTTGTATCGTAACCATACCGCCTCAGCGATTGCCCCTGAAAGTAAAGTCTTAATCGAAACCTTAACCACCCTGGGACTACCAGAATTAGTCCGTCAGAAACTACAAAGCTGGTTAAACCCTGCTACCTATTCCGCGGCTGTTATTGGTCATTTTGCTCTGTGTGTTCCTGCTTATACCCATTTTACCTCCCCCATTCGTCGTCTAGCTGACTATATCAACCATCGTATTCTCAAAGCGGTTTTGATTGAGCAGCAACAGTCCCCTTACAAAGTAGAAGAATTAGAGGCGATCGCACAATATATTAACGAAAAAAGACAAGAAGTTAAGGAAAAACGTAACGAACATTTTCGAGAACAGCGTCTGGTCAAAACTGCCACTATCTTAAATAAAAAAGAAACCATTTCTACCCTATCAGACAAAGAATTCTCCCAAATTCTCAAAGATAGTCTCAAAGTTGCCAAATTAGATAAATTAGTACCTGAAGTCAAACAAAGGTTAGAAAATCGGACTCTCAAACCTTCAGATTTATATTACTTGGTTTTTGGAGACTATCAAAATCCTGATAATCGAACCTTAATTAAAAATGAGTTACTCAACTATTTAGCACAACAACCAGCTTTAGCGACGCAAATTTTACAAATTGCTGCTGCTATCGGCCAAACCACCGTTCATTATGTTGAGAAAACAACAACTTCAGGACAATTCGCTTTCTGGACTGTATTTGAAGAAAAAACCACCATCAAACCCTCTATTGCCAGTAGTAAACAAGCAGCTAAACATCAATCTAATCGCCATTGGTTACAGGGCAAATTAGAAGATAGCTTACAGGATGTTAAGGATATCGATGAAACCGTTTTAGAAGAACAGGTGATGGAGGAAACCCTTGTTTGCGCCTCTTCTGTGGTTACTGAAGAACCGTTGGATTTATCAACCCTTCCCTCAGAAGCCATTAATAATCCCATCGCCTATTTACATACCACTTTACAACGATTAAAGCTCAAAAACCCAACTTATTTGTACAATAAAATGGGCAGTCAATGGCAGTGTTGTTGTCAAGTTGAATGGTTAGATGAAATTCTCATTGAAACAGAAGCTTTGGGACAAACCAAAAAAGATGGGAAAACTCAAGCTTCTTTAAAAGCAATTCTCAAGTTAAACAATCATTGGATAGAATCCCCAGTGAACTTTTAAAGCAAACTCTTAACGAAGTCAGAAGTTAGAAGTCAGAATTCAGAATTAGCTTTAATAAATTGCTCGAAAATAGGCAAAACATTAGCAGGAATTTCATGACCCATAGCCAACTCATGATACTCAACTGTAGCATCAATCGCTGTTAATTCATCCCTAGCTTTTTGCGCCATTTGCACAGGTACAACCATATCTTGTTGACCATGAATAATCAAAATAGGAGGGATAGGAGACGCTAACTTTTGCGGTTGAAACTGTAAATAACCACTCAAACTACAAATGCCGGCTAACGGTAAATTAATTCCCACATCAAGGGACATTGCACCCCCTTGAGAAAACCCACTTAACATGGTACGAGATAAAGGAATGCCTGTATTTTCTTCTAGAGAAAGTAACCAATTTTTTAACAGTTGACGACTTTCTTCTATCCCTTCATATTCTCCCGTTTCTAACGCATACCAAGCGCGTCCTCCAGCAACTTGTGGATGAAAAAAAGGTGCATTAAGAAACAAGAATTGATAATCAGGAAGGGTTAACATGGAAGATAAAGGGGCTAAATCTTCAGCATTTGCACCCCAACCATGTAACATCACTAAAAGATGCTTAGGATCACTATTTTGCGGTTTAATAGAAATGGCTTCTAAAGACATAAATTTGCTTAAAAATTAATTCTCAATTGCTTTAAGTTCCCAGTCTCCTCCATCAAATATTTCTAATAATTGTTGATGGTATTGGGTTAATGTAGGCCGATGTCCTACACTAATATAAGTGGTTCCCATGTGAGATAATTCTTGATACAATCTTTCTTCATTTTTTACGTCTAAAGCACTGGTAGCTTCATCTAAAATAGCATAACGGGGTTTAGTTATTAAAATGCGGGCAAAAGCAACTCTTTGTTGTTCCCCTAATGATAAAACATTTTCCCAATTTTCTTCTGCCTCAAAACCTCTAAATCTTTCTGCTAAATCAGGTAAATTAACAATTTTCAACACCTTGCTTAACTGTTCATCTGTGATGTTATTTTCGGTATTAGGATACAATAACTGATCTCTTAATGTTCCTAAAATCATGTAAGGTTTTTGGGGTAAAAATAAAATTTCCTCAGCCTCAGGACGATAGATAATTCCATCTCCTGAATCCCATAATCCTGCGATCGCTCTTAATAAGGAACTTTTTCCTGTTCCACTAGCACCCATAATCAATAAATTGTTATGATTACGAACATTTAAGGAAACATCTTCAATTAATATTCTATCAGAATTAGGGGGCTGTAAGGTAACATTTTCTAGCGCAACATCTGAAGAATTTTGAGTATGAATAAACTTGGTTTGTGTTTTCTCTTTTTTGAAAGATAAGGGATTTAATGACTCATAAAATTCCCCTAAACGGTTGATACTAGCAGCAAATTCTGTAATCCCTTGAATTTGATTTGTAATTAAAGAAAGTGCGCCTAATACTTGGAAAAATGCGACATTTGCTTGAGCGATCGCACCAAAGTCTAATTCTCCTTGTAAGTATAATGGAGCAATAATCATATAGGGAATTAAACGAGTGAAATAATTGTATCCTCTTTGGAATAAATTCAGAATAGACTGCCAAATAATCAAGAGATCGAAGTTCTTAATAGCTTCAATTAATCTATCAGTAACCTGTTTTCTTTCTAACCCTTCTCCTCGATAAAAGGCAATCGATTCTGCATTATCTCTTACCCTTACCATCCCATAACGAAAGTTAGCTTCTAATCTTAATTGATTATAGTTAATACTAACTAAACGACTCCCTACAATTAACGCAACGGCAGTCCCAAAAATCGCATAAACGACAAGTCCCCCAGTTAGTTCTTTGGAGAGAGTATATAAGATAGCTGAGAAAGATAATAGGGTTAAAACTGAGTCGAGAACATCCAGTAAAAAATCAAGGGTAACTGTGGTAAAAGATTTAATATCTTGCGTAATCCGTTGATCAGGGTTATCAACTTCTGTGTTAATAGCATTAGAGTCTAATTCATAATAAGCACGATGATTAAAGTATTTATTTAAGAAATGTTCTGTTAGCCATTCTCGCCACATTAAACCTAGTTTTAATCTCGTATAGCGATAGATAACAATGATGGGAATAGCTGCTACCAAGACTAACCCATAAATTATTATAAACTGCCAAAAAGTATCAGCATTTTTTTGATTTAATGCTGTATCAATGAAACGAAACGTATAACTTAAAATGACATTTAATCCGTTAACCACTAATGAAAGAAACAATAGTAATCCTAATAATGACCATTGTTTCCATTTAGCTCCTACGTTTGATTTTTGTGAGACAAATATGACTCCACTAATAATAATACTGATTAAAGCAATATAGGGAAGACTTGATTTCAAAAACCCATTAACACTTTCTACCAATCCTCCGGCTACATCACTAAAAAAGTCAGGAAAAATGCTATTTGCTAATAAAGTTAAGCCAATGGTTAAAAAGAAAGCTAAACTAACAACCGTAGGGACAAGCACTGCAATCAAGCCTAAAAATATCCATGTATTTTTGGTTATATATTTAACTTTTGTCGTCTCAGTTGTATCCCTTGACTCTGTGGGGAAAAAATAAGGTTGTGCTGTTTCAATAAAATGAAGAACGAGTTGACGGTTAAATTGAAAGCGAGTTTGGGGCATTTTGTTATTTTAGTTCAGAGAAAGTCGGCATATTTTGCAATCAAATATGACAAAGAGAATAATTATTCTAATATAGTACCTTACTTTGTCTATGAAAATCTAGCTTTAACAGTACGTTTTACCATTTTAGATAACCAGGGTTCTTCTTGTTGAGATTCAGCGATCGCCCAAATATTTAAACTAATACAAACGGTTGCTAAAGCTAATAAAATAAAGGTGGGTGCTTGAATGACTCCTATTATCCACCAACTAGCAACATGAAGGGATAAAGTAATAGCAAATAGGATAGCTATTGTCACAGAAGTTAATAACTGAATACGGGATGGTTTAATAACAATAAAAATCAAACTTAATAAGGTTGCCAATAAATTTGCAGGAACTAAAAAAGCACAAATACTAATACAATGGTTTCGAGAAAGTTCAGTAATAGAGATGATATCAAACATGAATTTTACCTGATGGATAATGAAGCCAAGGGTTTTTATATAATTAGCATTGTATCATAGTTTTGTTCACCATACTGTCAATAATCATTCAAAATACTTCTTGGTTCTGTTTACTCCTAACATTTTCTATCATTACGATAACATTTTTTCAATTCTTCTTTTATTATCAATAATTCGATAAATTTAGTCGCGTAAAAAGGCAGCATCTACTTCAGGAATAGAAGGATTAATACTGATACCTGAGCCTAATTCAAAACCGGCAGGTGTGGTTAAACGAGGTCTAATTTGACAATACCAATGTAACTGAGGTTCTTCTGCTTTATAACGGGCTGCAGTATTAATTACATAATTATAATCAGGGTTATTTAATTTATAATATAAACGGCTTAAACTCTCTTTTAAAATGGTTGCAAAAGCAGTTTTTTCTTCGGCAGTAATACTCCCAAAATCTGCTTGATGTTGTTTAGGCATAATCCAAATTTCACAAGGAAATTCCGCAGCAAATGGAACAAAAGAAACAAATAATTTATTCTCTAAAATGACTCTAACTTTCTCATTTATTTCAAACTTTAAAATATCACAATAAACACATCTGGCCCAATGATCAAAGTAACGCTGAGCTTCCGCTTCTTGAATCCGACGATGACTAGGAACAATGCTACTAGCAATGATTTGAGAGTGAGGATGCCGTAAAGATGCCCCTGCACCTTTGCCGTGATTACGAAAGATAATTACCATCATTATTTCCTTATCTTCCATCAATTTTAAGTACCGTTGATGGTAGGTTTCAATAATTGCTTCAATTTCCGATATCGAGAGGGTAGCAATCGTCTGTTGATGGTCAGGACTTTCGATAACAACTTCGTGATGACCATAGCCAGACATCGTCATATAAATTCCTTCAAAATTTCGTTGAGGATTTTCATGGAAGTTTAAAGCAGGAAATTTATTTTCTACAACTCGAGTTTGCCACAAATCTTGTTGACAACCTTTAATCTCTAAGAGAATTTTCTCAAATTTTTCATTCTTTTGTGAACAAAAAGGACAATTTTTTTGAGAATGATTAACAGAAGAATTATTTCGATCATTTTGTTGAAAATCTTGAGGCCTTCTGCGACGACTAGGAGCATAAATCACCCATTCTCCTGTCACTTTGTTGAGTCGAATTTGTCCAGTTTCCATAAATAATTAGAATAACAATAACAATTTGTAGCTATTTACACCATCATAGGGGGTGCTTCCTCAAGGAACTGTTAGTTATGATTCATTTCTTAAAAATACGAACAATTTTCAAATTTCTATATACACTAGGGACAGAATAAATAAACA
>JASJDD010000241.1 GCA_030065735.1 Crocosphaera sp.
TCGAAATTATGGGCATATTTCATCTGAACTTTGGTTAAATCCTTCCGTTTCAGTTGCCTCACCGTTTTATCTTCACCTAAGCGGCCTTCCCTGCGTAACCCCTCACGGATACCTTGGGTAATTTCTAAGCGTTCTCGGTTAGTTCCTGCTAAAACTAAGGTCTTTTCCCGTTCTTCAGGGGATACCGCTAAATAATCGTCAACAATGCGCTGTACCTTCTCATCCCTTTCCACTTCTTCAAGACAATGCTCCTTATCCAGAAGCTCAAACCCACTATGAATCTCACCCTTAGCAATTAAATCTACCGCTTCCTGTAAATGAGGGGCTTTTTGTCGTAAGGACTGATCCATATAAGCGGTGGCCATTCCTGCTTGTTGTAAGGATTTAAAAGGGTTTCCTGCCTCAACAGCCGATAATTGACGGGTATCTCCCACAAATAAGACTCTAGCTTGTTGTTGTTCTGCTTTCTGTAACAGTTGATAAGCAGCTTCTGCACTCAGTAAACCAGCTTCGTCAATGATCCATAATTGATTAGGCTCCGGAATCTCATCATTACCAGAATGCAGTAACCTAGCAACGGTGTGGGTTTCAATGCCCACCTCATTCTCTAACACCTTCGCAGCTTCTGCGGATGGGGCAAAGCCTTTGACGAGATAACCCTGTTGCATCGCCTTGGCTGTAAAGTGGTTCAAAGCGTAAGTCTTTCCTGCACCGGCTACTCCTTGCCAAGCCATAATACCATCGGTAGTGGTCAAAGCCTTCGAGATCGCTTCCCGTTGACCATCGGTAAGGGAAATATCCGCTAACATTTCCTCTGTTGTTGATGGTGAGAGGATTTGAGACACTTGCCCCTGTTGCTGCTGCATCAAACGAATGGTGGCCAGTTCTCGTAACAAAGCAGACTGGGTGGTGTAACGGTTGCCAGTGCGTTCTGCTAATCTGATTAATTCAGGGTGCTGTTTAATGGCCTCAACGAGTTCATCAATGGCAACAGGTAACTTCTCTTGTAGGATAAACTTTTCCAGTTCTTCGGTGTTAAAGGCCACGTTCCGTTCGGCACAATGAGCAATGGCTTCGGTAATATGACGTTCATTGACAAACCTTTTTTTGATACGGTGGTCATGACTAACCTCATTTTTGACCACAAACTCTATCCCTAATGCTTCGGCTTCCTGTCGCCACCGTTGTCGTAATTTATAGGGGACGATCGCCTTTTTCCGTTGCCGTGTCATGTCCCAAGCAGCGTATCTATCCTTGGCACTATAAGGGTTACGGGCGGTGGCTAAAATCTTTTGACGACGTTTGGAAAATTCCTGTAAGTCTTCAGAAGAGAATCCTTTGATGTCGAATTGACCTTGACCTTTGGCTTCAATTTCGTACCCTAATTTCTGCACTTCCATAGCCAGATGATGCTGATAGACCATGCCTAAATGCTTCTGGTTACGATAAATCGCCTCATTGAGATGACTATACCATACCCCTCGCTTCAGTTCGGTCATGTTCATGATGAGGCAATGGGTATGAAGATGGGGATCTGGCCCGGTATCTTTGGCTTGATTTTCATCCGCTTTAACCGCACGGGTGTCGATGTGGTCAAACTGCGCTACTACTAAATTGCCTGTATTGACTACCAAACGGTCATGTCCGTTTCTGACACGGGTATGGGAATAACGGTCTTCGATTAACTGTAATGTTTTCTCAACCGCTTTGGCATGAGCATCTAATAACCGTTCGTCACCACCCACTAAGGCTTGTAAACTCACTGATTTAGGGGCATTAAAGGTACAGTCAACCGCAGCCCTTCTATTTTTATCAGCAGCGATCCCTTTAGAACCTAGTTTCTTGCGGCCAGAAGGACTGTAACCATTGAGGATACGCTGAAAAACTTTTTCATCATCCACTGCACCACTTAAGTTTAGTTTCGCTGCGCCTTGTCCCCACCAACGAGACGTTTCCTCAAGGTAGTAACCCTTGATGTAATAATCTTTGCCTTTTTCTGCTGAGATGGTGGCGACGGTTAACATTTCTGTTTGGTTATTTGAGTCAGTGGTTTTTATCTGTGAAAGTTATTGAATAAGAAATCGATTTTAGAATTTGACATTTATACTACGAGTTGTAGTGTTGAAAGAATATTGAATAAGAAATCGATTTTAGAATTTTAAATTTATACTACGGATTGTATTATTGAAAAGGTTTGAAAGGGACTGTAATAAGTATAGTAATTTTCCCAAAGGTTGGGAGTGGTGTGCAGGAAAAAATATTGTTAAATTTATGGTTTGACTGAGGGGAATGAGTTGGGAAGATGGATGGATATTGGACGGGTTTGTGACGGGTAATGGACGGATATTGGATGAGATTACGACGGGGATTGGACGGGGACAATTTGTGTCAAGAATCTTCTCCCCAAAGTATAGGGTTTAAATTGCCTTCTAGTCAAAGTTTCAGCCGATAAAAGAGACAATACACATCCAGATTGGGTCTGAATTAACAAGGTGAAATTTAGAGAAGGATAAAAAACGTCTAAAAGCAGCTTTATGAGTGAGTTACAAGCTTTTTCTGAGAAGAGTGTGGACGGGTAAGAGACGGGTTTTGGACATCATAAATGATCTGTATGAATAAAAAATGATATCTCTTGGTTCAGAGAGTAAATAAATTAGTTAAAGCTATTAGGCTTCTGCTTTGAAAAAGTCGAATCAATCTCCAATCTTTCTGTCAACCGATGTACAGTTTGTGTGCAGTCTGTGTACAGTCCAGGTACATATTACAATACAGTAACGGTACAGTATAGGGAAACCGATCTTAATCTCATTCTAGAGTTATTATGCTGAAAGCTTATTTCTAACTGCTTTAGAGCTTAAATCCCCTTGAAAAAAGTCAGAAAAAATCCCCATTTTTTCCTGAACTGACAAATGCTCTTGGCTCTTTAGTTAAAAATCGCTGTAATGATTATGGTAAGTACAATAGGGGCAATTATAAAAATATCATAAATGACCTATGACAGTCTATGTACAGTGAGTGTACAGTGAGCTAAAGATAGGAAACTGATAAAAGTAAAAATTAAGTCGCCGAATCTGAAACAGATAAGATTGTCTCTGGAGAAAAAGATTAGGAGAAAAATCAGAGAGGGGGACTATCCTAAATTTCTTGACTTGCAAAAAGAAAGTTGATGATGAGGATGAGTCAAATGATCACCTTATATTGAATGAAGATGAAAAAAGACGGTCAGCTTCGCTGCGCCTTCGGCGAACTCACGGTGAGGATCTAATGAGCAGTATGAGACTTTGAGGATCTTATCGGGAGACTCCGAAGAGGGGGAAGACTCCGAGTTTTTTTCGAGCCAACATTACCCCTTGCCTCCCCATACCTTGATCGTCATGAAGTTTTGAGACAAAACCTACACAGTATGGGGTGTGTTGTGGCCAGGTAACAGTTCCGGTGTATTGGTCTTAGTCTTCAACTATCTTTTTAACTCGCCATCCTGTCTGATTGCCGATTTTGCCGGCTTTAGTAAATGACCAACAGCCTCTAGTAAATACGTTCTCACCTTTGGGACAACTGGGTTTAATTCCGATTAGCTGCTTAACTTCTTTGGTTGATAGTATCCAGTTTTGTTGCTGTGCTTGTTCGAGGGAATGGTTATAAGCGATGGGGTCAATGGGTTGTAATCGGCTGGCGATCGCTGTCCCTAAAATCTCAATAATTTCTAGTAATTCCTCACGACTCATCTGTGTTGTTTGCTGTGTCGTAAGTTGTGTTGTCTGTGTTGTATTGTCGAGAAGATTATCGTTATCAGTGCTTTCTATATGTGTTGTAACTGAGGTAACAGGTGTGTAGTGTTTGAGGCTGCCACCATTTTTAAGGTGCTGATCTAGGTCGTCCAATTGCTGGATCATTTGTTCGGTGGCGTAGGCTTTACCGTCGTCATCTTTGGGTAATTTTAGTCCCACAGCTTCCAAACGAGAGTAGAGAGATTTACGAGATTGAAGCTTATAGCGATCGCATAATTGGAGGACGTTCATGGTGTGTTGTTGTCACTGTACAGGTGTGTCGTCATCAAGTAACACTGTATAGTTGATGATGACACATAGACAAGGGATCACCGATTTCTAGGAAACTTGATGAAGAAAGCGGGCAAAGTTTAATAGTTCTTGCTGTTTGTCTTCAGATAAGTTATTAATAACAGCATTTAATCGTTCTGAAACTGACAGCCAAGTTTTAGTTTTTGCTTGCCAAACTACTATAAACTGTTGCTCTGACAGGGTACATAAAGCAGTGGTTTCTCCGTCTTCATTACTAAATTCTATCTCATACTTTCCATCATCAAAGCATTCAACAATGCTTCCTTGACTGCCAATAAATTGTTTAGCTTCAGGTAAATTTATTAGTAATTCAACGACATCAAACAGTGAGGGTTTTTTCATGATCTTTTCTTGACATATAGGGTAACTAATCTAGCTGTTTTTGCGTTCAGTTTTCTTATCCATCCTGTTCGCACGATTTCTTTTTGATAGGGTTCTATGCCTTTGATTTCTAAGTCGATTTGATAGCGTTCTCCATGTTCATCTTTAAATTGAAAGGTGGCTTCTGCGTCTAAAGCTTGGTCATAAATTTGGTCTAGTAAGGGTTGATAATTATCTTTGGTATAGCCTAAGTGACGTTGAAACATCAAGGCTTTATTGACTCCTTTAGGGTCATCTGGATTAAGGGCATATTCTGTTAGTTTACGGGGGTCAATTTCTATGTTGTTGACAAGTTCTTTGAGTTTCACTTCCCCTCCTCATTCTTTGTTGATAATCAATAACTTGCCCTTAACTATCTTTTTCTTGATTAACTGAAATGGAACTGACATTAAAAATCCGAGATTGTGCGAGTTTTTCTGTTTTTGGCACAACAATAACATCTTTTTTCCCATGAGGAGTCCAAGAAAAATTAGCGCATAACACCAATTCATTTTCGGGGTCATATTCTAATAACATATCTATTAGTTCTTGAACAGGATTATTTAAGTCTTCTATTTTTAAATACTCAAAACGTTCGGTCTTCATATCTCCACTGACTAACCCTCTACCTAATTTTAAATAGTGGATATAAGCGTACTCAAATAAGGTAATTTTTGAGGCTTGTTTTCTTAATTTTTTGGCTCTTGATTTTCTTCCCATACTCTGGAGACGAGGTTGTAGGTGTATCTAACTTCCAGGTTAGCCGACTTTTAGGATTACTATTCAATTGGGAGCGAGATTAAGATGTTGATGACTCTGTATGGGACAATTAAACGTGAGAATTGTCTCTTGAACGTTCTATTATGTTCCTCACATTAACCGCGAGGTCTGGGTCATTATGGTTAGCCTAGTTGATTGCGATCTACAGTCTTCCGAAAATCTTAAATTAACCCAACCCATACCCGTGACCCTTCATCCGGCGAGCGTCTATTTGTCGGGGTTGGGAGAAGGCAGCCGTCGCACCATCCGCTATTCTCTTAATACTATAGCGTCGTTATTGACGAATGGGGATTGTGATGCGGATACGTTAGATTGGTCTATGCTGCGTTACCATCATACGGCTGCGGTTAGGGTGGCTTTGTTGCAAAAGTTGGCTCCTGTAACGGCGAATAAGATGTTGTCGGCGTTGCGACGGGTGTTATTAGAAGCCTATCGCTTGGGGTTGATGGCTGCTGATGATTATCAAAAAGCGGTTGATTTTCCTAATATTCAAGCGGAACCGGAGTTAAGAGGGCGTTCTCTTGATTCATCCGAAATTAGGGCGTTGTTGGGGACTTGTGGAGAGGATAGTGTTATGGATATTAGGGATGCAGCCATTATGGTGATGTTACGGGGGACGGGAATACGTCGCTCTGAGTTGGTGAAACTGGAATTAAGGGATTTTGATGAGCAGACGGGGGAGGTGTTGGTGCGTAAGGGGAAACGGGGGAAAAGTCGACGGGTTTATTTACCAGAAGAGGCCATTGCGTTTATTCAGCGATGGTTAGGGGTGCGAGGGGAAGAGTCGGGATGTTTGTTTTGTCGTATCCATCGAGGGGGACATTTAAAGTTAGGTCAGATGCACTCGGATACGGTCTGGCGTATTATACAGAAACGGGCAAAAATGGCGGGGATTGAGTCGTTTTCCCCTCATGATTTTCGACGGACGTTTTGTAGTGATTTATTGGATGCAGGGGTGGATATTGTCACGGTGCAGAAGTTGGTGGGTCATAGCTCTCCGGTGACGACGGCTAAGTATGATAGGAGAGGGGAAGAGACGAAACGAAGGGCGGTTCAGTGTTTGAAATTGACGGATAGTTAAACCCACATTTCGCACTTGTATTAAGTGATACGAAAAAACCGAGAAAAGTCTTTTAGTTTGGGTTAAAATTAGCGTTAATTTTACGCTAACCAAATTGGCACTTATTAGCCATTCTCATGAAGAGTTATTTATTGAGAATTGCGAAACAAACTGAAATAGTAATAAGCCAAAGATATTATCAAATACTGAAAAACTAAACCCTCTAAAAATTAACCTGATAAGATATAATAGTTTTGACCGGAAAGAGAGAAAAAGCTTAAAATCTTTTGTTTTTCTTCAGTTAAATTAACCACTGGTTTTTTTCCAGATTGAAGTAAGAGATGAATCCCTTGAAAACATTGAAATATCCATCTTAAAGTTGGTTTTTCTGTTAGCTTACCTAGTTGATTTTTTAGTCCAGTTTTTGCTTCAAATAAGCGACGACGTAGCTCTCTTTGTCCTAAAGAATAAACCAGAAGACATAAAACCATTAACATCGCCATTGTTTCCACTCTTTTAGGGGATTTAAGAAAAACGCTATCGGCAAAAAATAACGGGTCTTTGAGGAAACCAAAACCTCTCTCTGCTGCTTGCTGCTCTTTATGAGTTAGTTCTTTCTCTAAAACATTGTTAACTAATTCTTTGGCTTTTCCCAGAGATAAAGGAACTCTAGATAACCACTTAATTGATGACAAACCTTTTTTATCAAGTTTGTCCATTACTCTACCAATTTTATCATCGTTTAAATATTCAGCTTTTATGTCTTTTCCTAATAAATGCTCAGTGGAGTTTATGACCAAATTAGATTTTTTCTGTTTAAATAATAATGATTATCATTCTCTTTTTTGTCTTTTCCTGTGTTGCCAAAGGCAGTTTGCTATATACTGGCCTAGTTGATATCTAAAAAGATTTTGGCTCAGTTTGAATAGTTTTGGCCTACATCAATTTAGATGCTTGCTAAGTTGTATCAATATTTAAGTCAAACACGAATGATGTTTCAATCAACTGAAAAACTCTATTTGAAAATAGGGAAAACGCTCTTGATAGGGATGGTTTGTCTCTGTGTCATGATTGGATTCAGAGTAGATGCGATCGCCTTAGAAATGTCTAGTAAAAGATCAGACATTCGCTCAAGATTTCTCATCCCCACAGAAGCAACGCAGTTTACTATAGACGCTAATGAAGAAGTCAGGGAGCAACTCCCTTTTAGCAATATAAAGGACTTTTTTAATGCAGAACGAGGTTTTCTGGGGACTTTAGAACCAACGACAGAATGTAACAATGATGAGCTCAAACTCAAGATTTTTGATGGTGAGTGTAACGAGGTTTGGGATTTAGATCAGTATTCTTTTCTGGAGAACCCTGCTCCTAATACAGTGAATCCCAGTCTTTGGCGAAATGCTCAACTGAATATGCTTCATGGACTTTTCAAAGTCACTGATCGGATCTATCAAGTTCGAGGTTTTGACCTATCAGTGATGTCACTGATCAAAGGTGATACAGGTTGGATTATTGTTGATCCCCTAACCTCTGTTGAAACCGCCCAAGCTGCCCTAAAATTGGCTAACGACACATTAAAGGATGAATTAGGAGACATCCCGGTTAAAGCTGTGATTTATACCCACAGTCACGTTGACCATTATGGCGGAGTTAAAGGGGTAACAACCCAAGAGGCCGTTAATTCAGGACAGGTAGAAATCTATGCTCCTGATGGTTTTCTCGAAGAAGCGGTTAGTGAAAACGTCATGGCTGGAAATGTCATGAGTCGTCGTGCTAGCTATATGTACGGTAATCTTCTGCTCAAAAGTGAGATAGGACAGGTAGATGGGGGTTTAGGGAAGACAACTTCTTCTGGAACTGTTAGCCTTATTGCTCCAACAGACATCATCAAATCTGAAGATGCGCGGGAAGATGGCTTAATCGAAAAAGAAATAGATGGATTGAGCTTTTGGTTCCAAAATGTACCAGGTTCGGAAGCTCCGGCAGAAATGATGTTCTTTATTCCTGAATTGAACGCTTTTTGTGCTGCTGAAGATGCAACTCACACCCTTCATAACCTGTATACCTTACGAGGAGCAAAGGTTCGAGATGCTTTAGCTTGGGTTGGGTATTTCAATGACACCCTCGAATATATGGACACCATTGAATGGACAGGGACTAATCAACCTGTGGTATTTGCCAGCCATCACTGGCCGACTTGGGGCAAAGAACACATTATTGATTACCTCGAAAAACAACGGGATCTCTACAAATATATTCATGACCAAACCCTCCGTTTAGCCAATCAAGGCTACAACATGGT
>JASJDD010000242.1 GCA_030065735.1 Crocosphaera sp.
GGAGGCATCGCTGTTGAAATTGTTTCTCTCATGGGAACAAGGACAATTGCTATCAACCTAAAAAGCCTATCCTGTCTATATTAGCGCATGATTCAATTTAGATTCTAGCTAAAGTCCCATTAGGTGTTTAACCCATGAGTGACTCTTCTACTGCTACATCTTCAATCGTCGAACTGCTTGAAGGTATTGAGGATAAGATAGACAAAAACCACAAAGAACTTAAGGAAGAAATCAAACAAGTTAATCAGAAACTAGACACAATCGATAAACGCATCACAACATTAGAAATCAAACAAGTAACCTTAATAGTAAAGGTTGAAGGTATTGATAAAATGCTACAAAATGTAGATGGAACCCAAAAAAATCAGATTTGGGCTTTAATTTTTATCGTATCTTTTGCAGCAGCAATATTATTTCTCTATAACCCTTAATGCAATCAGAATAAATCTTTCTAGTTACATGGTTTAAATATTTGCTAAAATCAAAATAGCAAACAATAATGAAGCAATATTATTAGGTGTTTAACTTATGAGTGATACATCAACAGTTACCTATTCCACCGCAGAAATCCTTAAACGTATTGAGGATAAGATAGACAGCAACCAAAAAGAGATTAGACAGGAGATTAAAGAAATTAATCAGAAAATAGACAGCAACCATAAAGAGGTTAATGAAAAAATAGACAGAAACCACAAAGAGGTTAATGAAAAAATAGATAGTAACCATAAAGAGGTTAATGAAAAAATAGACAGAAACCACAAAGAGATAAAAGAAGAAATTAAAGAATTTCAGAAAGATGTTGATAAACGTCTCAATAATTTAGAAGTTGGACAAGGAACTTTAACGGAAAAAGTTGAGAGTATCGATACACGACTACAAAATGTAGAAGGAACCCAAAAAAATCAAATTTGGGCGTTAATTGTTATCGTCGCTGGTGCTATAATTACTGGTGGAGCAAAATTATTTTTTACAATTAATCCTTGATGGAGTCAGGAGTCAGGAGTCAGGAGGCAGGAGTAGGGTTAAAGCTATGTTTATAAATGTTTACACAGTGGCCTTTATTTATATCCGACTACTTAATAGCTAGAATGTTAATAAGATTCCTTGTTGTCTCGGAATGACAGTTGAAGAAAATGAATGAAGAACAATTAAAAGCCTATCTTAATTTAATACAAGAATTGCTAAACTGTCCTCAAGGGGAAGAACTCAATAATATTCTGCAAGCAAACGAAGAATTGATTTATGAATAGAACTAATCTTGCAAACAATCTCAAAGAAGCTTACCAAGTGTGTGATCTTCGTCCTTTAAGGGGTGAAGCGATAAAACGATATTATGTTGATTTATCAAAAGTTCGCAATACCAAAGCTATAGGTCAAGTTGATACAATTCTTGAATTTAAAAAACCTGAAGAATTTACAACAATTTTATTTACAGGTCATCGTGGCTGTGGAAAAAGCACAGAATTAAGGCGAATTGAGGAACGATGGCAAGAAAAATATTTTATTATTTATTTAGAAGCTGATCAAGAAATTGACATTCAAGATGCGCGTTATATAGATTTATACTTAGTATTAATTAAACAAATTGAATATGAACTAAGACAACGAGGAATTAAGTTCAATGATGAACTTCTGAGTAATTTTGAAGCTTGGTTTAAAGAGATCACAGAAGAAACAGAGGAAACCGTTGAAAAGTCTGTGAGTCTCTCAGGAACTTTAGATGCTAGTACCTCTCCCTTTCCTATTCCTTTTGTAGCCAAATTATTAGTTAAATTATTAGCACAAATTAAAGGCTCTGATAAACGTAAGAAAACAATTCGTCAAACCTTAGAACAAGATATTTCTCGTTTACAAGCTGATGTTAATTTTTTACTAGATGATGGGTTCAAAAAATTACAGCAAAAATTTCCTCAATACCAAGGATTTTTAGTAATATTCGACAATTTAGACCGAGTAACACCAGAGATAGGGGATCATTTATTTTTTGATTATGCAGCACAGTTACAAGCCTTGAGATGTAATATTATTTATACTGTTCCGATTTCTACAATCTATTCAGCAAAAAAAGTAAATAATTTTTTCGATAATTCTAATATCGTCCCGATGATTAATATCTACAGTTTACAACGAGATAAATCTGATTTAGACTATCAACAAGAAGCACTAGAAGCTGTTACCAAGTTAATTAAAGTTAGAGTTAGTATTCAAGATATTTTTGCTGATAACGAAGATTTATTAAGTTTAGCTAAAGCTAGTGGGGGTCATGTCAGACAACTAATGCAAATGATGAGAACTGCTATTACTTCAGCAAATGCAAAAGGTAGCTCTAAAATTAATGGTGACGACATACAAACTGCCATTAAACAAGTACAGTTTGATTTTGAAAGAACCATTCCTGATAATCATTATAGTCATTTAGTAAATGTCTATTTAAACAAAGAAATTAATAACAATCAAATTGGGCAAGATATGTTGTTTAATACTTCTGCCTTAGAATATAATGGTAATGATAGATGGAACTATATAAATCCAGTTGTTAAGTCTATTCAGGCTTTTAAAAAAGCATTAGAAAATGTCAAAAAATAACTCTTTATATATCTATAATCGTCGTTTGTTTTTAAGAAAAAATCAGCATAAATTAGCTGAATTATTAACTTTTGTTGATTTTGCAGAAGGGTTAACTATTGGTTTTATCGAAGTTAACAGTAATGAAGAAGCTAATTGTATAATTGAGGATTTAATGAATAATCCTCGATGTCAAAATATACAATTTATTGTTTTAAATATAGATGATTCTAAGGTACGTTTTTTATTAGATGAAATTTTAGACTATTTATCTAAAAATCCTCCTTTAGAAGATAAAAAGCAAGTGTTAATTATCAAAGGATTAGAAAATTCTATTGGACTTAATGATTATCCTCCTATTTTACAAAATCTCAATTTTGTTAGGGATGCTTTCACTTACGATGTCCCTTATCCCATATTATTTTGTTTACCCAACGATACGATTACTAGATTTGCTAGATTTGCTCCTGATTTTTGGGCTTGGAAATCAGGTATTTTTAAGTTTGAATCTCTACCAGAAGAGAAAAATATTGATCGTAAATTTTTGACTATTGATCGGGTTATTGAGCGAGATAAAGTCTCAGAAACCCAAGAAAGAGTTGATTTATTAACTCGATTGTTTACAGAATATTCAGCAGAAGAAAATATACCTATGATGGTGACAACCTTGCAGCAATTAGGTGTTGCCCATTATCGTAGAGAAGAGTTACAAGAAGCGGAAGAATTTTTGCTAGAAGCTTTGAATTTAAGTAATCAAATAGCGTCATTAGAGCCGACAAAAGTAGCCACTCTTGAGATTTTAGGTGATGTATATAGAAAGGGGAAAAAATATGAGGAAGCAGAAACAATTTATCAACAAGTTCTGAATTTTTATTCTAAGCAAAAATATCCTCAAAAATGGGCTAAAATTCAAAATAGTTTAGGTAATGTTTATCTGAACAAAAATCAAGGCAGTAAAGCTGATAATTTAGAAGAGGCGATCGCAGCTTATGAGAAGTCCTTAGCAGTCTATACCCGTGACGCTTTTCCTGAAGATTGGGCAATGACACAAAATAATCTGGGGATTGCTTATAGGAATCGCATCCGAGGGGAGAGGGCCGATAATTTAGAAGCAGCCATTAAAGCTTATGAGAAATCCTTAGCAGTCTATACCCGTGACGCTTTTCCTGAAGATTGGGCAATGACACAAAATAATCTGGGGATTGCTTATAGGAATCGCATCCAAGGGAAAAAGGGCGATAATTTAGAAGAGGCGATCGCAGCTTATGAGAAATCCTTAGCAGTCTATACCCGTGACACTTTTCCTGAAGATTGGGCAATGACACAAAATAATCTGGGGATTGCTTATCAATATCGCATCCGAGGGGAACGGGCCGATAATTTAGAAGAGGCGATCGCAGCTTATGAGAAGTCTTTAGAAGTCTATACCCGTGACGCTTTTCCTGAAGATTGGGCAGCCACAAAAAATAATCTGGGGACTGCTTATAGGAATCGCATCCGAGGGGAAAGGGCTAATAATTTAGAAGTGGCGATTTCTTGTTATCAACAAGCGTTAAACATTCGCAGTTTGAAAAGTTTTCCTTTGGACTGGGCAGACACCCAATATAATCTAGGTAATGCTTATCGTCAGCGTCTTATTGGGGATCAAACAAAGAATTTAGATCAGGCTATTACTTGTTATGAAAATGTTTTAAAAGTTTATACAGGTAAGACGTTTCCTGATTATTGGGCGCAAATAAAATATAATTTAGGCAATAGTTATCGACAACGGTTTCAACTGCTTAACAACAGCGAAGATATTAAACAAGCGATTCTTGCTTATCAACAAGCAAAAGCCATCTTTGAAAAAACAGCCGATGCTGACTTAATTTTTGATAGTTACTATCAGTTAGGGAGAACACTTTTTGAAGGAGGATATTACAGAGAAGCGATTCAACACCTAGAAACTTGTAGTCAAACCTATCGAAAAAGCAAAGATGTTCCCCATTTAGCCCCTATTTTATTTGAACTTGCCCGTGTTTATCATCGCATTAGTAGACTAGAAAAAGCGAGACTTAATTTTAAAGATTCCTTGCGTCTTTTTCGTCGTTTAGGAGATGAAGAAAACACCTATTCTGTTATGGTTGCCCTTAGTAACTTAGAAATACAAACCGGTAAAATTGAACAAGCGTATGACCATTTAAAAGAGGCACAAACCTATTATCAAACCCATCCCAATCCGCAGCGACTGTATGAAATCAATCACCTTTTACAATACTACAATTAAGCTAAAATGTCAAGACTCAAAAAGCATAATTATAACTTAAAAAAATGGGGACTAACAGAGAATCCTTTTCGCCCAACGTCTCCCGATGATCCCGAAAAATTAGCACAGATTTTTTATGGACGGGATCAAATTTTAGACATAGCCATTCCCACCCTTTACGAAGGCCGAAATATCTTAATTAGAGGAGCTTGGGGTATCGGTAAAACGACTTTAATTTTTAATTTAATTAATCAGTTACAGCAGGAAGTTTCCGACATTAACGAAAAAATGTTAGTGCTGTATTTGAGTAGTATTCCTGGGGACAGTAGTAATGAATTTTACCGTGCTTTATTATTAGGGATTGCTGATAGTTTAGCGGACAAAGACGAAGAAGCGAGAGACATTGCTAACACTTTGTTAGGTTATTCTATTCAAAGAACAAAAACTACCACCGAAGGACAAGTTAAACTAGGGCTATTATCCTTTGGTAAAAGACAAGAATTACCCTCAAATCAAGTGAGTCCCACTGATAACTTTGATCCTTATCCCTTACTCATTCGCCTCCTGAATACAGCAGAAACTATCTATTCCCGTGTTGTTATTGCTATCGATGATTTTGATAAAAA
Organism: Crocosphaera sp.; assembly: GCA_030065735.1. Lineage (GTDB taxonomy): Bacteria > Cyanobacteriota > Cyanobacteriia > Cyanobacteriales > Microcystaceae > Crocosphaera. Next base: position 5,437 of record JASJDD010000242.1, read on the forward strand.
AGATACCATCGTTGTGCAAAGTATTCTAGAAAGTAGTTTAGACTTGTTTCGCATGGGAAGACATCGAGGTTTTATTATGACAGGAAGAGGCTTTACTGATCTACAAGAATCTACCCTCAAAGCCTTGGGTATTTTTTCTGAAGATATTCCTCTAGAACCCATGAGTCAAGATGACTTAAAGCAGATTATGATTAACTATCTCAATAGTGTCAGAGATAAACAACGAAATGACACTTATCCCTTCACAGAACCAGTAACTAAACTCATTACTGAATATGCACAAGGCGTTCCCCGACAATTGAATGTTATTTGCGAAAAAGTATTAAGAAAAGCAGCATCACAAGACTACGAAAAAATTGATGAAACCGCGTTTAATATGATTTGGGAAAGCTTACAAAAAGAATTTACTTATGGGTTAAGTCCACAGTTTCGTAACCTATTGTATGTTGCTTATGAAGCAGGAGGACTCAGTGAAAATATTTCCGATGCTACATTAGATAAACTGGATGTACTGACCTTTGTTGAACTGTTACCCCAATTCAAATCGATGGAAGAACAAGGATTATTAATTCGTCAAGAAGATGAAAAAGGATTTCGCTTTTTACCCTCTCCATTATTTCAACATCAACTAATTGCTGAATCTGAAGCTGAGTCATAAGCCAAAAAGTATAACAGGTTATAACAGGTTATAAATATCCAATGGACATTACTTTTGTCTTACAATAGTTAATATAGAAAGAAACTATTTTATGTAGTCAGGCATAAATAAACAGCACTATGTTAAGAAATGTAAATCCGATAAATTCCTTCTGACTCCTTACTCCTGCCTCCTGCCCTCTGCCTCCTGCCTTTTCTTAACTGTAATGTTTATTGTTGTCCAGGTACTTAATATTATGAGAGAAAAAGTTATTGATTGGTTAAAAGATAATGTATCCGAACATCGCTTACAACACATTTTAGGGGTTGAAACAATGTGTGAACAATTAGCCATTCATCATAAAATTGACCACAAAAAAGCTGCACAAGCAGGATTAATGCACGACTTAGCGAAATTTTTTCCGCCGCCTCAACTATTAGCAATGGCTAAAAAAGAATATAACGAAATTGATTCTATTTGTCTATCTAACCCCCATCTTTTACACGCAGACGTTAGTGCAATGGTAGCTAGAGATACTTTTGGGGTAACCGATGAGGACATTTTAAATGCTATTCGTCACCATACTTTGGGTAATCCCCAGATGAGTGATCTTAGTTGTATTGTCTTTATTGCAGATGCGTTAGAACCCAACAGAGGAAATACACCAGAATTAGAAAAAATGCGTAAAGTTAGTTGGAATAATCTCTATAAAAGTGTGCAACAAACTTGTGAATATTCTCTACAGTATCTAATAAAACACAATAAAACGATTCATCCTAAAGCGATTTTAACTCGTAATTGGGCGTTACAAAAAATAAAAGATAAACCTTCAAAAAAATACTAGAGTTTGAGTAATAGGCTGGTAGAATAAAAAGGAATCCAGGAATCAGCCAGAGAAGAGTAAATAGGAAAGAAAAATTTATGCTTATCACTAGAATTACAAAAATACTGCTTATTTGTATCATTTCTTTGCTTCTGTTCACCACTTCATTAGCTAACGCCGGTACTCTCGTAACCTCCCGCGAATATAAGTTAATTTTGGTTCCAAACAACTTTAATGGTACCAACCCAGATGATGCAGTTAATGATTATTGGAGTGAACTTAAGATGCTTGTTGAAGCGGAACCCATTAACATAAATATGAAAGGTTCTCTAACCCTTTCTAAGAACCGCACTGTTAAATTTTACGACACACCAGGAACCTGTCAACTGAGAAAGAAAGACTTAGTGTTTCGTGAAAGAGTTGAAAATGAGAACCGAGAAGTCGTGCTTAAGTTCCGTTCACCTGATCGATATATTGCTAGTTCTCTACCCATAAACAGTGACGACACTAAGTTTGAAGAAGATATCAGTAAGCCATTTTGTTCCAAGTTTTCCTATTCCGCTGGGAAAACAATTACAGCTAATCAAAACTTAAGTAAAATCGATAATATTATGAGTCTTTATCCTGAACTTGAGAAATATCAATTTGCTCTTGATGAACCTATAAAAGAAGTTAACGGATTAACTATAAGTGAGAAAGTTTATAAAGGAGGGAAAGTAGATTTAGGGAATAAAAAGAGTAAATTTAGTCTAACTTTGTGGTATGATTCTCCAAGTTCCACAGAACCTAAAATTGCTGAAATTTCTTTTACGTATAAAGATAGTGAAGAAGATTATTCAGGAGAGATTGCTAGTCGTGCTAAACAAGTTTTTGAAGCAATGCAGGGAATGAGTAACTGGGTATCCGAGAAGTCACCAACGAAGACATCATTTGTTTATGAATATGGGACTGTTCCTTTTTGCAATAAAAATTAGAAGACTTTTATGTCTTTGAATAACGAGTTTGGGGGGTTAACTGAAAACTGACCAAATTGTTGTAATGATTTATTTAATTATGGGAGTATCGGGTTCAGGAAAAACAACCATAGGTAAAGCATTGAGTCAAGAATTAGGCTATCTTTTCTATGATGCTGATGATTTTCACCCCCCAGAAAATATTGCTAAAATGAGTCAAAGTATTCCTCTAAATGATAGCGATCGCTTACCTTGGTTAAACGCTATAAAATTAGTTATCAATGAACATCAAAAAGTAGATAAAAATGCTGTCATTACTTGTTCTGCATTAAAACAATCTTACCGAAACTTATTACAAGAAAATACCACAGATATTATCTGGATCTATTTAAAAGGAAGTTACGAAACTATTTTTAAACGGTTACAACAGCGTTCAAAACATTTCATGAAAGATCATATGTTAATATCTCAATTCAAAACATTAGAAGAACCCGAAAATGCCATTATTATTGATATTAATTTATCTATTTCAGAAATCGTCAAAGAAATTATCAAAGAAAGTTACGCTAAAATAGACAGTAATATGAATCTTTAACTTTTCTTCCAATGATTACCAGTTCAACTTCATCTCCGCAAACAACAGAACCGAACTATGAGATAATTTTTCCTCAAGGAGAATTTTGGAGTGATGAACCCCCTTTGGAAACCTATTTACACCTAACTCAAATTAT
>JASJDD010000243.1 GCA_030065735.1 Crocosphaera sp.
CAGCACAATGTTCCCATTTCTGAAGCCAAATTTAACCAACTCTATCAAAAAGTCATCGCCTATCTTCAAGGACGAGATATTTACATTTTTGATGGTTATGTTGGAGCCGATACCAATTATCGTTGTGGGGTTCGTATTGTTAACGAATTAGCCTCGCAAAACCTCTTTGTCCATCAATTGTTTATTCGACCTTCCCCCCAAGAATTAAACAATCATCAAGCAGATTTCACCGTTATTGCTGTTCCTGGATTACATGGTGATCCCGAAAACGATGACATTCGTAGTGAAGCCTTTATTGTCGTTCATTTACAAAAAAGATTAGTCATTATTGGCGGTTCTCGTTACTCAGGAGAGATGAAAAAATCCGTCTTTTTAATGATGAATTACTTCATGACCAAGCACGATGTTTTACCCATGCACGGTGCCGCCAATATTGATAAACGGGGCCACACTAACCTCTTTTTCGGCCTATCAGGAACGGGAAAAACCACCCTTTCTGCTGACCCTGACTGTCGTTTAATTGGAGATGATGAACACGGTTGGTCTGAATCAGGAATTTTCAATTTTGAAGGAGGATGTTACGCCAAAACCATCCGTTTATCCCAAGAACATGAACCGCAAATATGGGCCGCCATTAAGTTTGGCACCTTGTTAGAAAATGTCATTGTTGATCCTGAAACCCAAATACCTGACTACAATGACGGACGTTTAACAGAAAACACCCGCGCTGCCTATCCTTTGCCCTACATTCCTAACTGTTCCACTTCCGCTATGGGAAGCCATCCCAAAACCATCTTTTTCTTAACGGCCGATGCCTTTGGGGTGTTACCTCCTATCGCTAAACTCACCAAAGAACAGGCTATGTATCATTTCCTGGCTGGATACACCAGTAAACTGGCCGGAACGGAACGAGATATTACCGCCCCTCAGGCCACGTTTTCTGCTTGTTTTGGTCAATGTTTCTTCCCCTTATCCCCGACGGTGTATGCTCAGATGTTAGGAAAACGATTAGATCAACACCATGAAACCAACGTCTTTTTGATTAATACCGGTTGGTCTGGGGGTCCTTATGGAGTTGGTCATCGTATTTCTATTAAACACACCAGGGCAATGGTGACAGCAGCGTTGAATGGACAATTAGAGCAGGTTAACTATCATCCCCATCCCATTTTTAAAGTATTAGTCCCGGAAAAAGTCACAGGAGTTCCCCATCGTATTCTTGACCCCCAAAATACCTGGGATGATGCTGAAGCTTATCAACAACAAGCTTTAGAGTTAGCCCATCGTTTCCAGGCCAATTTTAAACAATTTCACCATGTTCCGGCGGAAATTATGGCTGCTGGTCCTGTGGTTGAGTAGACTAACATCTTGCACTTTTCGAGTTGTAGAGCGTTTTGTACAACGTTTCTACAGAAGAGAGAAATTGAAGAACCCCAACTTGCTATCATTGAACAAGTTAGGGGACAAGATGATGCTTGACTTTTTAAGTCCGAATCATGTTTGCTCCAAGATATTAAGGAGCAAACCGATTAATCAGTTTAAGGACTTTGTAATAGTAAAGGTAATTTATCCTCTCCACCGCCTATAATAATGACCTTAGAGTTTTCAGATTCAGCTAACTTTTGTGTTGCTTCTATTGCTTTTAATTTAATTAGTTGTTCTGTTAACCCTTGAGATAATAATCTTTGTGAGTCAGCTACCCCTTGCGCTTCAATTTTTTTCCGAGTGGCTTCCTGTTGCGCTTTTTCTAATTCAAAAGCGATGGCTTGTCGTTCTTTTTCATTAATAAACTGTTGTTTTTGACTGGCTTGTTCGGCTTCTAATTTTTCTTCGATCGCCTTTTGAATGGCTTGGGGTAAAATCACATTTCTCAATAGGCTTTCATCCACAATAAACCCCAAAGGTTCTAAACTTTCATTGAGTTCATTTCTTAATTTTTCAGCGACAATAGCTCTCTTTTCACCATAAATATCCCGTGCATCATAACTGGCCGTAATTTGACGAATAATTGAGCGAAAGCGAGGAATTAAAATATCTTCTTCTTCTGTACCAATGGTTTTATAAACCGTAGAAGCTTGTTGAGGATTAATTTTATATTGAAGACTCACATCTAAGGTTAAATTTAAACCTTCCTTAGAAGTTGCATCAACCGTTTCTTTGATATCTTGTAAACGAGTGGAAAATTTTGTGACTTTTGCCAAAGGACTAATTAAATGGATACCAGAGTTTAAAGGTTTATCCTGGACATTACCAAAAGTTTCTACCACTCCCACTTCTCCTGCTGGAAGAATGACTAAAAAGCGAAATAGAATATTATAAATAGAAGATAAGACAGCTAAACAGCCAATTAATAAAGCAATGGTTTTGACTTTTTTTTGATAAACTTCTCCCCCTAAACCGGGATTTTGAAAAGCAATTAAAAAAGCAACTAAAGCGGTAATTAGAGAAAAAATAACAGACATTTTAAGCGCAATGAATAAACAATATAGTAGTTTTCATCAAGTCGCAAAGTCCCGAGGCCTAATCACGACATCAGGTTCAACTTCGATCCACAGTCTAGCTCCCCCTGGAAGAGATTGATGGGGAGAATAGGCAATCCTAGACGGTCCACAAATATCGATTTGGTGACAGTAAAATGTTTTACTTCCTTGACGAACAATCACAACAGGCTCTATGTATTCTGAACCAATATTATTTTTGATGTTGATACTATTAACATGAATACGGGTAAGACTTCTTTGACGCTGTTTACTCCACTTTCCTTTAGGACCTCGTTTTCCAGGAATAACCTTCGGTACCCCATTATATAAAGGGATTTGCCAAAATCGTCCCTCTTTAAAGGCTCCTTTGATTCTTCCCTCACCCAACAGTTGGCGAACCCGTTGGGGACATATTTTTAGAAGAAATGCAGCTTTGACTGTTCCCACATATTTCATATCATTACTCTAGCACTAGGGTTTTTTTGAGTTTAACTCACATCCTTGAAGAAGTCACCACATTTAAGGGAAGTCAGAAGTCAAAAGTCAGAAACTAATAATTATCTAGTACATATAGAGCCGCATCACTAATCCCATTATCCATTCTGGGAAAATCAGCAAGAGTTTCTAATTTGTCTTTTAGTTCCTGTTTTAAATCAGATGAAATTTCTTTTATTTTTAAAATTTTTAGAGCTTTATCCTTATCTTTCAGGATAATATATGCTAAAGAAGCTATAACAATCTCAGCATCATTGTTATTTTTTCTAATTTGAAAATCTATAATTAACCAATTAGCTAATAATTCTTTTTTTTCTCTAAATTTATTTTTTATTTCCCCTTCACGAGATAAACACTCTATAAAAAGAGCGGTTTCTATCAAACCAAGAATTACTCTGTGATTAGTTGTTTGATAAATCAATAAAGAAGATAATTCTGGGAAAAAACGAGGTGATATAGGTTTTAATTGACTGAAAATATTACTAAACATCTCTTCATGACAATGAACAAAATTCTTAATTATATCTTGATTGGGAATTTTTCTAAACCAAATTAAGGAAATTGCTACTTCTTTATAAGTTTCAGCCATTAATATTTTAAGTTCTTCTAGTCCTCTTTGAGAGAAAAGTTCTTCAAGTTCTTTGATATCTTCTTGTAAATCATGTAAGTTAGTTTCTCTTATATGACATTTACATTTGGCTAAAAAACAAGTAAAGTATATTTTATTTTCTAGAGACATCCATCCTTGTTTTTCTATATACATTTTGAATTCATTAAGCGTATTAAATCCTTCTTGATATGCTTTAAACTTATTGATCATCTCAATAATTATGTCATACCAACTTAAGTATTCTGATAAATAGAGAAATTTATTATCAGAAGCTCGAAGAAAATTTTCAACTGCTTGACAAAATCTAGTTTTATCAGACTCTTGATAAGCCTTTTTGATGTTTGCTTCCAAATTTTTAAAGGTTTCCTCACCTTCTCTTTTATATCTTATCCGAGCAACTAGCGAATCAGATTGATATTTTTCAAACCAAAAGCACTCTTTTAATGTATCTAAAGCTAAGTTAAGGGCGTTAAGATCATCATTATTTTGTGATCTTAGACTATTTAAAAAATTCTCAGTACACCACACTTGACCTGGACGAACAACTGGTTCAAGACGAGGAGGTTTAACAGGTTTAATCGTTTCTGGACTAAGATATTGTTCAATTCGATTCTTAGGAGAATGGTCAGATAAACTCACACTGCGATAATCTAAAGAAATCCGAAGTCGTAAAGGAGTTGTAACATTTCCTTTCCATTTTTTTTGCTCGAATGCTTTAGCTATTTTTAAAGAAAATTCAGTTAGCTTAGCTAAATTTTTGCTGATACAGATAAGACTATCTCCCCAAAGATAACAATGCTCTAACTCAGGAGAAATTTCTTCTGTTAACTGATCCCATAACCTACGAAATAATCGGGCATGAAATGGCTGTCGTTTTCCTGGTTTAATATTATTGTAACCACGAATATCAGCAAACATTATACCAGCTTCTTGGAGTTGAGGATATGAACGATTAGGCATGAATTAATTATCCTGTACAGTTCCTAGGGTATATCATCAATGAGTGATTTACTTTCTTGAGTAGGTTTTAAGTTTTGCTTTACTTTCTTTAATCCATAATCTTACTAAATGACGCTTCTCATCTGTAAAACTACTACTTCGAGCATGAACCATTCTATAATTATCCCATATTAGTAAAGAATTTTCAGGTTGATATAATTCGTGGCGATTCATCTCATAAAAATTTAAAAATTTTCGTCTAAATTCATGAATAAAAGTTAAATCTCCTGCTTCCATTCCTGTGGTATTAAACCGAAAAATATCTTTTCCTGATGAATTTTTAGTTAGGATGCAATGAGGGTGAGCAATATCAACATTTATTTTTCTTAAACCGATTTCTGAACGATAAATATATTTGGCTTGATAGAGATATTTTTTTTCTTCAACAGAAAGAGTTTCTAAAAAACGATATCCATCAGCAAAAGCTATTTTTCCCCCTCCACAAGAAGCAGGATGAATACACCACAGAGCTAGATAATGAGGCGGGTTTGACTCTCCTTCATAATATTCTGTATGTGGTGGAACTTCAACAGAACCTAAAGAGCATTTTGCGTCAGTAATTCCAGTTTTAACCTGAACATTCCATTGCAAATTTTGATCATATTGAGGCATTAATGAACCCCAGTGACGCACAAAAGTCTGGTAATCAAAGTCTGATGAAAGATTTTGAATTAAGACAAAACCTTGGGCATCTATTTTTTTTTGACAAATTTCAATAAGTCTAGTCATGATAGGTTGGATAGTCTTAATCGAGTTAACCTGTTTGACTACAGTGTACAAAGATCGGTACGAAATAGCAGAGACTTATCCCCATCAAATGGTAAACATGGAAGATGTCCAAAAGGTGTGATCTCAGCTAATTGAAACGTTAGGTCTGTGTATTCATTGTTTTTGCGCCAACCGACACGCTCTTCAAATTGCTCCCAAAGGTTACTATTATCATTTTCTGTCCCACCAAGCTCATTGATATAAATTCTCTTCTGAACACTGAATCCAAAGCGTCCATTACTATGGTGAACCCAAAGTTGGTCGATGGTGAGTAAATCCTCACATGGAAAATTTTGAAGCTCTTCGTCTGTTAAGAATCCCTCTTTAACTCGGTTTGCTGCTTGAAGCATTAAATGAGTGGTTAATTCGTTTGCTTCTTGCCATTTCCCTGCTTTTAAAAGGTTATCAAGTTTAGTATAGTCAACCCCGTTTTTGCTTATGAGTTCTGTATCTGGAGTTGGGGGTGGATTTGGAGAATTTTTTCCGTTGTCTATTCGTTGTTCAAGTTCCTGAATTCTGGATTCTTTATCAGATAATTTTTGTTGGTTTGCTTCTAATTGTTTTTGTAGCTGGCTAATTTTAGATTGCCAAGATTGTTCTCTATCTTCAAATTCTCTTCTTAATTCTTGTACTTCAGGGATATTTAATAGTATTTCTGGTAAGCTATCTTTCACATCTGGTAGAAACTTATCTATTTGTTGATCAAAACGAAGTTTAAGGTCTTCAATGCTCTTATATTTAGTGTAAAAATGACCTAACTCACCAAGCTTTTTTTTGAACTCATCTAAACTCTGCAAGTCTGTCAGATTTATTTCATCTATACTTATTGTAAAATCTTTACAATAAGTATAGATGAGCGGTTTATTCTTCTTCTTAAAAGTTTGATAGGCTGTCATTACTTCTTCTTCAGTATATTGACCTACTTTTGTTTTAAAGAGGCTAACAATTACATCACATTCAGTAATAGCTTTGTTATATTCATCTTGTAAACGAGTCGCTGACATAGCATCAAGAAAATCTTCCCAAATTACTAAATCTAAGAAAATTCCCTCTTTAATATATTCTTTAGTCTTGCGGTAAATAAAAATCTGAAACTGTTCTCGATCTTCTTTCAATTCTGATGAAGAAGCTAGAAAGATTTTAAGAATTTTAATTCCTGTCATAGTTCTATTAACTCCAGGTTCAAGATAAATCGGAAACTCAAAAACAGTATCAGCATCATAAAATTTGCTCTGTTCCCCTTGAGAAAAATCATAATTTTCTTTCAAATTTAGTAAAATTTGCTGCAACTTACCTTAACTGTTGCAGCACAAAAAACCACAATAATCAATGGAGAAAATGACGAATTTTGGTTAACACCATCACTAACCCTAACTCATTGGCTGCAGCGATGGAGTCTTTATCCCGTAACGATCCGCCCGGTTGCACGATCGCCTGAATTCCTGCTGCTGCTGCGGTACGTACCGAGTCGTCAAAGGGGAAAAAACCATCACTAGCAAGGTATCCCCCATTAGCTCCTGCTCCCGCTTCTTCTAGGGCAATTTTCACCGCACCCACGCGATTCATTTGCCCGGCACCAATGCCCAAAGTTGTCCGATTTTTGGTTACCACGATCGCATTTGATTTAACGTGTTTGGCTACTTTCCAAGCAAACAATAATTCGGCCAGTTGTTCGGGAGTCGGTTGCTTTTCCGTGACTATTTCCCAGTTATCCGCCACATCTACCGCGTCATCAGAGTCTTGCACTAATAACCCTCCGGCGATCGCTTTGACGGTTTGTTTGGGTCCGTGGGTCAGATCAGGCAATAAAAGGACGCGAACTTTGGCTTTTTTACTAATAATTTCTTTTGCTTCTTCGGTGCAATCGGGAGTTACTACGCATTCTAAGAAAGTTTGTGTTAATTTTTCGGCAGTTTCTCCGTCTAGGGGTTGGTTTAAAGCCACAATTCCCCCAAAGGCGGAAATAGAGTCAGCGTTAAAGGCTTGTTCGTAGGCATCGGCTAAGCTATTAGCGACAGCTACCCCACAGGGGTTAGTATGTTTGAGAACGGCTGCTGCTGGTTCTTTGGGGTCAAATTCAGCAATAATGCGTCTTGCTCCTTCTAAATCTACTAAATTATTGTAACTGAGTTCTTTTCCTTGCAGTTGGGTGGCTGCTGCCCATCCTGTAGCTTTGGTTTCCCGTTGGTACCAAGTAGCACTTTGGTGGGGGTTTTCACCGTAACGCAGGGTTTGAAAGGCGGTTCCTGAGACAGTGTAACGACTGGGTAAGGTGGTGGTTTTTGCTGTGGCAAGACTGGCAAAATAATCCGTGATTGCCCCATCATAAGCGTTGGTTAAGGCGAAGGTTTCTCCTGCCATTTTCTGCCGAAAATTTAAAGAAACTTCACCGTTATTATCTTTTAATTCTTGCAGGTAACTATCGTAATATTTAGGGTTAGATAAAACGGTAACATGAGTGAAGTTTTTAGCCGATGCACGGAGTAAAGTGGGTCCACCAATATCAATTTTTTCAATGGCTTCAGAAACAGTAACACCGGGTTTAGCAATGGTTTCTTCAAAAGGATAAAGATTAACCACGACTAAGTCAATGGGACGAATATCATTACTGTTCATATCCTCTACATCTTGGGGCCTATCTCTACGGGATAAAATACCGCCATGAATGCGAGGATGGAGGGTTTTAACCCTTCCGCCTAAAATTTCTGGGGAACCTGTATAATCACTAACTTTTGTCACCGTTAGTCCGGCTTGTTGTAGGGTTTTCGCTGTTCCTCCACTACTGATTAATTCAAAACCAAATTCACTGACTAATTGACGGGCTAATTCAACAATTCCCGTTTTATCTGATACACTCAGGAGGGCTAACCGTGCCATTGGGCAATTATCTCTCAAGTAAACATCCAATTAGCTCCATTATCCTACCATTCAGCTTATGCTAAGCTAAAATAAACATTAACGATGGCGGGCAGGGGTTTCCTCTTTAAGCAATGATTGTCTTAGAAATGAACAAAATCGTTTCGCGCAGTCCCCATCTAAAATCTTTGATTTAGATGGGGTTAGCGAAACCAATAAATAAAAGCGAAGCATCCTTCTAGAGGAGCTTGTGCGCCAACACTAATGATAGCATAACTACCAGACCAGAATTGAGGTTTAGAACCCCAATAAAACTGAGATAAATGTTCTTTATATTCAGTAAGACTAAATGATAAATTAGTCTA
>JASJDD010000244.1 GCA_030065735.1 Crocosphaera sp.
AGAATGACCATAATAAATCCCTTGAATATCACGATATAATTCTGTATGTAACCGTGATAAACTATCCCAAATCGGCAAAGAACGATTTTGTAGATACTCATCCACATGGTTCGCATCCCACCAAGAAGTCGCATAGGCTAATCTTTGTCCCGATGCTGTCCTTAACCAAACCTGTCGTCTTAAACGGGGTTCGGGTACGATTTCAATTTGAGGTGGGGCCCCGTCGTCGTCGCTACCAATGGGAGACATATCGATGAGATCAACCTCTGTTTTTTCCGTGGTCAACAGTTGCAAATGACGGGTAGGGGAACCATCTCCCAACAGTAAAATTTGCCACGCAGGGGATAACATATCATGGGGAAGTCCACGCTTAACTACATCTTCGTTTCCTTGCCAAACAATATCCAAGGCGTGCCATTGATGGGCTAAAGTGCTTTTATAGTAGGGTTTCAAGTTAGCTGTCAAGGTTCTTAATAAAACTTTACTAATCTTTAACTTTTATAATAGCAAAACCTTGAAAGTTTACAGCAGGTTATTCCTTTGAGATTTTTATTTTCGACCCACATTTTGGATATTTAACGCTAATTGAACCGATATTGCCGATGTAGCTACACTAACGAAGATGTTTCTATAACTAGGATCAATAACCGCGATTGTAAATAACCCTACTACCAATAACAGTACAGACCAACTTTTAGCATCTGGATTGATGAAGTTGTTTTTAAGGTTAGACTTAGACTCTTTCTTGCGTCGAAACATGATCAGCCTCCTGACTTTGACCCAATCATAGCACCAAATTTTTTGGGTAGCAATATTGGGTTTTATGAATTAAACTAAGTCTAGAACTTTAATATAACCATAACTATGCCAAAGAAAAAAGTAACAGTTAAAAAAGCTCAATCAAAAATCAAAAAGCTCAGAGAAGACCAGAACCTAACTCAAGCACAGTTAGCCGTTTTTATTGGTGTTACTAGCAACACAATTCAGAATTGGGAGAAAAATGTCGGACTTGATCAATTAGAAAAGTATATTAAACTATGTACAATCCTTAACTGTAAGATTGAAGACTTAATCGATTATGTTGAGGACGAGGTCGATGTTGAGACAGTACCACAATCCAAGGGTTTTTCTGTAGAAGAACTACGTGATTTACAAAAACGATGGGAAGATACTAAGACTCGTTGACAAGTCTTGTATATAAAAGAATAAAAGCTTGTTAGCAATATTTTGTAAAAGTGTTGTAACATTCAGAATGTAATCACGTTTGCTAAGAGTAAGAGTTTAACAACAATCGAATGACATCAAGACTACCACGAATACGAAGAGTCATCATTGATGCTGACTTATTGATTTTATCACTTGAGACATCAGAATATAGTGACGCACTCGAAAGATTCTTGACAGATGAAGGTTCAATGTTTTTTTTTATTGTTCAAGACTGCTTAGAGAGAGCTTGTCAACGATATAACAAAAATACTCAACAAGTCCTCAATGTGCTTAGTGAACGTGTCGGTATTAAAATTACGGCGATCGAAGATGTTAACAAAAAGGTTTTAGGAGACGCAATAAATAATCTAGATGCTATACCCATAAATGAAGCAGATGATGAGAAATATTGGGATTCTATGGTAGAGCTTGCCTATGCACAAGCTCATCAAATTCAAGAGCTTCTTACCCATAGACCTAATTACTTTTCTGTTTATGATTCCGTTGGTCATCAAATTCAAATTCAGGTAATTCAGCCTACAAATTGGCAGTTGAGATTGCTTAGATTGTTTAGACAATGGTTTTCAAGTTTAGGGTTTATAGAATATTTCATATTAGGATGTTTGATTTTTGTTAGTTGTTCTACTCTAATTTATCATATTTTTATAAAACCTAGTCCATCTATTTGTAATTCGATCAGTTATGATTTTTTGAGTTGTGGAGACCGAGAGTTAAGTAAAACTCAGAAACAACAAGGTATTGATTTATTTAGAGAAAAAAAATATGGTGACGCATTAGAAGAATTCAAATCAGATTGGAAAGAAACACGAGATCCTGAAACCTTAATTTATTTGAATAATGCTTTTCTTGAACTTGACAGAAAACAGGGAGGAGAAGATTTTAATACTATTGCTGTTTTAGTTCCTCTTTCAAAGAAAGGACATACCGATGTTAATGATGAAAGAGATTTAGCTAAAGAGATTTTACGGGGCGTTGCACAAGCCCAAACTGCACACCATGCTAATATATTTGATAAAGATGTATTTTCTTGGGAGCCTGATAATAAGGGTGATTTTAATTTTTTAGCTACAACAAACAGACCACAGTCTAATAAAAAAGGAATTAGAGTGATAATTGTTGATGATGATAATGATCCTGATGAGATAGAAGATTTAACTAACAAGTTAGTCAAAATAGATGAAATACAAGGCTTTATTGGTCACTATGCTAGTGATCTTACTGTAAAAGCTGTTAAGATTTACAATGAGCATCAGAAAGTTCTAATTTCCTCTGGTAGCACCAGTGAAGATTTAGCTAATTCAGCAAACCAATATCAATACTTCTTTAGAACCGTACCCAGTGCCAAGTATCAGGCTCAACTTTTATTCAATTATATTGTTGATGAGATTCCAGAAGACAAGACCAAAGAAGTTGCAGTTTGTTATGTTAAGAATAGTGCATTTAGTCGATCTATTTATGAGGAATTTGATAACTTAGTTAAAAATGAAGAGACAGTCGACTTTGTAGATTATAAATGTATTGGAAATAAGGAGGATAAATATAGCTTTGCAGGTTTAGAGTTTGACGAGAAAAATGTAATAGAACAATTTGATAAAAAAGGTGCAGATATTTTAGTGTTATTTCCTGATGGACAAACTTCTAAAAGTATGCAAAATTCTCTTGATCTCATTAAAGCGAATAATGGAGATAAATACATTCTTGGTTCATGGAATTTGCGAAATAAGAGAACTGTAAAGACTTTAGAAGATAAAAACAAAAACTTAGTTGAAAAATTAGTATTAGCTGTACCTTGGGAATACCCATCCCAAGAAGAAAGGTCGAATAATCCAAGGTCAGAAAAAAACAAGTATGCTAGTAATGTTGGCATATTATGGAATGGTGTTGTGAGTCCAGTTAGTGCTTTATCTTATGATGCAACTCAAGCATTGATTTCAGGAATGGATGATGAAACTCAAAGTCTTGAAAATTTCTTAAGAAATTATAACGAAACAAGAGTTACTGGGAAAATCTCTTTTGATCAGTATGGAAATAGAAAATGTAATCCCATGTTATTAGTAAAAGCTGTTGAAGGAGATAATGGTCGTTTGAAGTTTGAAAAGATATCAAATTCCAGGACAAATCTCTTAGAATCAGGAGAGGAATGCCAAGATGAAAATAGTTGATGATTCTAGTTTTAAACCAAACTGAGGTTAATTATTAAATGCTTGGATTTATCCCTTTAAATAAACCTTCAGGGTTTACGTCTCATGACTGTGTTGCTAGGGTAAGACGACTCTTAAAAATAAAAAAAGTAGGACACGGAGGGACGCTTGATCCCCCAGCAACAGGAGTTTTACCGATCGCAGTGGGTAAAGCAACTCGTTTATTACCTTTTTTGCCCGAAAATAAGGCTTATCAAGCTATAATTCGCTTCGGTATCCAAACAACCACAGATGATCTTCAAGGAGAAGTGATTAAACGTCAATCTGCCTCTCATTTAAGTATAGAAGAAATTAAACCCTTATTAACGAAGTTTTTGGGAAAAATTGAACAAATTCCTCCCATGTATAGTGCTATTCAACGGAATGGAAAACGGTTGTATGAGTTAGCAAGGAAAGGGGAAACAGTAGAAGTTCCTGTTAGAACCGTTAGCGTTGACAAAATAGAAGTTTTAGACTGGTATGCAGGGGAATTTCCTGAACTGGTGCTGAATATTGAATGTGGGCCAGGAACTTATATTCGGGCGATCGCCAGAGATATAGGAGAAAAATTGGGGGTTGGGGGAACCTTAGCAGCATTAACCCGAACCGAAAGTTGTGGCATGATCCTATCAGAAACCATAACATTAGACGACTTAGAAAAACAACTTGAACAAGGAACTTTTTCCTTACTCAAACCACAATTACTCTTAAAACATCTACCGAGTATTACCCTTTCTGTAGAAAAAGGTAAACGCTGGTGTCAAGGGCAAAAAATTGTTATCGATCCTGTCAATATTGTTACTTTTTCTGAGATTATTCAGGTTAATAATGAAATGGGAGAGTTTTTAGGAATGAGTCAAATAATCTCTGATGATAATCATCAAATTCTCAAGCCAAAAGTTGTTATTAATTAGTATCAACTGACTAAATTTCTTTTTAAGTAGTCGGACATAAATAAACAGCACTATCTTAAAAAATGTTTTCCCGATGAATTCCTCCTGACTCCTGACTCCTGACTCCTGACTCCTGACTCCTGACTCCTCGTTTCACAGTTAACTTTAATTTTGTCCAACCACTTACCACTTCCCTTTTTTTCCACTTGATTAGGGAACTTTATCTTCAATAATGGGACTGACATCCTATGAAACAGTGTCTTATGATGAAATCAAGGATAAATCCAATATCAATGATCGGTGTGCAATCCAAGAGGGTGTATTATGTTGAACCTAAACTATGGTAAATCAGGAATGGCTAGTGCGATCGCTTTATTAATGGGAATTACAGCAATGTCGCCATTTTATAGCCTAAAACCCGCAACGGCCCAATTATTACCGCGGCCTTCCCAACCCTCCTATCCTGTCAATACCAGCGTTACCATTCCGGCAGGAACCCGCATTCCCATGCAATTTCAAAACGGTGAGAGAATTTTAGTTAGTCCAGAGGAGACTTTACCTATCACCTTGAGAACCGCAGTAACTATCCGTGATAGTAACCGAAACGTATTAATTCCGGCAGGGAGTGAAGTTAATGGAGAAATTCGCCCTGCTAACGGCGGATCTCAATTTATTGCCAGTGAAATCATTATTGATGGTCAATCCTATCCCTTCAATGCGACTTCCAGAGTCGTCACTCGAACCGAAACCATCCGAGAAGGGGCCAGTGTGGGAGAAATTTTAGGGGGTACCGTCGCCGGGGCCGGGGCCGCTGCTATCATTGCAGGAGTAACAGGTGATCGCCGGATTGATGCGTTAGAAGTGTTAGCTGGGGCCGCGGTAGGAACCTTAGCAGGATGGGGTTTACCCGAAGCAGGAATTATCGGGGGTGGAGAAGCAACGGTCATCGCTATTGAACCGGATCAAGATTTTGTTCTCACCTTACAGTCTGATTTCTTTGTTGCTTCTAACCGCAACTATCAAAATAATAGCTATCGTTTAAGTTTCTTTTAGTTGGGTTAATGATCTCCCGAATTTAGTGGTAAGGAATTCGGGAGATTATTGCTTGCTTAAAAATTAACTGGTTTCTCAGTGATTTTTGTCTATAATTGAGAAATGTAGAAAGAAAAGGTTAATAATTACTTACCATGAATGAAGAAGTCAATGTTAGTCAAGTTCAAGAACCGATAACCACTGCACCTCCTGAAATCTATAAGATTATTGAACGAGTTTTATCTTTAGAAAAAAGTAAGTTATCTCTGCGATCGCCTCGGAATATTAATGATGATATCGTTCAAATTATTAAAGAAGTGATTCAATGAAATTATTATCGATTAAATTATGTAATTTTAGACAATTTTATGGCACAACTCCAGAAATTGTCCTAGCATCTGGTGAACAAAATACCACCATTATTCATGGTAATAATGGGGCGGGAAAAACCACCCTATTAAATGCTTTTACCTGGGTATTATATGAGAAGTTTACGGCTGCTTTTACCTCCTGTGAATTATTAATTAATAAACGGGCAATTATGCAAGCTGAAATAGGAACATCAATAGAGTGTTGGGTAGAAATTTGTTTTGAACATGAACATAAACGTTATCAAATTAAACGAAAATGTTATGCTTGTTTAGATAAAAATGGTACGATTCAATACAGCAAGAATCAATTGTTTATGTTAGTAGCTGGAGAAGATGGCCGCTGGTATCCTCCTCTACAACAACCTGAGGATATTATTAATCGTATACTACCAGAAAGTTTACATCAATATTTCTTTTTTGATGGGGAACATATTGATCATATTTTTCGCAGTAATGATAAAAGTCGCATTGCTGAAGATACAAAAGAACTGTTAGGAGTAAAAGTATTAGATCGTTCTATTGACCATCTCAAAAAAGCAGAAAAAACCTTAGAAGAAGAACTGAAAGTGATCGGAGATATTAATATCAAAAAAAGGATCAAAGAAAAAATAAAATTAGAACAAGAGAAAGATCATCTACAAGAAAAAAAAGAAAATATTGTAGAAACCATAAAATCTCAAGACTTGCAGCAGCAAGAACTATCAGAAAGACTGATAACCTTAAGTAGCAATGAACAATTAAAAACTCTGAAAATAAAATTAGAAAAGCAAGAAGCTAATTTAAAGAATGAAATAAAAGAATTTAAAAAACAAATAAAGCAGTTTATTTCTCATCAAGGTTACTTAATACTTTTAAGTAACATTATTCCCAAATTTAAGACAATAATTACTGATTTACGTGAAAGAGGAGAATTACCCAGTGGAATTAAACAACAATTTGTAGAACAATTATTAAACCGTCAAACCTGTATTTGTGGTCAAGAATTAATCGAAGGAAATCCCTATTATGAACAAGTAAAACAGTGGATGGATAAAGCAGGAATAGCAGCGATAGAAGAATCCGCTATTCGCTTAGAATCTCAAGTGCATGAGATGGAAGAAAAAGTTATTAATTTTTGGGAAAATGTGGATGAAAAACAAGCTAAACTTGAACAATCTCGACTAGAATTATCTAGAGTTGAAGTAGAATTAGATGAGATTAATCAAAAGTTTCGTCATTATCCTGATGCTGACATCAGAAATTTACAAGAAAGTTTAGACAAAATTACCCAAGACATTCGAGAATTACAATTAGAACAAGGAGGAATTCAACAACAATTAACCACCCTTGAAAACCAATTAAAAACCCTGGACAGAGAGATTGCTAAACAAAAACTAAAAGAAGAAAAACAAATTTTAGCTAAACGCAGAAGTGACGCAGCTAGAGAAGCAAGGGAACGATTAATTGAAGTAAGAAGTCGTCTAGAAAAACAGTTTCGTCTCTCTTTAGAAAGACGAGTCCAAGGTATTTTTAGTTCTATTTCTTTTACGCCTTATATTCCTCGCTTAACCCCAAATTATGAGTTAAATTTGATTGAAAATACATCAGGAATAGCCGTTCCTGTTGCAGCATCAACAGGAGAAAATCAAATTTTAAGCCTTTCCTTTATTGGAGGAATTATTGATAGTGTCAGAAAGTGGAGTCATAAAAATACATTAATGGGGCCAGATAGTAGTACCTTTCCCATTGTTATGGACTCGCCTTTTGGAAGTTTAGATGAAATTTATCGTAGACAAGTAGCGAAATCGATTCCTAAATTAGCCAATCAATTAGTTATTTTAGTCACAAAAACGCAATGGCGCGGTGAAGTTCAAGAAGAAACAAATCATTATATTGGAAAAGAGTATGTTTTGGTCTATTATTCTCCTAAACCTGACTGCGAAAAAGATACCATTTTTCTTAATGACATTAATTACCCTTTGGTTCAACAAAGTCCTAACGAATTTGAATATACAGAAATTATAGAAGTTAGTAGAGATAATTAATGAATTATCCCTACACCACCTACTTTTTTCCTGACAACCTGTAACAAAATCCCCCAAAAATTAGTAGGTTTTGACATCGGAAAGGGCTCGGTGATTCCGCAGGTTTTTCTTCCCAACCAAGTTACTAACTTTGAAGCCGATTAACCTAAACTTTTGCGAATATGCTCTTCAATTTTCTTTTTCTTGCTATCATCTTTCAGGGAGAAGCTACCAAAGTTTTCACTACTTCGCTTCACATGACCCATAATTTTTTGCTTACGGTCTTCTTTGAGAGTCGGTTTTGAGACTGGTTGAGGTTCAGGAGTCGGTTCAGGGGTAGGAGGAGGGGGTGGTGTGGTTTCAGAAGTCTTTTTTGGGGACATATATGAAGTTCCGTCTGTACTCTGTTTTAAGTGTTCTAGAATACGTTTTTTACGATCATTAATAGCCATATTACTGATGTGTGAAGTTTTGTAACTAAATTGTAAAGGATTTCCTTAATTTCGTCACTGCTAATAACTTGAAAGTCGTCTAGATAGTTGTTGCATTTAAAAAATGCCTATGTTTAGATATAATCAATCTTGATTGAGTGTTCCACTTACGGGATTTGTATTTGCTACTATTGAAACTTGGCAAGAAAATGAATTGAATAACATAACAACAACTGGTGTTAATGACAATAAGGAGGAATAAAATTATGTTAGAAATTAGGCCAAAAACTGATATCATTTATCCTAGTTCAGATGGTGAACCTGTGGCAGAAACCTATATTCATTTGTATGCTATTTTAACCACTTTAGAAGTCCTAAAACAATATTTATCGGGACAGCAAGCTACCGTATTAGCGAATCAATTTATGTATTATAGTCAGGGACTGCCAAGAATGCGAGTTGCACCTGATGTTATGGTAATCTTTAA
>JASJDD010000245.1 GCA_030065735.1 Crocosphaera sp.
TAATGTCTTATTAGACTAACAGTTTTGGGGCATCGGTGACTCCCCGTGGATTTTACTGTTTGAAAAAACTACTGGTTTTGAAGCAGATTTAACTTTCCTTACCATCCCAATAACTGAAGTGGCAAAAGGATTCTTGAAAATTACTTTAATGCCATATTTTTCGGCTCTAGCTACTAAGAAAGCTCTAAATTTATCATAGATAAAATCACTAAGCATCCGATTATATTTCTTAGAGGAATATCTTAAAGTTGCTTTCTTTTTACTAAAATCTAAGTCTTCACAAGCAATGGGACACCTCGTCCGGTTACAACAAAATTCAAAGTAATTCTCTGACCATATACCTCTTGACCCTCAGTTTGTTATAATCAAACCATTCAGGACTTTTTAAGAGATGCTACTAGGTTTTAGAACTAAGCTAAAACTCAATAATCGACAAAAAACTATGATGGCTCGCCACGCAGGTTATAGCCGTTGGGTTTTTAATTGGGGGCTAAAAGCTTGGAGTATGACCTATGAAGAGGGATTAAAACCCACAGCCAATAAACTTAAAAAGTTCTACACCAATTATGTCAAACCTCATTATCCGTGGCAATCACAATTATCCTCAAGGGTTTATCAATATGCCTTTGTAGATTTAGATAACGCTTTTAAACGTTTCTTTAACATCAAAGGAACAGGTTATCCTAAGTTTAAAAAGAAAGGAATTAAAGATAGTTTTACTCTGGATATTTGTGGGAAAGCGATCTCAGAACTAGGTTTTTATGAATTTAGAAGACAACTAGAGTACAAATGTGAGCTTTATGGTTCAAAATTGACTACAGTTGACAGATGGTTCCCTACTTCTAAGACTTGCTCTAACTGCGGTTCAATTAAGAAGGAATTATCTCTATCAGACCGAATTTATCGTTGTGAGTGCGGATTAGAAATAGATAGAGACTTAAATGCCGCCAAAGTGTTAGCCAATCAAGCGGTAGGCTATACCGTTTTAGCCTGTGGACAGAGTGCCGCCGACGGTTCTGGATGAAACAGGAAGTAAACCTCAATGTGTCATGTTATGTCGCATTGTATCAGTTTTATGTAGCAGAATCATCAATGACACCAGAAATGACACCAGAGATATTTATTTGCTATGCTCACAAGGATAATGAACATCGAGATCCTAACAAACGTTGGTTAGAGAGACTGCAAGAATGTCTACGTCCTTTGGAACTTCAAGGACACGCTTCTGTTTGGGTAGATCTAGACATTGAATTAGGGGAAGAATGGCATCAGAACATTCAACAAACACTGGAACAGATAAGGGTAGCTCTGTTATTGGTTAGTCCTGCCTTTTTGGCCTCAGAGTATATCCGTAACAGTGAACTCCCTGTATTACTAAGAAGGGCTAAGGACAGAGAATTGGTTATTATTCCCATTTTCGTCCGTCAATGTGCCTGGAGAGAGACAACCTTTAATTATCCAGATCCTAAAACTGGGCCTTACAAGTTATCTCTATCCAAAAAGCAAATGCCAAATGGTAAACCGTTAAATGCGATGGAGGAGCATGAACAGGATGAAACTTTTTATAAGGTATATAGGAGAATTGATAAAATTTTTAACCCACCACAAGTAAAGTCACCAACACCAACAAAATCACCAACATCAAAACCACCAGCCCCAAAACCACCAACACCAGAATCATTAGAAGAAGAAGCTCAAAGAAATCTCAGAGAGATTGAAGATATCCGAGCCAACAAAGTTGAATTAGATTATTACGACTTTGTAATAGCCCTCAAAGATAAACTACCAAAGGACCGAGCCATGTATGATTTAATAGCACCTGAGAGGTTGAGAGAATATATAGATGGTCAACGTACTATCGTATTAGAAGACTCAAGAGAGATTCTACAAGCAGCACGTCAAGTGCTAGAGGATAAGGGATTTAGTCTATAATAACGGACAGAATTTTATCAATTTCATTGGAGATGTGTCATGTATTTGACAGGTTATATTGCTTCAGAAAACATCAAATTTGGTGTTTTTAATCCTACGACTCAAAAGATCGTCTATAAAAGAACCCCAGATTTAAGTAAAGATTTCGATCTCGAAAAAATGTTATTGGATTTTCTTGATGGTTACAAAGGATACTTGCAAAGTCTAGACGAAAAACTAAAACCAGCAAACGGAGGAATTATACAATACACAGTTATTGCTGCAGGGGGGCCGACAGGAGGTGAGAAACTAACCATTTCCCATCTAGGCTCAAATATAACGATCAAAGTCGAAGACATTGGAAAAGCAATGAAAAGGTCCAACTCGAACTATTCTTCTCGGGTATCTCTGTTGAATGATTTTGAATCTCTTGGCTATGGAATTCTTTTCTGCGATGACAATGGTTTTCCTAAGTCAGATTTCAGAGCTATCAATGGAACTCTTAAGGATATGGGCAGAGAACGTGATGATAAAATCATTACACAAAGATATCTAGATAAACAGAAAAAGTACAAATCTCTAATTCTTGGGCCTGATAAGGGACTGGGAATGGCTGGTGTTCCCTACGGGGTTGAATGGAATGGTTTACCATACATAGAAACCTCTGAGGGGGGTCATGGAACCTTTTCACCAGAATGGGAGGATGCTGTCAATTTAGTTCAATATATTCAGAAAGTTCAATCCAATGAAGACTTTCTCTCTCATCGGGGTATCCAAGAAATCTATAATTATTTTCTCTTTGAAAAAGAGTATTCGCCAAACTATAAGCTTTCATACAGAGAGATTATCGCCAATGCCTTCGGCGGTAATGATAATCCAGCCGTAAGTACAGTGAGATTTATTTGTGAAGCAGTAGGGGCTTTATGTGGAAACATGGCCAATATCTTTAATTGTAATCAATCGATCTTTCTCTGGAGTGAAACCCTTCAAGAAATTCGATTACCCTTCTTAAAACATCATTTTCAAAGACGATTCTCCGCTCGGCCTCGACATGGTGAAACCATTGGAAAGCTACCTGTTTTGTTGATAGATAATAATGAGTTTCCTTTATACGGTTGTGCCTACTATGCAGTCAAAAAAGATCGAGGAACTCCTCCCACAGAGGAAAACTTCTCCCCTGTTCCACCTACTCCACCTTTTCCAGAAACTCTTCTAAATCCAGAAGAAGAAAATGAATCGGAAAGTTAATCGCACTCGTTAATAGTTTGTTGTTCCCTAACATTTTATTATTAATTATTTTTTATGTCTAAAAAACTGCCCCTTTGGTTATTTGGTTTCTTGTTGATTTTTACCACAACTTTAACGACCCAATATTTTTCTATAGGGATGATGGGATTAACTGTCTTTATCTTAGCCTATTTAACTAAAGGAATGCGACTATCAAACAAGAATTATCGATTTACAGAAGACGAAAAGAATTAAAGAAACTGACGATGTTTTCCGACATATTCTGATTGTTATAATTCTGTCCAGCAGCTAAAACATAGACCCTATTATTAATGATATAAACTCGAAAACTAATTAATTCATCCTCATCTTTCATGGTTAATTTTTTACCTTTATATTGTTGCCAAGTTACATTTTCATCTGTCAATAAAGTAAAATTAGTTTCCTTAATAATTCCCTCTTTAACTTGCTCAAGTAATTGTTCTGAATTGGCAATTTGATTAGGATTTAAACTATTAGAATAAGCAGCGACAAAACGATAATTCTGGGGATGACTGGCTAAAACTTCAAAGGATAAATTACTCTCACCTAAACTAATGATAACGGTTTCTGAACTTTGCACTCCTTGGGGTATCCAAACGGAAAAGTTACCATCCTGAAAGACCAGTTTTTGCCAGCGAAGTTGTTCCGTATCAATGGTTAGCAGTTGGGAAGGATGTTCAATATTATTAGGATTAGATTGTTGCTGTAATCGCTGAATTTCTTGATCCATTAATCGTTGGCCATCCCTAAAAAAACTAGGGCGATCAAATCCTCCTTGGGCTAATATTTGTCCCAGAGGGTAATAGGAACAAGTCAAAATTATCGCATACTTCAGAATATTTTTCATTGGACTAACTCACATTCAATTAAACGCATAAAGCAAAACGTTGCCATTTTAAACCCATAGGGAGACTTCCACCAAATGGCAGGAAAAGAGCCTTCTGGAGCAGATAGGCTAAAATCCCAATTAGGATAGTTATCCCCTTGCCATTGTCCATTTTTACGCCATCCTACACGATCGCCGTATTTCTCTAGGATATTAATATTTTGACTACGTAGGGTGTCTAAACTTCCTCCTACCTCCAGATAAAGACGTAACTGGACACTAAACCCAAAGCGATCGTTGCTATAATCTCGCCATAGTCTATCAATCACTTGCAAAATACTGCAAGGTAGTTGTTTCATATCGCTGGGAGTGAGATCATCCCGATTACGGTTAACCGCGTCGAGGATCACTCTGCTGGTTTCCTGATCCGCTTCTTGGAGATTTCCAGCTTTCAAAAATTCTTGTAATTGACTATATCTATCGATATCTGAGACTAATTTTAGTTTTTCTTCTAAAGTAGCCACTTTTTCTCTTAATGACTGTAATTCACTTAAAATCTCAGCTAAATCAGGGTTAGGTTCTGGGGTGACCACTGGGGTTAAAGACTCAGACATAATTGAGTTATGGGTAACAAATAGATGATATCTTAGGAAAGTTAAGGCGAATCTCAGGAAATTCTCATTTCTGTCTTTTTCAATGATATTACATTCCTGAAGAAATGGTCTATTTTGTTTCTCTTTTGTAATAAATTAAAGGTAGTTTACGGCTAAATATGGTAACATCTCACACTCCAAACGCTGTTAGGTATGATATCGAAAAAACTGTTCTAGATCGTTATCAAGAAGGGGCAAAAGTTCAACAACCTAGTTTATGTTGTCCCACTGAATATGAGGGTAACTATTTAGAAATTTTACCCCAAGAAATCATCGAAAAAGATTACGGTTGTGGTGATCCGACTCGTTATGTTGCTGAGGGCGAAACGGTTTTAGATTTAGGCTCAGGAACAGGGAAAAACTGTTATATTTTAGCACAAAAAGTTGGAGCAACGGGACAAGTTATTGGGGTTGATTTTAATGATGAGATGTTAAAAATTGCCCGTAAGTATCAACAAGACATTGCCAATAAAATTGGAGCTTATAATACTAAATTTGTCAAGGGTAAAATACAAGATTTAGCTTTAGATTTAGATTTAGTTGAAAGTTGGTTACGGGATCATCCTATTCAATCGGTGGATGATTTAAGTGAGTTTGAAAGTGAATGCGATCGCTTGCGTAACGAGTCTCCTTTAATTACAGACAATAGTATCGATGTTGTCATTTCTAACTGTGTTTTAAACTTGGTTAAACCTGAAGATAAACAACAGTTATTTGAAGAACTTTATCGTGTTTTGAAACGAGGGGGAAGAGCAGTTATTTCTGATATTGTTTGTGATGAAGAACCCACCCAAAATATTCTCAATGATCCTGATTTATGGAGTGGTTGTATTGCAGGTGCATTTCGAGAAGACCAATTTTTAAAGATGTTTGAAAGTGTAGGATTCTATGGGATTGAAATCCTCAAAAGAGAGGAAAACCCTTGGCAAGTTATGGATGGTATTGAATTTCGTTCTTTAACAATTCGCGCTTATAAAGGAAAAGAAGGAACTTGTTTAGAAAGAAAACAATCCATTATTTATAAAGGGCCTTGGAAACAAGTTCAAGATGATGACGGACACATTTTTTGTCGGGGAGAAAGAATGGCGGTTTGTGATAAAACCTATCAGATTTTAACCGGTGCAGAAAGTCCTTATCAACAAGACATTATTGGAGTACCACCTTATCAAGAAATCCCCTTGGAAGAAGCAACAGAATTTAGCTGTAAAAATAAGGCAATTCGTCATCCTAAAGAAACCAAAGGAAGTCATTATCATCTAACAGAAATAAAAGAAGATAGAGACTGTTGTACCCCTGGAGAATGTTGCTAATTATTAGTTAACAGTGATCAGTTACCAGTGACCGATCGCTGTTAACTTATTGAATGGAGAAAAATAGATGATTGCTTTAAATACTAATCAAATAACGCCCTTTTTTCAGAAAGTTAAACACCCTTTAAATAAACAAAAAATAACCATCTTACAAATCAATTTAGGAAGACGTTGTAACCTTGCTTGTACCCATTGCCATGTAGAAGCAAGTCCCAAAAGAACAGAAGAATTATCTCCCGAAATCTGTCAACAATTAATCGAGTTAATTAACCGATTTCCACAACTTGAAACCGTTGATTTAACCGGGGGCGCACCAGAAATGAACTATGGGTTTAAACCTTTAGTTGAAGCAGCTAGAAAAGCTAAAAAAGAAGTGATTGTACGCTCCAATTTAACCATATTCTTTGAGGATGGGTTTGAAGAATTACCCGAATACTTTGCCAGAAATAAGTTAAGAGTAATTGCTTCTTTACCTTGCTATTTAGAAGATAATGTAGATAAACAAAGAGGGAAAGGGGTTTATAATGCGTCTATTCGTGCCATTCAAAAACTTAATCGGTTAAGTTATGCTTTTGATGCTAATTTGGTTTTAGATTTAGTCTATAATCCTCCTATTCCTAGTAATGATAACTTTTCTTTAACGCCTAATCAAATTAACTTAGAAAAAGATTACAAAATCTTTCTTGAAGACCATTTTGATATTAGGTTTAATCAATTGTTTACTATTACGAATCTTCCTATCGGTAGAATCAAAACATATTTACAAAACAAAAAACTATATGCTTCTTATGTTCAATTTTTAGAGTCTCATTATAATCCCGAAACCCTCGATTATGTTATGTGTCGTAACCAACTATCCATTGATTATTTAGGAAACATTTATGACTGTGATTTTAATCAAATGGAAAACATACCAGCAACCTTACCCAATGGGGAAACTTTAACCGTAGAAACCTTATTAAAAATGGGTAATTTAGACGTTATTACTGACATCAAAACAGCTAATTATTGTTATGGGTGTACTGCTGGAAGTGGTTCGAGTTGTGGGGGGTCATTAATTTAATTAATTGAGGTATCAATTTCAGGAAATTAACCATGAGGCAAAAGAAAAAATCAAGGCAACTACTGTTAAAATTAGGAGAAATTGCTGTGTTAACTGCTGCTGGAATAATTGTTATCAAACAGCTAGGAATTTTCGATACTTTTAGTATTACTGAAACCCTACAAAACCTATTACAATGGATACAAGATTTAGGAACCATTGGTTATCTTATCTTTATCTTAGTGTATATGTTATCAGCCGTTTTATTGATTCCTGCGTCCATTTTAACCTTGGGTGCAGGGGTGATTTTTGATGTGGTAAAAGGTTCCATTTTAGTATCTATTGCTTCTGTATTAGGGGCAATTTTAGCTTTTTTAATCGGACGTTATTTTGCCAGAGGATGGGTTTCTCAACAAATAGAGAAATACCCAAAATTTCAAGCAGTTGATGAAGCAGTGGCCAAAGAGGGATGGAAAATTGTGGGATTAACTCGTTTATCTCCTATTTTTCCCTTTGTAATATTAAACTATGCTTTTGCCATTACTCAAGTATCCTTAAGAGATTATATAATTGCTTCTTGGATCGGAATGTTACCAGGTACAGTTATGTATGTTTATATTGGTTCTCTGATTGGTAATATCGCCACTTTAGGGGCAGGAGGAAGGGAAAAAACATCTTTAGAATGGGCATTATATATTGTGGGATTAATTGCTACTGTATTAGTCAGTGTTTATGTTACTAAAATTTCTCGACAAGCTTTAGATAGTCAAATCGAAAAAACATAAACTGTACAAAAAATTTTACTGTTAATAACCATAGTTTTGCTTCTTCATACTTGTATCTATCATTATTTATAACTCGTCTGGATCAATCCCCAAATTCCTGAGCTTTTCTTCTAGTATTTTTGCTCTTTCTTGAGCTTCTGAGGCTTTTTTTTGAGCTTCTGAGGCTTTTCTTTGAGCTTCTATTGCCCTTTCTTGAGGAGTTAAATACCGTTTTCCTTGTCGATCATACCAGTATAACCACTCTCGTTCAACCCCTTGATAAACCCCTATTTCTCTACCGATTCCTAAATCAATTTCTGATAACCAAACGGGTTCCCCTGCTAATAATTCATACTCTCCATTGTTTAGTTGATACACTTCTAAACGGGGTTTTCTTTTTCTTAAAGGATTATAAATCACATAATATAATACTCCCATTTTGGCATAATCTTCTTTCTTTTGAGTATATTCTCCTCTTCTCGTTTGAGACACCACTTCTAAAATCATTGTTGGGATAACAAGTTCATCCCATAATACATAAGATAACCTCAAATCTGAATCAATAATACGGGGAACTCCAATACTTAAAAAACCATCGGGAACTATCACATCTGTAGGTTGTTCAGGGTTATAATAAATTCCCATATTAATGCCAAAATACCAGTCTATTCTATCAGCCCACAGTGTAGCTAGAATAATCTGTAAAACTTGGGCAACTAAGATATGTAATTCGTTATCCACAGGAGTATCATCAGAGTCTGGTAAATCTTCAGCAGAGGGTAAACAATGACGGGGATTATAGTTTAATAGCATTGTCAGAAATTGAATTCGCTTGGGAAGATTT
>JASJDD010000246.1 GCA_030065735.1 Crocosphaera sp.
ATGGGAGTCGTTTAGCCGATAATTTTCCATTTTTATGCCAAATTCTTAAGGTTCCGATGCTTCGGTTAATCTTTTTGGCGAATTCACCAGGTTTGTATCTAGCATTCAATTACTAACTCCTATAATCTACTAAATTTTATAAAATTTTAGCAGATATAGATAGGTTTTGCCTACCTAGACGGAACAGTTGCACCAGAAGATTTTTGGCTGTTGAGCGGGGGACTAACGAACTAAAAAAATAATTTCAGGCAAGGACAAATTCTGAGTTATAAAGAAAAAAGCAGTTTTTACCTGTGCTTTTGGCTTGATAAAGAGCTTTGTCGCTCATAGAAATCAAGCTATCTGATGGTAAATTGACAGAAGGAATTAAACTAGCAAATCCGAGGCTAATGGTTACATGGGAGGAAACGGAAGAAGCACTGTGGGGAATTTTTAATTGGTTAATGGTTTCCACTATTCTTTGACAAATGGGTTCGGCTCCTGAATAATCGGTATTGGGTAAAATGACGGCAAATTCTTCTCCCCCGTAACGACACACCAGATCTGTTCCTCTCAACACAGCTTTTTCTAATCCTTTAGCAACAGCACAGAGACAGCGATCGCCTTTTAAATGGCCGTAGGCATCATTATACAGTTTGAAGTGGTCGATATCACACAAAATAAGGCCTAGGGGTTCTTGTTCTCTCATTCCCCGTTTCCATTCTTGTTCAAAACAATCATTAAAATGAAGACGGTTGCCGATCTGAGTTAAGGGATCAAGACGGGATTTTTCTTCTAGCTCTTTGACTAAATGTTCTAAACGAGTATTTTTTTCTTTTAATTCTTGTTGTAGTTGTTTAATTCTTAATTGATTTTCTATTCTAGCCAATACTTCAAACCATTGAAAGGGTTTAGTAATATAATCAAGACCTCCCACAGAAAAGGCTTTTACTTTATCTAATTCTTCATGACTGGCACTGATAAAAATCACAGGAATGTCTTTGGTTAGGGAAGTACTTTTTAACCTTTCACACACAGTATAACCGTCTATATCTGGCATTTTGATATCCAGTAAAATTAAATCAGGTGGGGATAACTCAATTGATTTTAAGGCTGTTAACCCATTTAAAGATTGGCGGGTTTCATAACCTTGTTCATCTAACATATCTGATAATAATTTTAAGTTGTCGACGTGATCATCTACAATCAAAATGGTAGCTTGAGTGGCAGGGTTAGAGAAGTGTGACATAATAAAACTAGGATTAAGGATTTATGAATTAGAGTGATATTGATCAATGAAGTTGGTTATTTTTTCAAATTGATACCCTTCCGCTAATTGGGTTAAATATTGAGCTAAAATAGAATGAGACTGCTCAATTTCTTGAATCAAAGTTAAGACTTTTTTTCCTTGAAGGTGAAGACTGGCTTCATACAGTTGATTTAACCATTCTTGAGAGATTTGTTTTAAACAAGCAGCACTAACATCAGAAAGGTTTGTTATTTGTGTTTGCTCCTTTTCTTGGTCATAAATATATTGTACCCCTAAATATTTAGTTATTTTTTTCCAAATGACGATTTGTTGAAAAGGTTTAGCTACAAAATCATCACAACCACAATTTAAGGCTTTTTTTCGTATATTTTCGGAAGCATTAGCTGTTAACATAATGATATAAGGAAAAGGGTCATGACTTGCTTTTTTGATAGATTGAGTGGCGTTACAACCATCCATAATTGGCATTTCTAAGTCCATCCAAATGAGATGGGGTTGCCATTTTTGCCATAAGGTAATGGCTTCTTGTCCATTGTTAGCTGTTTGGACTGATAAACCAATAGAGCATAATAAACTAACTAATAAATCACGACTTTCTCGATCATCATCCACCACTAAAATACGATAATGGGATTGCTTTGCGGCTAAACCAATAACTTTTTTGACTATTGGTTGGGATAAAATTTCATCTTTTGTTGTTAATTTAATGGGAATTTCTAGGGTAAAAGTAGTTCCCATATTAGGTAAGCTTTTAACAGTTATGTCTCCTCCCATTAGTTTAATAAATTTATAGCTGATATAAAGTCCTAGTCCAGTTCCACTATTTGAGTTTCGCCCTGTTTGGGTTTGTTCAAAGGCTTTAAATAGTTGAGACATTTCTTCAGTAGCAATACCTTTCCCTGTATCTTTGACTTGTATTTTTAGCAAATGTTCTGGTTGTTTTTTTTTAGAAGTTAACGGTAAATTATTAATAATTTCTGCTTCTATTGTTATGCTTCCTCGTTCAGTAAATTTAAGAGCATTATTTAGTAAATTAATCAAAATTTGTTTAAGTTTATTTTCATCACAACGAATATAGTTAAATCTTTCTTCTAATTTATTTTTTATTATTAAATCTAATCCTTTTGAATAGCAAGTTAGAGCAAACATTGCTTGAGTATCATTGAAAAGTTGAGATAAATTAAAACTATTTTCTTCTACAGTAATATGACCTGATTCAATTTTAGAAATATCTAAAACTTTGTTAATTAAAGAGAGAAGATGTTGACCATTTCGATGAATAATATCTAACCTTTTTTTCTCTTCATTACTGAAAGAATCAAGTTGATAAAGTCTTTCAGCATAACCAATAATTAGATTTAAGGGGGTTCTTAATTCATGATTAATATTACTCAAAAATTCTCGTTTTGCTTGATTCGCTTTTTCCAGTTGTGCTGTTCTTTCTTTAACTTTATTTTCTAAGGTTTCAAAAGAATTTTTTAATGCTTTTGCCATGTGTTGAAACCCATCAGATAATTCTTGTAATTCGTCGTTAGTATCAATAGTCAATTGTAAGTCAAACTGATTATTATTAATTTGATGAACAGCTAATTGTAAATTTTTGATAGGTTGAATAACACGCTGTTTCAGAAAAGAAATCGTTTTAAGAATTATGATAATAATCATGATAAATGTAAAAAATAAAATTATAAGAAAAGGAGTGAAGGGTAAAATAGTCTCTAATAAAGGTTGTTCTATGGTAACAAACCAGACAAGGTTTTCTATATAATATAACCCGTGAGTAGATGTAAAAATGTCAAATTTTTTATGATAAGCAAAAACCAGTTCATTACTGGGAGATGTTGCAATTGTTAGCTTGTCTAAATCACGCAAATTTATTTTATTTTCTGTCAAAATTGTTGTTAATAAATTAATATCTCGATGGATAATAATCCTTTGGTTTTGCTGGGAATGATCGATAATATAGATATTATTTGTAACAACTTTTTGATTAATAATTTGTCGTAAAAGTTCGGTTAAATCAATGCGAGTTACTAGATTAAGATTATCATGAGGTAGTCCTAATTCATCGGTTAATTTAAGTACCATTGTCACTGAATAATTATTGAGTTCGTAGGTCACTAAACCAAACCAAATTTGAGTTATATCTTGTAACTCTGATAACCAAGGTTGTTGGTTTATTTGCTTGATTTTAGGGCGAAGACTGCGACTACTTTGGGCAAGAACATTACCATTATTTTCTACTAACAATACATCTAAAATAGCAGGATTACGCCAACGAATTTCACGTAATAATTGTTGTTTTTGCTGTTGATTCGTATTACCAAGTAAACGACGATTTCTTAAAACATCAGTAACTAGGGTTTCAAAAAAGATTTTAAATGTAGCAATTTTTTGCTCACTAATTTGTTCTAATGTCCATTCGATTTGTTTGGTGACTAGAATATAACTGATAATAATACTATGAGCAAAACCCACCATACTAATGGCACTTAAGAGAATAATACGTCGACTAATTCTTTTGAGTAATGATTGCTTTTTATTCATGGATTTAAAGCTTCATCAATATTATCTTTTGTTATTAGTAAAGAGCTATCAACTTGCTTTTGTCCAATGAGTTGACATAAGGACATTGTTTGTATTTTTTCTTCTAAACGACTAATCATTAATTGCGTAACTAAGGTAATTTGTTTTTCAGGAAATTGTTTAATGGTTGCGTCAATTTTTCCCTCTTTAATGCCATTTAAACCATAAGGTGTACCATCAAAACCAGTAATAATAATCCCTTTTCTATTGAATTCTCGCACTGCTTCACTTGCTCCCATAGCCATTTGATCATCGGCAGCCATAATAACATCAATATCTGAAAATGTTTCTAACCAATCTTGAGTAATTACTTTTGCGTTTTCAGCGTTCCAATTAGCAGTTTTCATGTCTAAAATATCAAGACTATAATTTTGATTGGCAATGGTTAATCCTTCCAAAAATCCTTGGCGACGTTCAATCGTGTTTTCTTCATGTAATGAACCTTCTAAAATAAGAACATTGATGTTTTTATTTTTTTGGGAAGATGTTGTTATTTTATTAATGACCCATTCTCCCAATATTTTGCCCCCTGCAAAATTATCAAACGTCACAAAAGTCAGAATCTGCTCGGTATCGATGGGAGTATCAATAACAATCACAGGAATACCCTGCTCTCTTACTTTTTCAATAATCGGCACTAATTGAATAGAATCTTCAGGAGCAATAATTAAACCATCAATATTATTATTTTCAACTACCTCCAAAATGAGAGTAATTTGTTTTTTAACATCCCCTAAAGTATTCGGTTGTTTTTCGGTAAATTTCACAGTGGGTTTAATGCCTAATTCTTCACTAATTTTTTCTACCCCTTTAGTCATTTCTTGCCAAAATGGATCACTATTGGTTTTGAACAAATAAGCCAAATGCCAAGGCTTTGTTGCTCGACCTTTATGGGTTATATAATCAAGATTGAACGGTTGACATTGTTCATAGTGAGAAGCTTGCGGGAGTTCCTTTTCAGTGATGATTAAATGAGAAGATTGATTTTGTCTTTGACAGCCCACCGTTAGCCATAGTATTAAGGAACAGAGGGTGATTGACTTACCCCCTCTTAGCCATTGTGGGTGATTATGAATCTCTGGTAAAAACACTTTTGCTTAAATTTTTAACAATTTTTAACGAGGAAAACATGAGGTCACTCAAAACTTGTCCTTATCGGCCGACTATCCTATTGTTTAAGTTTATTTGTACTTTTTGGCAAGGGAAATTAAATTTATGCCGTATTCCTCCCCGAAAAGGGAACTCTTTACAATAAACTTGGTTCAGATAGTGTGATGTGGTACATACTGAAGGTAAGTGTCTTAATGACCAACGAGTCAGTTTTTGATATCATAACCCGTAAAATCATAATTGATTGATTTCACTTTTTAGTTGTGTGGTGTGTGAGGAGAGGTAATGGTGAAAACCGTAGATTTTAGTGGACGGCCTTTTCATTTCATTGGCATTGGTGGCATTGGAATGTCAGCTTTAGCCTATGTCTTAGCGAAACGGCAATTACCCGTATCTGGGTCTGATTTGCGTTCAACCCATATTACTGAACGATTACAAGGGGTTGGGGCGCATATTTTCAGTCGTCAAGAAGCGACCAATTTAGAATTATTTAATGGTAGTCCAGAACAAGTATTAGAAACCGTATCCGTGGCCAATGGTAACGGCTCGTCCCATTATAAGGGCAATGGTAAAGCGTTCCCTGAATCTAATCTCTTACCTTTTCACAAAACGTTACCTCAAGTCATCTGTTCAACGGCCATTGGCCATAACAACTCGGAATATGCTGCGGCTAAAGAAAAAGGTTGTCCCATTTTTCATCGTTCCGATGTCTTAGCTGCGTTAATTCGAGACTATCAAAGTATTGCTGTGGCTGGAACTCATGGTAAAACCACCACCAGTAGTTTAATTGGTTATATGCTGCTCAAAGCAGGGGTTGATCCAACTATTATTGTGGGGGGAGAAGTGGATGCTTGGGAAGGTAATGCTCGTATTGGGGCCAAAGGGGGTTATCTCGTAGCAGAAGCGGATGAGTCCGATGGTTCTCTAACCAAACATTATCCTAACATTGGTATTGTGACTAATATTGAACTGGATCATCCAGATCACTACCAAACCTTAGATGATGTGGTCAAAACCTTTCAAATTTTTGAAACCCAGTGCGATATTTTAATTGGTTGTCTTGATTGTGAAACGGTAGCCACCCAGTTAACTCCCTCCATCACCTACAGCTTAGATGCCAATAAGGGGGCAGATTACACCGTTAAACGTCTGATCAGCGATCACAACGGCACTAGCGCACAAGTTTGGGAAAAAGGGAACTATTTGGGAGAAATGCGCCTAACTATTCCTGGAAACCATAATGTTAGTAATGCTTTAGCTGCGATCGCTGTGGGACGAAAATTAGGCTTAGAATTTTCTGTCATTGCTGATGCGTTGTTGACGTTTGAAGGAGCTAAACGACGGTTTGAGAACCGTGGCCATTGTAACGGTGTTACCTTTATCGATGATTATGCCCATCATCCTAGCGAAATTGCAGCCACTCTATCGGCCGCCCGTTGTAAAGTCGATGGTAACAAGATTTCCCGTGTTGTCGCTATTTTTCAGCCTCACCGCTACAGTCGAACCGCGACCTTTCTCAAGGAATTTGCAGGTTGTTTCAACCATGCTGATCTCGTTATTTTGACCGACATCTACAGTGCCGGAGAAGTGAATCTGCACAATATCAGTGGCCAAGATTTAGCCCAAGCGGTACAACATCATCATCCCCAAGTGATCTATGAGCCATCCCTAAACGCTTTAAATGAAGCCTTACCAAGTTTACTGCAACCAGGAGATTTAGTGCTGTTTTTAGGCGCAGGGAATCTTAATCAGATTATTCCTCAAGTTATTTCTCAATATCAAGCAGCTTAGTTCAGTTAACAGTTATCACTCATCAGTTATCAGTTGAATTTCTAGTTGATGATTTACATTTCACTGTTATAGCTAATAACTGAAAAGAGGATAAAACCTGACAAAATAGCTAATTATCCTGAATTTATAAGAAAAATTAGGAACAGTTGCTTTAACCTTTAGTCGTCTTTCTCAAATTACCCTCATTGAGTCCAAATAGCCATGACCACTGCTTTTAACCCTTCATCTAAACCCATAA
Source organism: Crocosphaera sp. (assembly GCA_030065735.1). GTDB lineage: Bacteria > Cyanobacteriota > Cyanobacteriia > Cyanobacteriales > Microcystaceae > Crocosphaera. Next base: position 6,975 of record JASJDD010000246.1, read on the forward strand.
TCTACCCCAATGTTTCCCTTTCCCCTCATACCTCTTATCGAGTGGGAGGAAAAGCTCAATGGTATGCTGCTCCTCGCAACTGGGATCAGTTACAAGCTACCTTTGAATGGTTCCAAAAACAAGATATTCCCTTGATGTTATTGGGAGCCGGCTCGAATCTATTGATCAGCGATCACGGCATTGAGGGGTTAGTCTTAAGTACCCGTTATCTCCGTCATCGTCACTTTGATGAGGCAACAGGGCGAGTTACCGTAGCAGCTGGACAACCCATTGTAAGTGTGGCTTGGCAAGCAGCCAAACGGGGTTGGAGTGGCTTAGAATGGGCTGTGGGTATCCCCGGAACCGTTGGGGGAGCAGTGGTGATGAATGCAGGAGCGCATAATCAATGCACCGCCGACTCTTTGGTAAGTGCCGTGGTCGTGTCTCCAGATGGCAAGGTAGAAACCTTGACCCCAGAAGAGTTAAACTACAGTTATCGCACCTCGGCGTTGCAAGGGGGACAACGCTTAGTCATTGAAGCCACTTTTCAACTACAACCTGGCTTTACCCGCGAAGAAATTACCACTACCACGCAAGAAAACCTTTGGAAGCGTAAACGTTCTCAACCCTACGATAAACCCAGTTGTGGCAGCGTTTTCCGTAACCCTAGTCCCTATGCTGCCGGTTGGTTAATCGAACAATTGGGATTAAAAGGCTACCGAGTGGGAGATGCAGAGGTATCCCAACGTCACGCTAATTTCATCTTAAATTGCGGTCAGGCCAAAGCGGAAGATATTTTCCGACTCATTCATCATATTCAAGAAAAAGTCCAGACTCATTGGTCTTTATTGCTCGAACCAGAGGTGAAAATTTTAGGGGAGTTTTCTGCTCTTTAGGGAGAGTGGGGAATTAAGAATGTAGAATTAAGAATTAAGAAACATAAAAATTCTACATTCTAAATTCTAAATTCTACATTTGCCCTCATCAATTTCGGGTTAACCATTTCTGGCCGTTTAGCCGTTGTAAGGTATATAACACCATCAAATCTAACGTAATCTTACGCTCATCGATCATAAACGATTCAATGGTACTGGGGGACTTACCATTAACGGCATAGGAAAAGGCTTTTTGTCCCTTGATATTCTCTTCAGGGAAATATAGGTTAAACTGTCGTTTTCCCTCGTTCCAAATGCCAATCACTTGCCAACAAGGTTCATCGGAGATGGCTCCAGGAATAGATACAGGAGCTTTGGTAAAGGATAACTCAAGATCCTTAAGTCCTTGTTTCGTCAGACTTTCTTTGAGGGTAGGGGTAAAATGCTGCTCCATAAACTCGGTGAAGGGTTTATCTTCAAGGGCGGGGGGTTTTTCTTTTTTTGCCTTGGGTTTTGTCTCTTCTGCCATGATTCTGTCTCTAATTTTCCTAGTTAATAGAACTAGAAAATTATTTTATCGAAAATTTGGCTTTGAACACACCCCATCCTTAACCAACATTAAAGTTCCTGTAAATTTTGACCAGTATATCAACGTGCGACAGCACAGCCTTGTTCGGCCATCTCTTCTACCATTTTATATTTTTCTGGTAGAATATGTCTATGACTCTAACCCTCAATTATTGTTACCGAATCTACCCTGATAGTAAGCAACAGGCAATGTTATGTGA